>NZ_CP029693.1:1212500-1515625 GCF_003228315.1 Pseudomonas putida
GGAGCACAAGGCGCCCTTGCATCGCCTGCAGGCCATGCTCGACAACCTCCCCGCACCGGCCCGCCCGCCACTCAGTCGTCGCTGGTTTCTCACAGCGGCCGCCGGATTGCTGGCAGGTGGCGTGCTGGCGGATCGTTTGTTCCTCGGTTGGCAAATGAGTCAGGAAAAAGCCAACTGGCGGCAATTGGTGGCGGACTACATGGTGCTCTACGTGCCGCAAACCCTTGACCACCTGCCCAGCGACGAAGCCGCCCAGCGCACGCAGTTGCGCACCATCGATGCGCGCCTGGGCTTGCGCCTGGCGCCGGCGCAACTGACCTTGCCGCGCGCCGAATTCAAGCGGGCGCAAATCCTCGAATACGACGGCGTGCCCATCGCCCAGATCACCTACCTGGATCCGGCGTACGGCCCCTTGGCTCTGTGCATCACCCGCTCCAACAAAGGCAGCCGGCAGTTCGCCCGGGAGATCCGGCATGAAATGAACATTGTCTATTGGGCCGACGTGGAGCATGCGTGGATGTTGATTGGGCGGCATCCGATGGGGGATCTGGAGGAGATGGCCAAGCTGGTGCAAGGTCGGCTGAGCACTTGATGTTGTGACCTTCATGCCGTCATCGCGGACAAGCGTTGCTCCTACAGGACGTGCGTCGTGCGCGACATCCATCAACAACATCAATCCTGTAGGAGCAAGGCTTGCCCGCGATGAGGCCGGTACAGCCACCACCGGACAACGGTGAATCAAGCACTTCTGGTGCCCGACTTCACCAGGTCCAGAGCTCTCGGAAATTCGCCCGACGAGTCCAGGATCAATGTGTATTTCACTTTATCGCCCACGAAAAAATGATCCTGTCCCCCTGGCGTGAGGTTAGGACCGATTCTGACCGCCAGCCGGGAGCAACCATCCTCCGGCATGACCATGGCGAAATTCGTCCACATAGCATCGACCCAGACTTTCCTGATCGCGTTGATCGTGCCCTTGCCCATTCTTGTGTTCGGCGTTCCCATTTCCAATCTCCAGTCATCGGTACATGGCGCGACAGCCTGACTGCGTGGGGACAATGAAACGCCCAAAACCCACCGGTGACTACTGTCAGGAATGACAGGTCGCCGGTATCAATCGGGCGTCGGCAACCACAACCGGAACCGCGCACCACCCAGTGGCGAGGCTTCCACAGTCAGCGTTCCACCCTGCGCCTCCAGCGCCCGACGACTGATCGCCAGCCCCAACCCAAACCCGCCCGTGGCGCGATCACGACTGCGGTCGAGACGGTAGAAGGGCTCGAAGATCCGCTCGCGCTCGTCAGCCGGAATGCCGATCCCGTCATCGTCCACGTGGATTTCACAACCCTTGGGGCACACCTTCACGCCAATCTGTATGCGTTTTTCGCAGTAACGCATGGCGTTGCGCAGCAGGTTTTGCAGGGCGCGAGCGGTCAGGCGCGGGTCGAGGGTGAAGCGTTCGAGCTGGCCGTGCAGTAGCACGTCGATGACGATGTCCGACGATTGTTCCTCATCGACGCTGCCCAGAATGCTGTCGATGAACTCATCCAGCGACACCTCGACCTGCTCCGGGACCCGTGCCGGGTTTTGCAGCCGACTGTAGGACAGCAACTCCAGCACCAGTTCATCGAGTTCGCGAATGTGATCCACCAGGCCTTGCAGACGCTCGCGGCTGGTGGCGGGCAAGTCATCGGACAGCGCCAGGGCCAGGCCAAAATCCAGCCGGGTCAGGGGTGTGCGCAGTTCGTGGGAGACGGCATTGAGCAGATCGCGTTGCTGGTTCAGCAGGTTTTCGATGTCGCCGGCCATGGTGTCGAAGACGTTGGCCAGGCTGCCGATGTTGGAACTGGGCGCAATCTGCGTGCGCTCGCTCAAATGACCTTTGCCGAAGCGCTCGGCCGCCCCCTTGAGCCTTTCCAGGTCCCGCCAGTGCGGGCGCAGCCACAGCAACAGGCAAGCGAGCATGGTCGCGCCGATCAGCACGTTGATGCTCCAGTACAACAGGCTGACGTCCATCGGGTCCGGCGGCACCACCATTTGCACCACGGTGTGTTCGTCCAGCGGTGCCACCGCCAGGGTGCGCCAGCCCCAGTCGCCAATGCGCACCACGTTTTCGCCACGCTGCAAGCGCTGCTGTTCATCAAGGGAAAAATCAGGATCGTCGTTGCCGCTGAGGACGATGTGCAGCGGATGGAATTCCTTGTCCATGTCCGTTGCCAGCGCTGGCCATTGCTCGCCTGGCACCGCCTTGAACTGCTTGACGATCAGGGTTTGCAGCCCTCGGGAATAATCGAGGTTGTAGGTCACGAAACGCTCGTGGAACACCTTGACCACCAGGTCCGGCACCAGATAAATGGCAGCGCTGAACGAGACGATGGTGACCAGATACAGGCGAAAGAGGATTCTGAACATCGGCTCAGCATTCCCACTCGGAACGGCTGAACAGGTACCCCTTGCCCCACACCGTCTTGATCTTGCGCGCCTCGCCGGCGCTGTCGTCGAACTTGCGCCGCAGCTTGGAAATCGCCACGTCCACCGAGCGATCGGTGCCGTTGAATTCAATGCCGCGCAGGCGTTGCAGGATCTGGTCGCGGCTCAAGACTTCGCCGGCATGCCGGGCCAGCACCACCAGCAGGTTGTATTCGCCGCTGGACAACTCCACCGCCTGTCCGCGCCAGGTCACGGTGCGCTCCGACAAGTCGATGCACAGGTTGCCCATGATGATGCGGTCGTTGGCGGTCTGCGGCTCGCCGAGGCTGCTGCGGCGCAACAGGGTACGCACCCGGGCCAGCAGCACCCGGGGTTCGCAGGGTTTGGTGACGTAGTCGTCGGCGCCCATTTCCAGGCCCAGCACCTGATCGTGGCTGTCGTCGCGGGCAGTGAGCATCAGGATCGGCAAGGTCGCCGAATCGGCGCGCAGCAGGCGGCAGACTTGCAGGCCGTCGAGGCCGGGCAACATCAGGTCGAGGATAACCAGGTCCGGCGGCGTGACCCGCGCCCGTTCGCGCACCTGATCGCCACGACCGAGCACGCTGACGCTGTAACCGTTGCGTTCCAGGTAGCTGGCGATCAGTTCGGCGAGGGCGGTGTCGTCTTCGACCAGGAGGATGTTGGGCATGGGGTGTTTCCAGAAAATTACGGTGGCGTCCGGTAAATCGCCATCGCGAGCAGGCTCGCTCCTACAAGGAATCCGAGGTGGGCACACCATTTGTAACCACCACGAAACCACTGTAGGAGCGAGCCTGCTCGCGATGACGGCCTCACAGACGCAAAAAATTACAGGACCTCAAGGATATACGCCCGCACCCAAACCTGAGCAAAACCCTTACACAATTTCACACACCCCCAACAAAGCTTCACCGCTGCCCTCCCCGCCGCCCAGTAGCATGGCGTCGGTCAATATTGGGGTAATCCATGTCAAACCATCTGCTTGCCAAGCTCAGCCTTCTGGCGCTGGCATTGACGCTGAGCGCCTGCGACAAGGCCTCGACCGCCGAAGAACAGGCACCGCTGGCCACCGTGCGCATCGAAACCCTCTCCGCCGGGCCGCTGTCGATCAGCAGCGAGCTGAGCGGGCGCATCGTCGCGCCGCGCATCGCCGAAGTCCGTGCCCGCGTCGCCGGCGTGGTCCTGCAACGCACCTTCCGCGAAGGCAGCGATGTGAAACAGGGCGACGTGCTTTTTCGCATCGACCCGGCACCGTTCAAGGCCGACCTCGACAGTGCCCAGGCGGCATTGCGCAAGGCCGAGGCCAACGCGTTCCAGGCGAAGTTGCAAGAACAGCGCTACGCACAATTGATCGACGACAAGGCCATCAGCGGCCAGGACTACGACAATGCGCAGGCCGCCGTTCGGCAAACCGCGGCCGATGTCGCCGCCAATAAAGCCGCGGTGGAGCGAGCCAGACTGAACCTCGGTTACGCCACCGTCACCGCGCCGATTTCCGGGCGTATCGGTCGCGCACTGGTCACCGAAGGCGCATTGGTCGGTCAGAACGAAACCACGCCACTGGCATTGATTCAGCAACTGAACCCGATCCACGCCGACCTCACCCAATCGACCCGCGAACTCAACGACCTGCGCCGTGCCTTCCGCTCCGGCCAGCTCAAGGAAGTGGGTCAGGGACAGGCCAAGGCCACGCTGATTCAGGATGACGGCAGCCTCTATCCGCTGCCGGGCAAGCTACTGTTCACCGACATCACGGTCGACCCCGGCACCGGTCAGATCATCCTGCGCAGCGAATTCCCCAACCCGGACCTCGACCTGCTGCCCGGCAGCTTCGTGCGGGTGCGCCTGGAGCAAGCGGTCAATCAGCAAGGTATCAGCGTGCCGCAACGGGCGATCCAACGGGACAGCGCCGGCATTGCGCAAGTGCTGCTGCTCGACGATGAACAACGCGTCGGCCTGCAACCGGTGGAACTGGGGCCGGTGCAAAACGACCGCTGGATCGTCACCGGCGGCCTCAAGCCCGGCGACCGCATTGTCATCGAAGGCCTGCAGCATGCGCGCCCCGGCGAGAAAGTGCAGATCGACGACTCCCCTCTTCCCCTTGCCCAGGTTTCTGGCCAGTAAGCAGGACGCTTGTTTATGCCGCAGTTTTTTATCGACCGCCCGGTGTTCGCCTGGGTGGTCGCCCTGTTCATCCTGCTCGCCGGTGCGCTGGCCATTCCGCAGCTGCCAGTGGCGCAGTACCCGGACGTTGCGCCACCGCAAATCGAAATCTATGCCGTGTACCCGGGCGCTTCGGCGCAAACCGTGGACGAGAGCGTGGTCAGCCTGATCGAGGAAGAACTCAACGGCGCCGATCACCTGCTGTACTTCGAGTCGCAAAGCAGCCTCGGCAGCGCGACGATCAAGGCCACCTTCCAGCCGGGCACCGATCCGGAAATGGCCCAGGTGGACGTGCAGAACCGCCTGAAAGTCGTGGAGTCGCGCCTGCCGCAGGCGGTCAACCAACAGGGCTTGCAGGTGGAGAAAGTCTCCGCCGGTTTCCTGCTGCTGATCACCCTGACCTCCAGCGACGGCAAGCTCGACGACGTGGCGCTCAGCGATTATCTGGCGCGCAACGTGATGAACGAGATCAAGCGCCTGGACGGGGTCGGCAAGGCCCAGTTGTATGGCGCCGAACGGGCGATGCGCATCTGGATCGACCCGCAGAAACTGATCGGCTTCAACCTCACACCCGCTGACGTCAACGCCGCCATCGCCGCGCAGAACGCCCAAGTCTCGGCGGGCAGCATTGGAGATTTGCCGAGCCGCTCAACTCAGGAAATCACCGCGACCATTCTTGTGAAAGGCCAGTTGTCGACCCCGGAAGAATTCGCCGACATCGTACTCAAGGCCAATCCCGACGGTTCAACGGTGCGCATTGCCGATGTGGCGCGGGTCGAGATCGGCAGTCAGGACTATCAGTTCTCCACGCGCCTGAACGGCAAGCCGTCGACCGCCGTCGGCGTGCAACTGTCGCCGGGGGCCAACGCCTTGAGCACCGCAACGCTGGTGCGGGCGAAGATGGATGAACTGTCGCGTTATTTCCCGGCCAACGTCGAATACAAGATCCCCTACGACACCTCGCCCTTCGTCAAGGTCTCGATCACCAAAGTGGTCTACACCCTGCTCGAGGCGATGGTGCTGGTGTTCGCGGTGATGTTCCTGTTCCTGCAGAACATCCGCTACACACTGATTCCGACGCTGGTGGTGCCGGTGGCGCTGATGGGGACGTTCGCGACCATGCTCGCCCTGGGTTTCTCGATCAACGTGCTGACCATGTTCGGCATGGTGCTGGCCATCGGCATCCTCGTGGACGATGCCATCGTGGTGGTGGAAAACGTCGAACGGATCATGGCCACCGAAGGCCTGTCGCCCAAGGAAGCGACGCGCAAGGCAATGAAGCAGATCACCGGCGCGATCATCGGCATCACCCTGGTGCTGGTGGCGGTGTTCATCCCCATGGCGTTCATGCAGGGATCGGTGGGGGTGATTTACCAGCAGTTCTCATTGTCCATGGCCACTTCGATCCTGTTCTCGGCGTTCCTGGCCCTGACCTTGACTCCGGCACTGTGTGCGACGCTGCTCAAGCCCATCGCCAAGGGCGAGCATCACGAAAAAACCGGCTTCTTTGGCTGGTTCAATCGTCGCTTCGAGCAACTGACCACGCGCTATCAGGGCTGGGTCGCCTACGCACTGAAACGCAGCGGGCGTTACCTGCTGATCTACGTCGTGCTGCTGGTGGGCCTGGGGCTGCTATTCAGTCGTCTGCCCTCCTCGTTCCTGCCCGTGGAGGATCAGGGCTACACCATCACCGACATCCAGTTGCCACCGGGCGCGAGCAAGAACCGCACGGTGCAGGTGGTCGAACAGATAGAAGCGCATAACGCCACCGAACCGGGCGTCGGCGACAGTACGGTGATTCTCGGCTTCAGCTTCTCCGGCAGCGGGCAGAACGCGGCGCTGGCATTTACCACGCTGAAGGACTGGTCCGCGCGTGGTCGCGATGACTCGGCCAGTTCCATTGCCGACCGCGCCAACATCGCCCTGAGCCAGATCAAGGACGCCATGGCGTTCGCCGTCTTGCCGCCACCGGTGGACGGCCTCGGCACCTCCAACGGTTTCGAGTTCCGCTTGCAGGACCGTGGTGGCCTCGGCCATGCCACGCTGATGCAGGCACGCACTGAGTTGCTGGCTGCCGCCGAGAAAAGCCCGGTCCTGATGAACGTGCGCGAAAGCGCCCTGGCCGAGGCGCCACAGTTGCAACTGATCGTTGATCGCAAGCAGGCCAATGCGCTGGGCGTGTCCTTTGCCGATATCGGCAGCGTGCTGTCCACTGCCGTCGGTTCGAGCTACATCAACGACTTTCCCAATCAGGGACGCATGCAACGGGTGGTGGTGCAAGCCGAAGGTGGTCAGCGCAGTCAGGTGGATGATCTGCTGAAAATGCATGTGCGCAACAACGATGGAAAAATGGTCCCGCTGTCCGCCTTCGTTCAGGCCAAATGGACCTTGGGGCCGGCACAACTGACACGCTACAACGGCTACCCGGCGATCAGCATTTCCGGTGAGCCGAAGCCGGGTTACAGCACTGGTGAAGCCATGGCGGAAATCGAACGGCTGGTGGCACTGGGGCCGCCAGGGTTGGGGCAGGAATGGACCGGCCTGTCGTTGCAGGAACGCTTGTCCGGCAGCCAGGCGCCGATCCTGCTCGGTTTGTCGTTGCTGATCGTATTCCTGTGTCTGGCGGCCTTGTACGAGAGCTGGTCGATCCCGACCTCGGTGCTGCTGGTGGTGCCGCTGGGTGTGCTTGGCGCGGTGCTGGCGGTGACCCTGCGCGGCATGCCCAACGACGTGTTCTTCAAGGTCGGGCTGATCACCATCATCGGCCTGTCGGCGAAGAACGCGATCCTGATCATCGAGTTCGCCAAAAGCCTGGTCGACGAAGGCCACGACCTGATCGACGCCACCCTGCAGGCCGCGCGCCTGCGGTTGCGGCCGATCGTCATGACCTCCCTGGCCTTCATCCTCGGCGTGGTGCCACTGGCCATCGCCACCGGCGCCAGCTCGGCGAGTCAGCAAGCCATCGGGACCGGGGTGATTGGCGGGATGATCACAGCGACCTTGGCGGTGGTGTTCGTGCCGGTGTTTTTTGTGGTGGTGATGAAGCGGGTGCGTGGGCGACAGAAAAAAATCTAACCAACACCACCATCCTGTAGGAGCAAGGCTTGCCCGCGATAGCGGTGTAACGGTCACCATCATAATCGACTGCTACACCGCTATCGCGGGCAAGCCTTGCTCCTTCAGGGGATGAAGTTGCCTTGAGCATTGTGGTCATTTCAGGCAACGCTGGGCTAAGGTGATTGCAAACCCCGACCCATCGAGCCCCCATGCCTTTCCTCACCCACACCCACCCTCGCCTATCGGCCGCCACGACACTCGGCATCGCGGCCGGCATTCTGATTCCCGCCGATTCGATCATCGGCAAAATCCTCATCGGTTGGAACATCGGGGTCTGGAGCTATCTGGTGCTGATGTTCTGGCTCACCGTGCGCTCCAAAGCCACGGACGTGAAACGCATCGCCGAAATCGAAGACGAAAACGCCGGATTGGTACTGTTTGTCGTATGCATTGCGGCGATTGCCAGCCTGGCGACCATCACTTTCGAACTGGCCGGCAGCAAGGATCTGGAAACCACTCGCAAGTTGCTGCACTACGGCTTCACCGCGTTGACGGTCATTGGTTCATGGTTGTTGATCGGGGTTATTTTCAGCGTGCATTACGCGCGACTGTTTTACACCTGGGAAGGCAAGGAGCCGGCGCTGCGCTTTGCCGAAGGCCTGACCACGCCCAACTACTGGGACTTTCTGTATTTCTCGTTCACCATCGGTGTGGCGGTACAAACTGCGGATGTCGGTGTCGCCACGCGGGGCATGCGCAAAATCGTATTGGCACAATCGCTGGTCGGCTTTTTGTTCAATACCGCGATACTGGGGTTTTCGATCAATATCGCGGCGGGTTTGTTTGGGTGAAATAGCCGTGACCTTTAGTGCCATCTATATCTCGCCTTCCAGGCTTGTACTGATCGTGGCTCGATCGGAGACATTCCCGGAACCATCGATTGCACAGACTTCGAACGTATATGCGCCGGGGAGCAGATCCACTGCCGTGTATTGCGTCATGGGCGTGCGGTCGAAGTACTCTTGATTGTTATAAATGACATATTCGTAAACTCCGACGTCATCCGTGGAGTCGTCCCACTTCAATGTGATCGAATCACGTGTCGCACCCGTCTTGTGCAGATTTCCCGGCATACTGGGTGGAATAAGGTCGCGAGGCTCATGGATGAGAACAGTCGGGTCGGATAGCTGCCCAAAGACGTCAAAAACCGAAATGCTTATCTCGTGTTCGGCATTTGGCAGCAGGTTGTCCAAGCGATAGGACTCGAGAAACAGGATATCTCTGTGGAACTCACCATCCAACTGAATCCTGACGCCTGAGACAGGGATATCCTTCTGATATTTCCATTCCAGCCTGGCTGAAGTGGAGGTCAATGCAATGATTTTCGCTTCTGGTGCATCAGGCCGGGGAGATGGCGCTTGCCCTGTCGTCTTGAACACGGCCAGGCCACTGGACGAAGAAAGGTTGCCATCCTTGTCTTGCGCACGGACAAATACGTGATGATAGGTGCCACTGGACAGTCCGTTGAAGTTGAAAAAAGTGTCGGCTGTTCGAAAAACAAGCAAGCCATTCAGGACAACGCGATATCCGGCAACACCCGTATTATCGTCCGATGGCGACCAGGTCACGGTCGCAGAGGTGTCGGTGATATCACTCACGACCGGTGCACCCGGACGGCTGGGCGGAACATCATCCTCTACAGTGCTTTCCAGGGTGGCGGGAGCGGACTGGGCATCATCCAGGCGCGCTACAACCACGAATTTGAAATGGTGCGGCACCGGTCCCGGAGACAGATCCAACAGTTTGAAGTTGTGACCCCAGCGCCCCGAGGCGACAGTGAAGACTCGACCATTGATGGAAACGTCATGGGCAGGGTATTTCCTGAAAACCGGGTCCCAGGCCAATCTGCAAATCCCGTTACGGTGGTTGAACCTCAGGTTGGTTGGCGGGCGCAGTTTGGTCCTGAAGGTGTTGAAGCTCGGCTGGGAAATGCCTGCATCATTCACGGCTCGCACTTCAACCCGAAAATCGGTGTGTTCTGACAAATGCGTCAGGCTGACTCGAGGCTCAGTCACCACTCTTACCAGAAACCCGTTCAGATAAACCCGGAAACGGGTGCCTCTGAACTCCGGATTCGAAGCCTCCCACTGCAAGGTTGCCGACGCATGCGTCAAGTCGGTCAGCTCGAGAGTGCCGGGTTTACCAGGAGGTTTTAGCTTGAGCAAGCGATAAGAACTAACCGTTGAAACATTGTTTCCGGCTGCTTTGGCGGTGAAATGGAGCAAGTATTCGACATTGGCTTGCAATCCCGATATTTCACAAGGCGGGCGCGTCACACTGTGTGGGGCTATTCCTTCTCCAGTCACTTCGTAACCAACAGCATCCGGGCAGATTGAACACATTGCATAAGGTTCATCCCAGCAGAATGAGGCTGTGGTTGAAGACGTTCGCCACCCCCTGATATTGCCCGGGGAGCAAATTTGCACCCCCGGGCAAGATTCGATGTCGGTAGGGTTTCCAGCAAGGCTTTTGGTTGAGGATTGGTCGATACGACTCATCTCTCGCACCTCAGGTCAGATCATGTCCACTGAAACCTAAACCCGGCACCACCCATCGCACAACTATCAGAGGTGATAGTGGCGCGGCTGAATAATTACGCTATGGCTCGCCGTTTGTGCCCGGTGACCAATGCACAAACGTTCTAGCAACGCCCTCGCAACAGGCGTTAAATGTGTCAGTCATATATCCCGCAGATCAATCATGACTTCTCACAACTGGATCGACCTGGCTCAGGATGCCGACACTGGCATCGAGACACTGCGCGCGCATTTCCAGGGTCATGCCTACGACCCGCACTGGCACGACAGTTATCTGGTGGGTGTGACCGAGCAAGGGGTGCAGCAATTCAACTGCCGCCGGGCCAGGCATCAGAGCACCCCGGGCAAGGTGTTTTTGCTGGAACCGGGTGACATCCATGACGGCGAAGCGCCGACCGACGACGGCTTCACCTACCGCATGCTTTACATCGACCCGCAATGGTTGAGACACGAACTCGGCGCGGTGTTCGACAGGGCGCCGGACAACAGCGAATTGAGCTTCGCCAATACGCTGGCCACCGATGTGCGCCTGGCTCACGCCACCAGCCAGGCGTTTGAATCCTTGCATCGCGGCGAACTGAAGATGGTTCGCCAGACGGCACTCGATAATGTGATCGAGTGCCTGACCCGGCATCTGCACTGGCGCACCCGATATGGCGAAGACCCACGCCTGCCCCTGGTGGCGCAAAAGGCTCGGGAGTATCTGCATGCCCACGCCCATGAAGACATCGGCCTCGACCAACTGGCCGCCGCAACAGGTGTCGACCGCTTCCGCCTGACCCGCGCCTTCAAGGCCGCCTACGGCATGGCACCCCATGCCTACCTGGTGCAATTGCGCCTGGCCACCGCCCGGAGAATGCTCGCCCGAGGCGAACAACCGGCAGCAGTGGCCACGGCGCTGGGCTTTGCCGATCAGAGTCATCTGGGCCGCTGGTTCGTACGCGCCTACGGCTTGACACCGGCGTTGTACCGCAAGCGCTGCTCAAATCTTCCAGACAGCTGACCCCGGCATTCGTGAAGATCAAACTCACTGATCTTCACCGGAGTTTGCCTGCGATGCTGTCCTCATTCCCGACGTTCCTGCCCTTCCTGCTGTTCGCCTTCGTCGCCGCCATCACCCCGGGCCCGACCAATATTCTGGTGCTGAGCAACAGTGCCCGATTCGGCCTGTCCGCCGCCGTGCCGATCATCCTGGGTGCTTGCGTGAGTGCCGCCCTGCTCGTGCTGTTGGTGGGCGCGGGTGCTGGCGCTTCGTTGGTGCGCTGGCCCTTGCTGCAAACGCTGATGCAATGGGCCGGCGAGGCCTGGTTGAGCTATCTGGCATGGCAGATTTTCAGCGCGCCCGTTACAGCCATCAACGCACAGGACACCGAATCGCGCCTCGGCGTGCTGGGCGCCGCCGGCCTGCAATGGATCAATCCGAAGACGTGGATGATGGCGTTGGCAGTAGTGAGCGTTTTCGCCGGTGCTGGCGAAGATCGCATGGCCCATGTGCTGTATCTGTCCGCGGCATTTTTCCTGATTTCCCTGCCATGCCTGGGCGTTTGGGCGCTGCTCGGTGCCGGGTCGAGTCGCTGGTTGCGTTCGCCCCGCGCCGTTCAGAGGTTCAACCGCTGCATGGCCCTGCTGTTGCTGGGTTCGGCGTGGTTGAGCGTCCTGGCCTGAGCCCATTTGTCGGACAATCGCTAACACGGGGCTTGACGGCGAAGCGGCTTCTGGTGTCTTCTGAAACCGGTTTCAGTGCAACGCACAGACCTTATAAATCCAATAACAAGGTTTTAGCCCGTGAACGATTTCTCCGCCGCCCAGCGCAGCCGCGTGACCATGCTCGACGTGGCCGAACACGCCAAGGTGTCCAAGGCCAGTGTCTCGCGATTCATTGGCGAAGACCGCGCCCTGCTCTCCGATGCCATTGCCCAGCGCATCGAACAAGCGATTGCCGAACTGGGCTACCGCCCCAACCAGATGGCTCGCGGGCTGAAACGCGGGCGCACACGCCTGATCGGCATGCTCGTCGCCGATATCCGTAATCCTTATTCAATTGCCGTGATGCACGGAGTGGAAACCGCCTGCCGTCAGCACGGCTACAGCCTGGTGGTGTGCAACACCGACCGCGATGACGAGCAGGAACGCCAGCACCTGGCGCTGCTGCGCTCGTACAACATCGAAGGCCTGATCGTGAACACCCTCGGCCATCACCGCGACGAGTTGCACGAACTGCACCGGGAAATGCCACTGGTGCTGGTGGATCGCAAGGTCGAACACCTTGAGAGTGACATGGTCGGGCTGGATAACCCGCAGGCGGTCGATATGGCCCTCAATCATCTGCAGCATCGCGGCTATCGTGACGTGCTGCTGGTGACCGAGCCGTTCGATGGCACCAGTTCGCGGATCGAGCGCGTGAGCCGATTCAAGGAGCAGATCGCGCAGCGGCCGACTCTTAGCGGGAGCATCGTCGAAACCGGCGGCGAACTGACCGTCAACCTCAAAGACTTCCTCGACACGCCTGGTCCAGGCCCGAAGGCGCTGTTCTGTGCCAACGGCATTGCTGCCTTGGCGAGTACCCATGCGCTGCGCGAACTTCAGTGCAATCTGTTTGAAGATGTGGGGCTGATCGCTCTCGATGACCTGGATTGGTATCCGCTGGTGGGTAGCGGCATTACCGCCCTCGCCCAGCCGACTGAAGAGATTGGCGCCCGTGCCTTCGAGTGCCTGCTCAAGCGTTTGCGGGGGGATGACGGGCCGGTGAAGACTGTGGATTTTTCGGCGCGGTTGATTGTTAGAGGGTCGACCCGTGGGGTTTGTCGGTGACCGTTCTGGCGCCATCGCGAGCAAGCTTTGCTCCTACAGCTGTGAGGCGGACACACCATTCGAACTCGCCGTAATCTTGTAGGAGCAAAGCTTGCTCGCGATGGGGCCCGCAAGAACACCCCCTATTTTTTTCAACAAAAATGAAACCGGTTTCAGAGGTAGAAAAACAATGAACAGACCCGCCGTTTCCATCAGCCTTTCCAGCTACGGTGCCGACCTTGTACGCCAACGCGGCCAGGGCAGTTTCATCGACATACTGGCCGCCGCCGGCGCCACGCATATCGAATGGCGCGAAGAATTGCTGACCGGTGAGGCGCCCGAGCAACTGTCCAACGCAACGCAGGCCAAAGGGCTGCAAAGCGTGTATTCCTCGCCCATGGAACTGTGGCTGGCCGGCCAGTCGAAACCCAACCCCGAATTGATGAGCGCCCTGCAACGCGCCCAAACCTTCGGTGCCAAATGGCTGAAGGTGTCCCTGGGGTATTTCACCGACAACAACGATCTTCAGGCGTTGGCCCAGGCGCTGGCCCACAGCCCTGTACAACTGTTGGTGGAAAACGACCAGACCCTGCACGGCGGTCGCATCGAACCCTTCCAGCGTTTTTTCACTGACGTCGAGCAACACAAGCTGCCGGTCAAGATGACCTTCGATATCGGCAACTGGCATTGGCAGGACCAGTCGGCCGCCAGCGCCGCGCGGTTGCTCGGGCGCCATGTTGGCTACGTACACTGCAAGGCCGTGTCACGCCGGGCGGACGGCAAACTGGTCGCCATACCGCCGGCTGCCAGCGACGTGCTTCAGTGGGAACAACTGCTGCGGCACATGGCGCAAGGCGTGATGCGCGCCGCCGAATATCCGCTGCAAGGCGATGACCTGGTGCAGCTCACCAGTGAGCATGTGGCGGTCCTCGCGCGCCTCGGGCAATCCCGCCTGGAGAGCGCACATGTCTGAGATCGATATCCTCTCGTTCGGCGAAACCATGGCGATGTTCGTCGCCGATCAGAACGGCGATCTGGCCAGGGTCGACCATTTCCAGAAGCGCATTGCCGGTGCGGACAGCAACGTCGCCATCGGCTTGTCGCGCCTGGGCTTCAAGGTGGCGTGGCTGAGTCGGGTTGGCGCGGACTCGTTGGGGCGCTTCGTGATCGATACCTTGAAAAACGAAGGTCTGGACTGCCGCAACGTGGCCATCGACTCCGCACACCCCACCGGCTTCCAGCTCAAGTCCCGCAGCGACGATGGCGACGATCCGATGGTCGAGTATTTCCGGCGCGGCTCGGCGGCCAGTCACCTGTCGCCTCAATCGATCGCTCCCGAACTGCTCAAGGCGCGGCATCTGCACGCCACCGGCATTCCCCCTGCGCTGTCTGCCACTGCGCGGGAGATGTCCTTTGAACTGATGACCCGCATGCGCGAGGCCGGGCGCAGCGTGTCCTTCGATCCCAATCTGCGGCCGAGCCTGTGGGCCAGCGAGCAACAGATGATCAGCGAGATCAACCGCCTCGCCGCCCTCGCCCATTGGGTGCTGCCGGGGTTGAGTGAAGGTCGCTTGCTGACCGGTTTCGAAGACCCGGCCGATATCGCTGCGTTCTATCTGGACAAGGGTGTGGAAGCGGTGGCGATCAAGCTCGGCCCCCACGGCGCGTACTACCGCACACAGCTGGACCAGGGATTCGTGGCCGGTGTGCCGGTGGAAACCGTGGTCGATACGGTCGGCGCCGGTGATGGGTTTGCCGTCGGCCTGATCAGCGCGCTGCTGGAGAACCACAGCATGGTCGACGCCGTGAAACGGGCGAACTGGATTGGCAGTCGGGCGGTGCAGAGTCGGGGGGATATGGAGGGGTTGCCGACACGGCTTGAGATGTACGGCGAATTTGAGACTGCCATCGCGAGCAGGCTCGCTCCTACAGTTGATTTGTGTGGAACATAAATTTGATGCACCCCACCGATCCCTGTGGGAGTGAGCCTGCTCGCGATGAGGCCAGTAAAAGCACTGAAGATTTAGAACCGTTACCTGCTGCGACAAAAACAACAAGCTCAGGAGCACCACCGATGAAAACCGCAACCCTCGCCACCCGCCGCTGGTGGTACATCATGCCCATCGTGTTCATCACCTACAGCCTGGCGTACCTGGACCGCGCCAACTACGGCTTCGCCGCCGCCTCCGGCATGGCCGCCGACCTGATGATCACCCCGGGCCTGTCGTCGTTGCTCGGCGCGCTGTTCTTCCTCGGTTACTTTTTCTTCCAGGTACCGGGGGCGATCTACGCACAGAAGCACAGCGTGAAGAAGCTGATCTTCGTCAGCCTGATCCTCTGGGGCGGCCTCGCCACATTGACCGGGATCGTGTCCAACGCCTACTGGCTGATCGTCATCCGCTTCATGCTCGGGGTGGTCGAAGCCGCGGTGATGCCGGCGATGCTGATCTACCTGTGCCATTGGTTCACCCGCGCCGAACGCTCCCGGGCCAACACCTTCCTGATCCTCGGAAACCCGGTGACCATGCTCTGGATGTCGGTGGTCTCGGGCTATCTGGTGCAGCACTTCAGTTGGCGCTGGATGTTCATCATCGAAGGCCTGCCGGCGGTGCTCTGGGCGTTTATCTGGTGGAAGCTGGCTGATGATCGTCCTGCCCAGGCCAAGTGGCTCAGCGAGCAGGAAAAGCAGGATCTGGAAAGCGCGCTGGCGGCGGAACAGGTCGGCATCAAGGCCGTGAAGAACTACGCCGAAGCGTTCCGCTCACCGAAGGTGATCATCCTCGCCTTGCAGTTCTTTTGCTGGAGCATCGGTGTCTACGGTTTCGTGTTGTGGCTGCCGTCGATCCTCAAGGCCGGCGCGCAGATGGACATGGTCCAGGCCGGCTGGCTCTCGGCGCTGCCGTATCTGGCAGCGGTGATCGGCATGCTGCTGGTGTCCTGGGGCTCGGACAAATTGCAGAAGCGCAAGCGCTTCGTCTGGCCCCCGCTGTTGATCGCCTCCATTGCCTTTTACGGCTCCTATGCCCTGGGTGCCGAGCATTTCTGGTGGTCCTACACCCTGCTGGTGATTGCCGGCGCTTGCATGTACGCACCCTACGGGCCGTTCTTCGCAATCATCCCGGAAATCCTTCCAGCCAACGTCGCCGGCGGTGCCATGGCGTTGATCAACAGCATGGGTGCCCTCGGTTCCTTCGGCGGGTCCTATCTGGTCGGTTACCTGAACAGTGCCACCGGCTCGCCCGGTGCGTCGTACCTGCTGATGAGCGGCGCGTTGATGTTCTCGGTGGTGCTGACCATTTTCCTCAAGCCCGGCGCCAGTGACCGTGAGCGGCCTTCGGTGGCCGTGACCCGCGCTGCCCACTCCTGAATTGAAGTAGAGAGATCCACGATGAAAAAGCAGGTTGTGCTGTACAAGAAACTCTCGCCGGCGTTGATGGCCCGGTTTCAGGAACATGCCGAAGTCACACTGATCGACAGCCTTGATGCCGCAGGCCTGGCGCAACTGCGCGCCGCCCTGCCCCGCGCCCATGGCTTGCTGGGCGCCAGTCTGAAACTCGACGCTGCGTTACTGGACCTGGCGCCCAACCTCCAAGCCATCGCCAGCGTCTCGGTGGGCGTCGACAACTACGACATCGACTACTTGACCGAACGGCGCATCCTGCTGACGAACACCCCTGACGTGCTCACCGAAACCACTGCGGACACCGGCTTCGCCCTGATCCTCGCCACCGCACGGCGCGTGGTGGAGCTGGCGAACATGGTGCGAAACGGCCAGTGGCAACGCAACATCGGCCCCGCGCACTTTGGCACCGACGTGCACGGCAAGACCCTGGGCATCATCGGCATGGGCCGCATCGGTGAAGCCCTGGCCCAGCGCGGACATTTCGGTTTCGGTATGCCGGTGATCTACCACAGTCATTCGCCGAAACCGGCAGTGGAGCAGCGGTTCAATGCGCAATACCGGAGCTTGCCGCAGCTGTTGCAGGAGGCGGATTTCGTTTGCCTGACCTTGCCGTTGACCGCTGAAACCGAAGGCCTGATCGGCGCCAAACAGTTCGCGCAGATGAGACCCGAGACGATCTTCATCAATATTTCGCGGGGCAAGGTGGTCGATGAGTCGGCGCTGATCCAGGCGTTGCGCTCCGGGCAGATTCGTGGCGCGGGACTGGATGTGTTCGAGCGTGAGCCGCTGAACCCGGACTCGCCGCTGATGCAGTTGGCCAATGTGGTGGCGACGCCGCATATCGGCTCGGCAACCCACGAGACGCGAGAGGCGATGGCCAGGTGCGCGGTGGACAATCTGCTGGCTGCGCTGGCAGGAGAGCGCCCCGGGAATCTGGTGAATGAGAGAGCGTGGAAGGATTAAGACATTCGGCGTATGCAGGTCAGCCTTCGCGAGCAGGCTCGCTCCCACAAAGGATCTTCAGTGGACACGAAAAGTTGTGTTCAACACAGGGTCCACTGTAGGAGCGAGCCTGCTCGCGAAGAGGCCGGTACAGACCAGACAAAACCATCAGGCCCGCCGCGCCTCCAAAAGATCCATCGCACACAACGCAATCCGCCGACAGGCATCCGCCAGTTTCAATTGATCCACCACCAACCCAAGGCGAATGTGTCCCGCCGCACTCGGCCCGAACGCCTCGCCGGCCAATACCGACACCCCGTACCCTTCCAGCAGTCGCTCGGCAAAGTGCTGGGCGGATAACCCGGTCTGGCGAACATCGACCATCACGAACATCCCGCCGTCGGGCCGAATCGCCCGAAGACCCGGGCACTGGTTCAGGCTGGCACACACCAGATCACGACGCTGGCGGTACTCCTCGCGCATCGACGCCACCTCCGGCAGATCCTCATCCAGTGCCAATTGCGCGGCGTTCTGAATAAAGTCCGGAATACCGAACAGCATGCACATCGAAAGATTCACCAGATGCTCGGCCAAGGGTTTCGGCCCGATCACCCAGCCCACCCGCCAGCCGCTCATGGCGTGGGATTTGGACAGACTGTTGATGGTTGCCGTGCGCTCGGCCATACCCGGCAGGCTCGCAGGGCTTATGTGCTTACCTTCGTATAACAGATCGCTGTAGACCTCATCGCTGATCAGCCATAGGTCGTGACGTGTGCACAGCACCGCCAGTGCCTGCCAGGTCATCAGCGGCAAACTGGCACCCGACGGATTGTTCGGGCTGTTGAGCAAAAGGGCGCGGGTTTTCGGAGTGATCAGCGCGGCAACATCCGTCGGGTCGACCCGAAAACCGTTCTCCGGCCGCACCGGCACCGGCACCACTTTCGCCCCGCAAGCGCCGAACACGCCTTCATAGGTCACGTACATGGGTTCGGCGACAATCACCTCGTCGCCGGGATCGAGCAGGCATTGCGCGACCGAATACACCGCGCACTGCGCGCCGGGCATCACGATCACATGGTCGCCATCCACTACTTGGCCACTGCGTTGCCGGTGCCGCCGTGCGATGCTGTCCCGCAGGCCCTGGCTGCCGCGTACCGCCGGATAGTGTGTGTCTCCGGCCAGCAGGCTGGAGATAGCGGCCTCAACGATGGGCGGTGGTGTATCGAAGTCCGGATCGCCGATGGACAACAGCAACACATCGACACCCTGTGCGCGCAATGCCAGCGCTCGATCGTGGATCTGCCAGGCCGCAGCGCCGTCGCCGGCAATTCGTTGGGTCAAGGCTGAGTAGCGCATGTCGTTCTCCATATAGCGCGGGATCCTGCGCTCAACACTATCTCAAATCGTAAAACGCGCCAGCACGGCGGGATTCTTTTTTCGAGGGTAAAAAAGAATCTTTTCAGCAGCTTAAGTTGTCGCGAATGGCTTACCTGTGATTTGTGACAGGTCACAGAGTTTTACTTTGGGGATATAAAGAAACTGCACCGGCAGCCGCTTGCCCAGGCTTTCGAAGGAAACGCGCGTGCCCCCTGCCGTTGACGCAGGGCCTTTGTGCACAGCCCGCAATCATCGATGATCGATGGGAGACATCCGACATGTACCGCGCCCATTCAGCCTCGTTCAGTTCGTCACTTCCCCCTGCCCGCCTCCAGCATCAAGAACCGGAACATCCTTCGGCGATTAAACTGACGGCCAGAGAAAAAGAAGTGTTGCAGTGGAGTGCCATCGGCAAGTCGTCCTGGGAAATCGGCAGGATATTCAATTGCACCGAAGCGGGCGTGAATTATCACTTTGCCAATATTCGGCGCAAATTCGGGGTGAGTTCCCGGGGGTGTGCGGTGGTGAAGGCGTTGGAGCTTGGGTTGATTGAGTTGCCTTGAAGCTTCAATGAATGAGTTTTCGATCACGTTTTGATTGAAATCGGCTACTGCAACGCAACCAATCCGCAAAGAGCCCGCCCATGTTCGCCTCCCCTGTGCCGAGCATGGATACACCTGTGTGACTTACTTTCGGTGAGATCGGATAGCTTTCATTTCCTCAGTTGTTCTTTTGCCCCTAATGGTCTTCATGCTCTTGAGTACGGGCCCTTTGTCAATCCGGGTCTGCAACTGCTCCAATCCACTTGGTGGATCAGCCAGTGAATCTCCAAACTTAGGCCCATTTACCTGGCGCAGAAGTTTTTCTGGCGCCGGTTTTGTGTATTCGTATTCGATTTTTCCTTGTTTTAGATCTTCGAAAAAGCCCCCCTTCCGTTTCGGCAAGACTTTTTCGGTGGACATTTTTGATCTTGCAACGTTACTGCGGCCTGCATGTGAAACATGCCTGGACAGTTCAGGTACTTTTACTTTGGTCGTTGTTGCTTGCGCTACTTTCGTTGCGGTTTTCGTCGCCTTCACCCCGGCACCTGCTGCTTTTGTTCCAGCGTTCTTCGTTATTCCGAAAATTCCACGAAGGATCGAGAAAAAACTCCAATGTCCTGTTGGATCCTCACGATTGGTCGGATCACCGTTGCAATACGCACGGGCATTAATGCCCCCATCCTCGAACGGACTCAAACTGTCCGGACTACCAAACTTCATCAACCCAGGGTGGTAAGACCTATAACCGCTGCCCAGAAAATACCAACCGGTCTTACTTTCCCGCAGTTCACCGTTGTAACCCAGCGCGCCGCTCACCGATGCATCATCCCCGCGATACCCATACACGGTGTAAACCACATCCTTGTGCCCGGCCTTGCTCATTTCACTAAACACGGTGTTCTTGCGATCACCGGCCAGCATCAAGACTTTGGGCCAGCACCTGCCTGGTGCTCCGCGAGCACAACATCATCGCCACGCATGAAAGTGCTGCTGTTGGCGCCTTTTATCTGGTTCGCCAATTGATCACCCTTATAAAAGCGCTGCTCCTGTTCCATGCCATCGTTCATGCCCGCGGTTTTATCCAACGGGTCGTAGTTGTAGCTCTTCGTCGCCCCGCCTGAAGGCTCGCTGACGCTGATCAACCGGCCAAGAGCATCGTAATCGAGCGTGCGCCCGGCTTCGTCACGGATCAGGTGGCCGTCCTTGTTGTAAACCAGATCGATTTGGGTCGGGTAATCCGCATGGGTGTTGGCCACTTTGACCAACTGCACAGGGTCGACCGTGTCGTAGGTGTAGGTGGCGCGGTTGGTGCCACCGGCAAACGTGGTGACGGCGAAGCGCATGTTGTCCAGTGCACTGAACGTAAACACCTGGCGTTGGATGGCTTTGTTGTAAGGATCCACGGGCGGTTGGGTACCCGCACATTCGTAGCTGGTCAGGCGGCTGCGCAGGTCATAGCCATACTTCTCTTCGCGCAACAACAACGTGCCCTCTTTCAATGTCCGCTGAGCCAATCCATCGACATCGTTGTACACCTGAGTCAGTTCCTGCTTGACGCCATTGAGGTCAAACTCACGCTTGATTTCCCGATCGAACTCATCGTATTCCAGGGCAATCCCCAGCTTCTGCCCACCGGCACTGTCGCTGGTGTTGATGGTGGCTGACTGGCTTGAGTTGATCGTTGCCGGGTTCCGGTTTCGGGGGATTGATCACCGGCCCCGGGGCGGACAGATTGACTTTGACAATTTCAGTCACTGAGGGAAAAGGCTCTACACCGCGAAAGACCTTGTAAGTCAATGGATGATCCACCACTCCAACCGTAGCACTGCCGTACGCAGCCCAAATCCTGTCCCAAGGCATGAAAATGTTGAGTCCGCCTTGAGGGTTGCCACCGACCGGTGTACCGGGGGTGAGCTCCTGATCTTTCCATTTTACGACCACGGTATCAGTGGGCTTGCCATTGGTGATCCGGGGGACATTGACCAGAACCCCGCCATCGACGATATCGGAGCGCAGGAGCTCACCGCCGGTGGCGTCCGCGGCCGTGGGTTTGGGTAAAGGATTGGGAGGTAATGTACCGAGCGCCACGGACATAAGTTCATACAGCGATAACGCGCTGATGTTGCCGGCCTTGTCGATGAGGACATAACCACCACAGCACATACCGTCGCCGGCCGCGATGAACTTGCCTTTTGGAATTCTGACTGTACCTCCAGGGGCAATTGGCTGCGGACCGATCAGGTCAATATCAGCAGGATCCTCGGGCAGTTCACCTTTCAGCCAGCCGAAGGCGACGCTGACGTCAACGAACTCGCCATCCCACAATGGGATCGTTGCTTCCAGATAATCATTCGCGCCAAACGTGGCATCCGTGATGGGAGACGTGACGGTAAACACCATATTTTTCGGAGGTATCACTCCATTGGGTGGAATCTTGTCGATCTGGATGCGCACTCGATTCGACCAGTCTTTGACCAGCCCGGCGTTTTCGTGTTCGTACCTGAGGTCAAAAGGACCTTCATTGGTCGTATCCAGAAAAAACGGACTGGGAATAGTGAAAACCTTGGGCGTCCAAGCAACCCCACCGGTATGGGAATGCTCCTGGAGCGTCGTCCACTCGTTACTGCCTGCACGTGTAATTTGCAGTCTGAAATACTCGGTATCCCCGTCGGGAATAGGGTTAGCCCAGGTGGTAATGGTTGTGGTTTGATCTGAATCGAGCTTGGCCCTGGGGATCAGCCCTTTCGGTTCACCCGTCATCACAAAATGAGAGACATCCGGGTCCTGGACCACGAACGGCGCGGCGCCTCCAGAGACGGATTCACTGGACGCCACCTTCTGCTGTTTTTTATCTGAACCAGCCATGCTTTCGCTCTCCGTATGCACAAACTGGCGTCATGGAATGCCATGGCGCTTCAGCTCGAAAAGCAGAGCGAATACTGCCGGGTACTACCCAAACGCATCCCGTCGTTCTGCGCGTGGGAAAAGTAAACAGGCTTTTGCAGAACTGCGTAACTGTCAAAGTTGACAGGTAGAGGCTGATTTTTGAGATGAGGCGACGAACTGCGCGCAACCGCTGCGCACCTTTGTTTAAGCGCGTTTAAAGCAATTTGCTGAAAGCCACAAAGTCTTGCGTCGCTGCATCACTGTCCCTCCACAACGTGATGCTGACGGAGATCACGGTGGACCGAGTGCTGGCTCAGATTGATCCACCCGAATAAAAAAACACATCAACTGTAGGAGCGAGCCTGCTCGCGATGGACTCAAGATCGCCGTGGGGTGTCAGGTTTCCCATGTCATCGTTGGCGACCATCGCGAGCAGGCTCGCTCCTACAGGGGATTGCGTGACGCGGCGATCCGCCATACCCGCGCAATGTCACTCGCCCGCTCGCGCAGTAACCGTGGCGCATTCATGCAAGCTTCCTCCAGCGTGATCGGCCCGTTGACCAGAGAGAACGCGGCATCGATGCCATGTCGGTAAAGCGCCTGATAATCCTCGCCCAGGGAACCGGCGATGACGATTACCGGCACGCCCTGTTCATTCGCGATTTGCGCCACGCCCAAGGGGGTTTTGCCACGCAGGGTTTGCGCATCGAAACGCCCTTCTCCGGTAATCACCAGGTCGGCACCTTCGATCGCATCGGCCAGGCCCACCAGATCGGCGACCACTTCGACCCCAGGCAAAAACTGCGCGTCGAAAAACGCCTTGGCGGCAAAACCCAACCCACCCGCCGCGCCACTGCCTGGCTCGTCTCGTACATCCCAACCCAGTGCTTTTGCGCAATGATCGGCGAAGTGCCCGAGGGCATGATCGAGCAGTTGCACCTGTTCTGGCGTGGCGCCTTTTTGCGGTCCGAAAACCGCAGACGCACCGTGGGGACCGCACAGCGGGTTGTCGACATCGGCGGCGATGTCGAAGCGTACATCCTTGATGCGCGGGTCGAGTTCGCTCAGGTCCATGCGAAACAGTTTCGCCAGCGCCAAGCCACCCGGCGGGAGAAGTTGCCCCTGTGCATCGAACAACTTCAGACCCAGGGCCTGCAGCGCACCGGCGCCACCGTCGTTGGTGGCGCTGCCGCCAATGGCGAGGATGATGCGCTGGGCGCCTGCGTCGAGGGCGAAACCGATCAGTTGGCCGGTGCCGAAGGTGCTGCTGTTACAGGCGTCACGTTGATTGACCGGGACCAATTGCAAGCCACTGGCTTCGGCCATTTCGATGATCGCGGTACGGCTTTCAGGCAACCAGCCCATCTTCGCAAAGGCGGTATCGCCCAGAGGCCCTCGCACCTCGGCGCGGTGGTGCTCGCCGCCACAGGCTGCCAGCACCGCCGCAACGGTGCCCTCCCCGCCGTCGGCCATCGGGCATTTGATCAGCTGCGCATCGGGCCAGACTTCCCGCAAACCCAACCCGATGGCGTCGGCCGCGCCTTGAGCACTGATGCTGTCTTTGAACGAGTCAGGGGCAATCACGATTTTCATGGGAATTCTCCAGTTCCAATACGCTCATCCTGCCAGCCGCCAAACACGATGACGCCGGTCTGCTGCACAAGGGCGCATGAGGATTATTGTTCATTTCCACAAAACCCGAGGAACAACACAATCCACTGTAGGAGCGAGCCTGCTCGCGATGGAGGTCCTGGCGACACGATCATCCAGGTAGAGCGCGTTATCGTTGACGTCCATCGCGAGCAGGCTCGCTCCTACAGGTGGCGGGTGTGCGTTTATGGAGGGGTGTCGGTCTGCGGGAGCAGTTGCACGCCGAGGTAAAGCGCGAGCATGCCATCGAGGCGCAGTGGATCGACGCCACTGAGTTCGGCGATGCGCTCCATTCGGTAGCGCAGGCTATTGCGATGAATGCCCAGTGCTTCGGCGCAGGCCTGGCTCTGGCCGTCGTGGTCGCACCAGCTGCGCAGGGTTGCCAGCAACTGGCCGTTGCTGTCCTTGGCGATGACTTTGCGCAGCGGGTTGAGCAACTCGTCGAGGGCGTCGTCATTGCGGTGGCGCCAGAGCATCACCGGCAGGCGATAGCGGTTGAGGGTCAGCAAGCGCGATCCAGGCAGCACCTCGCGACCATAGGCCAGCAGATCACCGACCCGCCGGTAGCAGCGGCGCAATCCGCTCAACCCATCGGCCTGTCCGCCCACGGCGATGCGCAGGATGTTCCAGCCCAGACCGTTGAGTTTTTCCAGCAAGCGCTCGTTCTCAACGTTCTGGCTAGCAGGTCGGCACCAGAGCAGTGAGGACTTGGCCGAACTCACGCACCAACTATCTGGATAACGCGACGTCAGCCAGGCACTGAGCGCCTCGACGGTTTGCCCCGGGCCGTGTTCCAAACCCAGCTCAAACAAATACGGTACGCGGCTCATCTGCGGCTTGAGCCCCAACTGCTGCGCTTCGTCGATCAGGCGTGGCGAGTCTCCGGCATCGCTGAGCAACAGCGCCAGCAAGTCATCGCAACGCTGGCGCCGCCATTGCTGTTCGGCTTGCTGATTGCGCTGGCCCACCAGCATTTCGGCGGTCATGCGCACGAGCGCGGCATAGGTGCGCAGTTGATCGGGCTCACCGGTGATGCCCAGTACACCGATCAAACGCTGGTCCAGCATCAACGGCAGGTTGATGCCCGGCTGCACGCCCTTGAGATGAATCGCGGTCTGCGCATCGATCTCCACCACACGACCGTTGGCCAACACCAGTTGCGCGCCTTCATGGCGGGTGTTGATCCGCTCCGGCTCGCCGCTGCCGAGGATCAGCCCCTGACTGTCCATGACGTTGACGTTGTACGGCAGGATGGCCATCGCCCGGTCGACGATGTCCTGGGCCAGGTCGTGATCGAGTTCGAACATGACGGGGTTCCTTGAATGCATGATGGGCCGATTGTTCGCCCGCACAGGGCTGTATGGCAAACCCTGTGCGCCGGCACAAAGACAACAACCGGCGCGGTGTCCGAGACTCTCAGGGCGATCAACGTTACCCTTTGCATCGCAAAAAATCATAAAAAGAGAGAACCCGCCATGTCACAGAGCGCCGCTGCAACCCAGGCCATCGCTGACGAAAAAAATGCCGTCTACAAACGCATTACCCTGCGTTTGATCCCCTTCATTTTCATCTGCTACCTGTTCAACTACCTCGACCGGGTGAACGTTGGCTTCGCCAAGTTGCAGATGCTTGATGCGCTGAAGTTCAGCGAAACCGTGTACGGCCTCGGGGCCGGGATCTTCTTCATCGGCTACGTGTTGTGCGGAGTGCCGAGCAACCTCGCGTTGACCAAATTCGGCCCGCGGCGCTGGATCGCGCTGATGATGATCACTTGGGGCACGTTGTCGACCTGCCTGTTGTTCGTCACCACGCCGACCGAGTTCTATACGCTGCGGCTGTTCACCGGCGCCGCCGAAGCCGGCTTCTTCCCCGGTGTGGTGCTCTATCTGTCGCAGTGGTTCCCGACCTTCCGCCGTGGCCGCATCATGGCGCTGTTCATGTCGGCGATCCCGGTCTCCGGTTTGCTGGGCAGCCCGTTCTCCGGCTGGATCCTCAACCACTTCGCCGCCGGGCAAGGCGGTCTGGCGGGCTGGCAGTGGATGTTTTTGCTGCAAGGCATCCCCACCGTGATCCTCGGCGCCCTCGCCTATTTCCTGCTCAGCGACAGTTACGCCAACGCCAAATGGCTCACGCCTTTCGAGCGTTCGGTTCTGCAGGCCGACCACGCCGAAGACTTGGCCAACAAGCCGAAAACCACTTCCGATTCGCTGCTGGCGGTGTTCAAGAACCCGGCGATCTGGGCGTTCGGTCTGATCTACTTCTGCATCCAGAGCGGCGTGTACGCGATCAACTTCTGGTTGCCGTCGATCATCAAGAACCTGGGCTTCAGCGATAACCTGGTGATTGGCTGGCTGAGTGCGATTCCTTATCTGCTAGCGGCGGTCTTCATGCTGCTGGTGGGTCGCTCGGCGGACCTGCGCAAGGAACGTCGCTGGCATTTGGTAGTGCCGATGCTGATGGGTGCGCTGGGCCTGCTGATCGCGGTGAACTTCGCCGCCAACCCGGCCATTGCCATTCTCGGCCTGACACTCGCGACCATGGGCGCGCTCACCGGTTTGCCGATGTTCTGGCCTGTGCCGACAGCGATGCTGAGTGCCGGCGCGGCGGCCGGTGGTTTGGCGTTGATCAACTCCATGGGGCAGATGGCGGGTTTCCTCAGCCCGTATCTGGTGGGTTGGGTCAAGGACAGTACGGGGTCGACCGATGCGGCGTTGTATCTGCTGGCGGGGGTGATTGTTGGCGGTAGCGTGCTGGCGTTGCGCATGACCCGTACGTTGCGAGTCTGATCAACACCCATCCACTGTGGGAGCGAGCCTGCTCGCGAAAACGGATTTACATTCAACATTGATGTTGGCTGTGACCCCGCCTTCGCGAGCAGGCTCGCTCCCACATGTTGTTTTGCGGTGTTGGGTAAATCAGTTTGATCCATGTAGTAGTTCTGGTATTTGATTGAAGCCTTTCCCATTGGCAAAAGGACTTCAACATGAGCTATCGCACGCTGGGTCATTCGGGTTTGCAGGTCTCCACCCTGACCCTGGGCACCATGATGTTCGGCGAACAGACCAGCACCGAAGATTCCCTGCGGATCATCGACAAGGCCTGGGACCAGGGCGTCAATTTCATCGACACCGCCGACGTCTACACCAGCGGTCGTTCCGAAGAAATCGTCGGCGAAGCGATCGCCAGCCGCCGCCATGAATGGGTGCTGGCCACCAAGGTCGGTTTCGGCCCGGTGGACGGCGTGCCTAACCGCAGCGGCTTGAGCCGCAAACACATCTTCAACGGTATCGACGCGAGCCTCGCGCGTTTGGGCACCGACTATCTCGATATTTATTACCTTCATCGTGAGGACCACAACACGCCGCTGGAGGTCACGGTATCGGCCATTGGCGATCTGATTCGCCAGGGCAAGGTACGCTATTGGGGGTTGTCGAACTACCGGGGCTGGCGTATCGCCGAGGTCATCCGTGTGGCCGACAAGCTGGGCGTCGATCGGCCCGTCATCAGCCAGCCGCTGTACAACATCGTCAATCGTCAGGCCGAAACCGAGCAGATTACCGCCGCGCAAGACTACGGCCTGGGTGTGGTGCCTTACAGCCCGCTGGCGCGGGGCGTGCTCAGTGGCAAATACGCGCCGGACGTGAAACCCGACGCCAACAGCCGCGCGGGGCGTGCCGACAAACGCATCCTGGAAACCGAGTGGCGAGTCGAATCGCTGCGTATTGCCCAGCAGATCCAGCAATACACCCGGGAACGTGGTGTCGGTATCGTCGAGTTCGCCATTGCCTGGGTGCTGAACAACGCAGCCGTCACCTCGGCTATTGTTGGTCCGCGCACTGAAGAACAGTGGGATGCCTACACTAAGGCGCAGGCGGTGAAGATCACGGGCGAGGATGAGGCGTTCATTGACTCGCTGGTGACGCCGGGGCATGCGTCGACGCCGGGGTTCAATGATGTGAGCCATTTCGTCTCCGGCCGTAAACCACATACCTTTTGAAGAGATACACAAGACCACTGTAGGAGCGAGCCTGCTCGCGATGGAGTGTCAGTCGACATTGATGTAGCTGACACACCATCGCGAGCAGGCTCGCTCCTACAGGGTTTTCGGGCGCGGCCCAAATGTTGAAAATTCCGATCATCCGGCCAATATTCAGCACAAAAACCGCGTATCCTCCGCACCCCGTTTTACGTTCAACCTCGCGAGGAAAGCTTGTCTAAAGGTATTGCTCTATCGGTTTCAGCCTCGACGCTGTTTGCCGTCATGTATTACTACACCTCGCTGCTCACCCCTTTGAGCGGCGTGGAGATTTTTGGTTGGCGCATGCTGCTGACCGTGCCCTGCATGACCGTGTTCATGGTGGTGTCCGGCGAATGGCGGCGTGCGATCGACCTTCTGCGCCGGGTGGCCGGTGAGCCAAAACTGATCGCGGCACTGATCCTTTCTTCGGCATTGCTGGGCGTTCAACTCTGGCTGTTCATGTGGGCACCACTCAATGGCTACAGCCTCGACGTGTCGCTGGGCTATTTCCTGTTGCCGCTGGCGATGGTGCTGACCGGGCGTATCGCCTATGGCGAAAACCTCTCGTACCTGCAAAAGATTGCGGTGTTCTTCGCCTGCCTGGGCGTGATCAACGAGCTGTACCAGGTCGGCGGTTTTTCCTGGGCCACGCTGCTGGTGGTCATCGGCTATCCGCTGTACTTCGTGCTGCGTAAATGGCTGAAGACCGACAACCTTGGCGGTCTCTGGGTGGACATGACATTGATGTTGCCGGTCGCATACTGGTTCGTGCGCGGCGGTGAACAGGGTTTCGGCGTGTTCAATCAATACCCTGCCCTGGCGTGGCTGATCCCCTTGCTCGGCCTGATCAGTGCCTCGGCGCTGGTGGTCTATATCATCGCCAGCCGCTTGCTGCCGTTCAGCCTGTTCGGCTTGTTGAGTTACGTAGAGCCGGTGCTGTTGCTTGGCGTGGCGCTGTTGCTGGGGGAAAGCATCAAGGCCGGGGAATGGCTGACCTACATTCCGATCTGGCTGGCGGTGGTGGTGCTGGTGTTTGAGGGGTTCAAGCATTTGATGCGTCAGCGTCGCCCTTAATACATATACAAAACAAATGTGGGAGCGAGCCTGCTCGCGATGAGGGCCTGACATTCAACATCTCGGTTGACTGATCTGGCGCTATCGCGAGCAGGCTCGCTCCCACAGTTTTTAGCGGTAAATCGGATCAGTCGGTGGACAGCACGCCACGACGGACCTGATCACGCTCGATCGATTCGAACAATGCCTTGAAGTTACCTTCGCCGAAGCCATCATCACCCTTGCGCTGGATGAACTCGAAGAACACCGGCCCCATCAGGGTTTCCGAGAAGATCTGCAACAGCAGACGCTTGTCCCCCGCCTCGGACGAACCGTCCAGCAAGATGCCCCGCGCTTGCAGCTCGCCCACGGGCTCGCCGTGGTTCGGCAAACGGCCTTCGAGCATTTCGTAGTAGGTGTCGGGCGGCGCGGTCATGAAACGCATGCCGATGCTTTTCAGGTGGTCCCAGGTCTTGACCAGATCATCGGACAGGAACGCCACGTGCTGGATGCCCTCGCCGTTGAACTGCATCAGGAACTCTTCGATCTGCCCGGCGCCCTTGGACGACTCTTCGTTCAGCGGAATGCGGATCATGCCGTCCGGCGCGGTCATGGCCTTGGAAGTCAGGCCGGTGTACTCACCCTTGATGTCGAAGTAACGGATCTCGCGGAAGTTGAACAGCTTCTCGTAGAAATTCGCCCAGTAGGCCATGCGACCGCGGTACACGTTGTGGGTGAGGTGGTCGATGATCTTCAGACCGGCGCCGACCGGGTGGCGGTCTACGCCCTCGAGGTAAACGAAGTCGATGTCATAGATCGAGCTGCCTTCACCGAAACGGTCGATCAGGTACAGCGGCGCGCCACCGATGCCTTTGATCGCTGGCAGGTGCAGTTCCATCGGACCGGTTTCGATGTGGATGGGCTGGGCGCCGAGTTCGAGGGCGCGCTTGTAGGCTTTTTGCGAATCCTTGACGCGGAACGCCATGCCGCATACCGACGGGCCGTGCTCGGCGGCGAAGTACGAAGCGACGCTGTGGGGTTCGTTGTTGAGGATCAGGTTGATCGCGCCCTGGCGATACAGGTGCACGTCCTTGGAACGGTGGGTCGCGACCTTGGTGAAGCCCATGATCTCGAAGATCGGCTCCAGGGTGTTGGGGGTCGGCGATGCGAATTCGATGAACTCGAAGCCCATCAGGCCCATTGGGTTTTCGTATAAATCTGCCATGGTTGGCGCCTCATCATTCTGCTCAATTAACAAAGGTTAGTGGCTGGAAATGCTGAGACCGGTGGGTGGCGCGCAGGAAATGCCCCGCACGCTGCGGGCGAGGAAATCACCGTAGATCAATTGAAACCCTAATAACTTCATGGTCGACCCAAGGCTTTTGCGGGCGAAGCTTCTGTTGCCAGAAGACGTATTCTTGTATGCGTAACCTGATTCTACACAGCGTAAATCAGTTTGTCCGCCTTCTGTATAAAATCCGCTTTTTCGCCACAGACGCAAGGGGTTTGTTGCAGAGAAAAATCCCCGCCAGAATCAGCCCTCCTCCCAGATACATCGCCGGTGTCAGCTGTTCATCCAGCAGCAGCGCGCCGAGGATTACGGCGGTCAGCGGGTTCAGGGCGATGAACACTCCGGAGCGGGTCGCACCGATTTTGCGGATGCCGTCGTAATAACCGATGTAGGCCAGTGCTGATCCCAACACGCCCAGGTACAACAGGCTCAGCCACTGTTGCGGACCGAGGCTGGCGAGTGCGTTCAGGCTCAGCTCACCGCGAATCGCAGTGGTGGCCCACAGCATCAAGGTGCCCAGCAGAATCGACCAGGTCACCGTTTGCACGGGCCCAAGGCTTTGATTCAGCTCTCGGGAAAACAGTGAATAAACGCCCCAGCCGAGCACGCAACCGAAAATCAGCAGATCACCGATCCAGGCCTCGGCGTTGCCAACCAGTAAATGCGGAGTGCGACTGACGATCACCAGGCTGGTACCAGCAATGCAGATTGCGATGCCAACAACTTTCGCCCGACTCAGGCGCTCCTTGAACAGCAGCCATGAGGCCAGCCCGATGACGGCCGGATTCAGCGCCACGATCAGCGATGCCCGCGATGCGTTGATGTAATGCAGGCCATAAAAGAAACAGAGGTTGTAAAAGAAGATCCCGAAGAATCCCAGGAGCGCCAGTTGCAGCCATTGCCGAGGACTGGGCCGGGTCAGTGGCACGCGAGCCATCAGCAAAAACAGCAGCAAAGCCACGCTGGCCAGCAGAAATCGCAGGCTGGCGGCAAGCAGCGGACTGAGAGTGTCGGCCAGGAACCGCCCAGCCACGAAAGTGCCGCCCCAAATCATGGTGACCGCCGCCAGCTTCAGATAAACCGGCACATCAGAGGAGTGGGCCTTGCACTGTTCACATGTAGTCATATGTCCCCGACATGGAATTTCTGTTGGATGACGTATGATTTGACTAATACCTAGTCATCGTAAAATGAGTAAACACTCATGACCCTCACTCAACTGGAGATTTTCTCCACCGTCGCCGAGCTGAACGGCTTCACGGCAGCGGCCCATCGCCTGGGTATCAGCCAGTCCGCGGTATCCCATGCGTTGAAATCGCTGGAGCGGGAATTGGGCGTCGAACTGCTTCGGCGCCATCAGACGCAGGTTGAACTCAGCGATATCGGTCAACAGCTTCTGCTGCGCGCCCGGGCCATGCTCGGCCTGGCCAACACCTTGCGCCAGGAAGCGGCGGATGCCCGGGGCATGAAGCGCGGGACCTTGCGCATCGGCTCGTTCGGCCCCACCTCGTCGATCAAATTGCTGCCATTGATCCTCAAGCAGTACCGCGCAGTTCATCCGGGTATCGAGGTGCATATCGATGAAGGTCCGGACCGGCAGGTGATCCAGTGGCTGCAGGAGCGACGGATTGATATCGGTTTCGTAGTGCTGCCTGACGAACGTTTCGACACGGTTGCGTTGCTCGAAGATCAGATGGTCGCGCTGCTGCCCGTCAATCACCCCCTGACGAACCGCGACAGCGTGAGTCTGAATGACTTGTGCGACGACCCGTTTGTCCTGACCGAAGCGGGTTCGTCGGAACTGGTGTCACGGATGTTTCATGGCGCCCGGTTGAGCCCCAACATCCGCTTTCGCTGCTCGCAATTGCTAAGCACCCTGGACACCGTGGGTCGCGGCGATGCCTTGACCGTGGTGGCCGAAAGTTCGTTGCCTGCGCACGACGACAACCGCTACGTGAAAAAACCTTTATTGCCCGTAGTTGTCCGACAAGTCGGCCTGGCGGTGCTCGACCAGCGTCAGGCATCGCCGGCAGCCCTGGCCTTCATCAAACTCGCACAACGGCTTGACTATCGATGAACGGCATAAGTACTCGCGGCCAACTATCATGGCTCCAGTCTGATCTCTTCTTGGAGGGCGTTTATCGCCGCCAGCATTTGAGAGCCCTACCTCTTCGCTACAGGTTTCACAGATGCCACTGAAGGTAAAAACCCGCAAACGCGGTATCAGGACGGCGGTAACCCTCGCCAGTGGATTGCTCCCGATCGTGCTCGGCGTCGTCATTCTCTATGTACAGGCCGAGCGGGCACTCAAGCAAAGCGCTGAACAAACGGCCGAAGAAGCGCTTCAACAGTTTGAACTGATGCTGGATAACACCGCACAAGCCGCTCGCGATTTACTTCCGCTGGCGGGACAACCTTGTATTGACGTTAATCTTGCCTTGCGTGAACAAGTCACGCGGCGGCCTTTCGTTCGATCTACCAATTTATTGTGGGGCGACACCAATTATTGCAGTTCCCTGTTTGGTGATATTCACGAAAAGATCGCCCCCGGAGACTATGACGGTGGTCGACTGTTGCTGATGAAGGGCAATCCGGTCACACCGGATACCGCATTGCTGGTCTATCGACTGAGCGAAGGCAAACGTGGCGCGCTGAGCACTCTGGACGGGTTTCATCTGAGTAATGTGCTGCGCTTGATCGGCAGCCATACTTTGCTGGTGCTGCAAGTCGGCCCCAATTGGTTAGACGCTGACAACCAGTTTCATCAAGGCGCCCTGCCTGACTATCCGGTGGCGCCAATCAAACTCGACTCTTCACGCTATGCCTTTGGCGTAAAAGCCGGTTTTCCTGAAGGCGAAACCTGGCGCTACATGAGCAGCGAATATCCGGCCCTGTTCAGCCTGCTGATATTCTTCGGTGCGGTGTCCGCGCTTATCGGACATGTTCTGCAAAGGCGCTCAACTTCCCCGACCCATGAAATGAAACGTGCAATGGAAGCAATGGAGTTCGTCCCCTACTTCCAGGCGGTGGTGCATGGCGACAGTAAAAAAATATCGGGGGTCGAGGTGCTGATGCGCTGGAATCATCCGAAAGAAGGCCTGGTACGCCCCGATCTGTTCATACCCTTTGCCGAACACTCCGGACTGATCGTGCCGATGACTCGTTCATTGATGCAGCAGACCGCCGCCCTGCTCGCGCCGCTGTCCGCATCATTCAATGAGCCCTTTCATATCGGCATCAACATCACCGCGAGCCATTGCCAGGACCTGGAGCTGGTGGAGGACTGCCGGGAGTTCCTTGCGGCTTTCGCGCCCGACTCCATACATCTGGTGCTTGAGCTGACCGAACGCGAACTGATCGAGCCCACTGCCCTCACCCATCAACTGTTCGAGCAATTACATGAACTTGGGGTAAAGATCGCCATTGACGACTTCGGCACCGGCCATTCCAGTCTTGGCTATTTGCGTCAGTTCAATGTGGACTTCCTGAAAATCGACCAGAGCTTCGTTGCGATGATTGGCGTGGACGCCTTGTCCAGCCATATTCTGGATACCATCATCGAACTCGCGGTGAAGCTCGATCTGGCCATGGTTGCCGAGGGTGTGGAGACTCAGGAACAAAGTGATTACCTGACCGCGCATAACGTTAACTTCCAGCAAGGCTATCTGTTCGGCCGACCGATGCCTGGCGCTGAGTTCATTAGTGCATTAAGTGTCGATTAAGCGATGCTTTGAACCGACGAAACCACCATAAAACGCACCAAACCGAATCAAAATACTGCGCCTTGTTACATGAAAAAAAAGACATGATTTACTCTTGGCTCATTAACTACTACAATTTTTCCATGCCTGCGGTAATTTGGCAGGTGAGCCACTAATCACCGAGTCGCTTCAAGGCTCTTGGCTTATAGCTTTGTTTGCGGTTGGTTTCAGCCAAACACACTATTGGAGTAAAGATATTGTCCAGACTCGCTGAATTTCGTGCAGCTGAAAAGGCCCTTCAAGAACAGCTCAAGCAGCTTGAATCCCTGAAGAATGATGCCGGGCTCAAGAAAGAAATCGAATTCGAAGAAAAGCTCCAGGGGCTGATGAAAACCTACGGCAAGAGCCTGCGCGACATCATCGCCATTCTCGATCCGAACCCGGCGAAATCCGGCCTGCAACAGGCCGCAGCGCCTAAAACCCGTCGCGCTCGCGTGGTCAAGGTTTATCAGAACCCACACACCGGGGAACTGATTGAAACCAAGGGCGGCAACCATCGCGGCCTCAAAGCATGGAAGGAACAATACGGTGCCAGCACCGTTGATTCCTGGTTGCGCGGCTAAGCCCTCACGTTATAAAAAAGCCCTGCGAATGCAGGGCTTTTTCATGAATATCATACAAACGCAACGATATTGGCCGATCAACTCGCTACTTGCCGATTAACTTTGTGCTTAATCCATTTGGGTATCTAAACATTTCCAGCCCAGCGCAAAGCCTGCAGCTACTAAAGTCTTCAAACTAAAGTTTCAAAGCATTACGAGCCGTTTCTATTTCATCCTGACTCGCCTTATAAGCCTCAGCCTGCCCCGCGTAGGAAAGAACGTAGGCTTTATCGGCGTCGACCGCAGCCACCAAAGTTTGCGACAGCACATGACGTCCGTTCTGCGTGATGGTGCAAGTGGTTTCCAGTGCCGATAAACGGCTCAAGGTCGCTGAATGAATACGATTGCACACGCTTTGATAGCCGCCCTGGAAAAAGTCTTTTTGCACTGACTTGCGCATTTCCAGCAGCACGCCTTCAAGATTCACCTGATGCCCACTTTGCACCTCGGATATGGTCAACTCCATAACCATCACCGGCGTACCACTTTGATCGTTTTTAACTGCCCGCTGGCGCGAGACACCGGAGGCGGCATTGTCTTGCGCAATATCTTCCACCTGCCAGCCGGCAGGCCAGGTCATGACCGGAGTCTCGGCGTGGGCACTGGCCGCTGCGAACAGCACGCCCATGAGAGTCAAAACCGATGGAGCGAATCGAATCATTGCAATGAACACTCAGCTATTGAACCCTGAAGTCTGAGCCCCGACCGGCTGTCAGGCAATAGACGACGGTTTGGGTTTGGTGATGTCCCACGCCTTGCGTATCATTGTCGCCATTCAATCGCCCCGCTTATTTTCCGGAGGGCCCATGAGCCTGCACGAACTGAACACCTTCCCCGGCGTCACCGCACAGCCTGACAACGCCACCCAGAAATTCGTCTTCAACCACACCATGCTGCGGGTCAAGGACATCACCAAATCCCTGGATTTCTACACACGCATCCTTGGTTTTACCCTGGTGGAAAAACGCGATTTCCCGGAAGCCGAATTCAGCCTGTACTTCCTGGCACTGGTCGACAAGACCCAGATCCCGGCTGACGCTGCTGCCCGCACCGAATGGATGAAATCGATCCCCGGCATTCTCGAGCTGACCCATAACCACGGCACCGAGAACGACCCGGACTTCGCCTACCATAACGGCAACACCGACCCGCGCGGCTTTGGTCATATCTGCATTTCCGTGCCGGACGTCGTGGCTGCCTGCGAGCGCTTTGAAGCATTGGGCTGTGACTTCCAGAAACGCCTGAGCGACGGTCGCATGAAGAGCCTGGCGTTCATCAAGGACCCGGATGGCTACTGGGTCGAGATCATCCAGCCCGCACCGCTCTGAGACCTCATGTAGGAGCGAGCCTGCTCGCGATCGCGGTATATCAGCCACCACAGTAGTGAATGACACACCGCCATCGCGAGCAGGCTCGCTCCTACATTTTGGCCTGCACAAAACACAAAACCCCGTGATCGCTCACGGGGTTTTGTGTTTTCAGGTCTGGCGCTTATGCCGGGGCCGAAGTCCGAATCAGATGATCGAATGCGCTCAGGGAAGCCTTGGCGCCCTCGCCCACTGCGATCACGATCTGCTTGTACGGCACGGTGGTCACGTCACCGGCGGCGAACACGCCCGGCAGCGAAGTCTCGCCACGGGCATCGACGATGATCTCGCCACGGGGCGACAACTCGACAGTGCCCTTGAGCCAGTCGGTGTTGGGCAGCAAACCGATCTGCACGAAGATGCCTTCGAGGTTGATCGTCTTGAACTCGCCTGAATCGCGATCCTTGTAGACCAGGCCATTCACCTTCTCACCATCACCCTTCACTTCGCTGGTCAGTGCGCTGGTGATCACATCGACGTTGGGCAGGCTGAACAGTTTGCGTTGCAGCACCGCATCGGCGCGCAGCTTACTGTCGAATTCCAGCAGCGTGACGTGGCTGACGATACCCGCCAGGTCGATCGCCGCTTCAACCCCGGAGTTACCGCCGCCGATAACCGCAACCCGCTTGCCCTTGAACAACGGGCCGTCGCAGTGCGGGCAGAAACACACGCCTTTGGCCTTGTATTCCTGCTCGCCCGGCACGCCCATTTCGCGCCAGCGGGCGCCGGTGGCGAGAATCAATGCCTTGGTTTTCAGGCTGGCGCCGCTTTCGAAACGAACTTCGTGCAACTCTCCGGGGTTCTTCGCCGGGATCAACGAAGTGGCCCGTTGCAGATTCATGATGTCGACGTCGTATTGCTTGACGTGCTCTTCCAGCGCGCTGGCCAGTTTCGGCCCTTCGGTTTCCTGCACGGAGATGAAGTTCTCGATGGCCATGGTGTCGAGCACCTGCCCACCAAAACGCTCAGCCGCGACACCGGTGCGAATGCCTTTACGCGCAGCGTAGATCGCCGCCGAAGCACCGGCCGGGCCACCGCCCACCACCAGCACGTCAAACGCTTGCTTGGCGCTGATTTTCTCGGCCTGGCGCTCAGCGCCACTGGTGTCAATCTTGGCGAGGATTTCTTCCAGGCCCATGCGCCCCTGACCGAACACTTCGCCGTTGAGGTAGATACTTGGCACAGCCATGATCTTGCGCTCATCGACTTCGGCCTGGAACAGAGCGCCGTCGATGGCGACGTGGCGAATGTTCGGGTTGAGTACCGCCATCAGATTCAGCGCCTGGACCACGTCCGGGCAGTTCTGGCAGGACAGCGAGAAGTAGGTCTCGAAGCTGAACTCGCCTTTGAGCGAGCGGATCTGTTCGATCACTTCCGCACTGGCTTTCGAAGGGTGGCCGCCGACTTGCAGCAGGGCCAGCACCAGCGATGTGAACTCGTGCCCCATCGGGATGCCGGCGAAACGCAGGCTGATGTCCTGACCGGGTCGATTGATCGAGAACGATGGCTTGCGTGCGTCTTCACCGTTGTCGAGCAAAGTAATCTGGGTGGAAAGACTGGCAACGTCTTTCAACAGTTCGAGCAATTCCCGGGATTTCGCACCGTCGTCGAGAGAAGCAACGATCTCGATCGGTTGGGTGACCCGTTCCAGGTACGATTTCAACTGGGCTTTAAGATTGGCGTCCAACATACGGGCGATTTCCTTTAGTGAATTTCTTGCATAAAAAAACGCCCGAGCGAATCTCGCCCGGGCGTTTTTATTGGGCGGTGCAGCTTACTTAATCAGGTGCGGACTCCGCCCTGTGGAGCGTGTCACGGACTTAGATCTTGCCGACCAGGTCCAGGGACGGCGCCAGAGTGGCCTCGCCTTCTTTCCACTTGGCTGGGCAAACCTGGCCCGGGTGAGCAGCGACGTACTGGGCAGCCTTGATCTTGCGCAGCAGTTCGGAAGCGTCACGACCTACACCACCGTCGTTCAGCTCAACGATTTTGATCTGGCCTTCAGGGTTGATGACGAAGGTGCCACGGTCAGCCAGGCCAGCTTCTTCGATCAGCACGTCGAAGTTGCGGGAGATAGCGTGGGTCGGGTCGCCGATCATGGTGTACTGGATTTTGCCGATGGCTGGCGAGGTGTTGTGCCAGGCAGCGTGAGCGAAGTGAGTGTCGGTGGAGACGCTGTAGATCTCGACGCCCAGCTTCTGGAATGCGTCGTAGTTGTCGGCCAGGTCTTCCAGCTCGGTTGGGCAAACGAAGGTGAAGTCAGCTGGGTAGAAGAACACGACCGACCACTTGCCTTTCAGGTCAGCGTCCGAGACTTTTACGAAGTCGCCATTTTTGAATGCATCAGCTTTGAACGGTTTAACTTGGCTGTTGATGATAGGCATCGTTGACTCTCCGTCAGGGGTTAAGAAGTTGATGGAGAGAACTTTACCCACTCGACGGACGGTTGGCTCATTGGCAAACCTGATGCTGCTGATTGGCTTTCGCTATTAGCCAACAGTATTAATAGAAGAAAACGATCTCTACGCCCCCTGTAGGAGCGAGCCTGCTCGCGATGGTCGTCAACGATGACGCGGGGTTCCTGAAAGAACGCGGCGCCTTCAAATCCATCGCGAGCAGGCTCGCTCCTACAAAGGGTTCTCTGAAAGTCGGGGCATGCCCAGAAACGGGCTGGCCTCGATATAGCGCATGGCTGACTTCATATCCTTCCAGCCCACATAGCTCATTAGCGATTTCAAATCCCAGCCACTCTGATGAGCCCATGAAGCGAAACCACGGCGCAAGGAATGGCTGGTGTACAGCTCAGCTGCAATCCCTGCGCGTTCGAGCGCCTGACGCAACAACGGAATCACGCTGTTGGCGTGCAGGCCCTCTTCGCTTAGATGACCCCATCGATCTATGCCGCGAAAAACCGGTCCTCGCACAAGGGCGGCTTCACTGATCCAGTTGATGTAGGCCTGCACCGGACATAGTCGCTGCAACGCGGGGGTCTGGTACGTCTTGCCGAGGTTCTCGCGATCACTCTTGCTGCGTGGCAGGTACAAGGTGATGCCGGAACCGGCGGTGGCTTGAACATGTTCTATCTGCAAGCGACATAGCTCATCACTACGAAAGCCACGCCAGAAACCCAACAGGATCAGCGCCAGGTCGCGCCTTGCACGCAAGAGCATGGGTCGGTTGCTTTGCGCGATTGCGCTTTGTGCTTCCTGTTCCAGCCACGCGACCACTTGCTCCAGATGCTGAAGCTGTAGCGGCTCAGCCTGTTTCTCCTGGGTCGGATGCAACGCACGAATCCCCTTGAACACCTTGCGCACCACCGGCGCTTTCGTCGGATCGGCGAAGCCCTGGCTGTTGTGCCACTGCGCCAGCGCCGACAATCGCAGCTTCAAGGTATTGATCGACAGCACGCCCGCGTGGGCAACCAGATAGCGCGCCACGCTGTCGCCAGTGGCCGGCAGGAAACCTCCCCAGGTCACCTCGAAGTGCTCAATGGCCGCGCGATAGCTGCGACGGGTGTTGTCGCGCGTTGCGGCCTGCAGATAGCGATCCAGTTCGGTCATGGGCTCAAATCTCGAAAATGTACGGCTTTCACTGGCACTAAACCGGTTTTTGCTGTCTCACACGGGGTAATACCAGTATATCCCGTGTGAACTTATCACTGTATTTATCTTTCAATATTGAATGGTACAATGTGTATTTACGTAGTACGTACCACATGCAAAAAAGGCAGGAGAAACCATGGCCCGTGGCGGTGTAAATAAGGCAGTCGTTCAGGCTGCGCGTTTGGCAATCCTCGCCCGCGGTGAAAATCCGAGCATCGATGCCGTGCGCATCGAAATGGGCAATACCGGATCGAAAACCACGATTCATCGATATCTGAAGGAACTGGGCGAAGACTTCAAACCGGCGGAGACAGAGGTGGTCGAGCCCATCGATGCCGAGTTATTGGCACTGGTTTCACGCCTGGCGCAACGCTTGAAGGAACAGGCGCAAGAGCCTATTGATCAGGCGCGCGAGCAATTTGAGCTGCAACGCAAGGCGCTGGAAACGCAGCTTGAAGAAGCTCGGGAAGCCAACACCGAACTGCACCAGCAGTACGAGATTCAGAGCCTGGCGCTCGCCCAGGAGTCCGAAGCACTGCACGAAACCCGTGCCCTGCTGCAGGCCGAACAGACCCGCAACGCCGGACTGAATCAGGCATTGGCCGATTTTGATTTGCGCTTGCAGGACAAGGACGAGCAAATCCGCTCGCTGGAGGAGAAGCACCTGCACGCCCGCGACGCCCTGGAGCATTACCGCAACGCCGTCAAAGAGCAGCGCGAGCAGGAACACAGTCGCCACGAAAGCCAGGTGCAGCAGTTGCAGATGGAGTTGCGCCAGGCGCAGCAAAGCGCGCTGGTGCGTCAGGACGAAATCACCCAGCTACACCGCGACAACGAACGCCTGCTGACTGAAAACCGCGGCACGCTGCGGGAATTGGGCCTGATGCAAGAACAGCTCAAGCAGAGCAATACCCGTCAGGACCAGTTGCTTGAGCAGGTCACCCGGGTCGACGGCGAACGCACCCTCCTCCACGAACGCCTGCGCGTCGCCCTGCTGGAGAGTCAGTCGCTGAAACAGAATGTCGAGGAGCAGTCTCAGATCAATAAGGCGCTGGAAATCGATCTGAGCAAGGCTCAAGCGGACCTGGAAGACTGTAGGAGCGAGCATGCTCGCGATGATCGTCAACGATAGCGCGTCCCACCCGAAGGATCGCGGTGTCTTGACGTTCTTCGCGAGCAGGCTCGCTCCTACAGGAAAGGCAATGCACCTGGCGAACGCGCCAGGCGCATTCAAGGACGATTAACCGGCGACCGGCGTACGCATGGTGACAAACTCTTCGGCGGCCGTCGGGTGCACGCCGATGGTTTCGTCGAAGTGGCGCTTGGTGGCCCCCGCCTTCAAGGCAATAGCCAGGCCCTGGACGATCTCGCCAGCATCTGGTCCGACCATGTGGCAACCCAGCACCTTGTCGGTCTTGGCATCCACCACCAGCTTCATCAGCGTGCGTTCCTGGCATTCGGTCAGGGTCAGCTTCATTGGCCGGAAACGGCTTTCGTAGATCACCACCTCGTGTCCGGCATCGCGCGCTTCTTCTTCGGTCAAGCCGACGGTGCCGATGTTCGGCAAGCTGAACACCGCCGTCGGGATCATCTTGTAATCCACCGGACGGTATTGCTCAGGCTTGAACAGACGCCGCGCCACCGCCATACCTTCGGCCAGCGCCACCGGCGTCAGCTGAACGCGTCCGATCACATCACCCAGGGCGAGGATTGACGGCTCGGCGGTCTGGTATTGATCGTCGACTTCGATGAAACCCTTCTTGTCGAGTTTCACCCCGGTGTTTTCCAGCCCGAGATTGTCCAGCATCGGGCGCCGCCCAGTGGCGTAGAACACGCAGTCAGCTTCCAGTTGGCGGCCATCCTTGAGTGTCACTTTCAAGCTGCCATCCGCCAGTTTGTCGATGCGCTCGATGTCGGCGTTGAATTGCAGCTCCATGCCGCGCTTGGTCAGCTCTTCCTGCAAGTGCTTGCGCACCGAACCGTCGAAGCCACGCAGGAACAACTCACCGCGGTAGAGCAAGGTGGTCTGAGCGCCAAGGCCATGGAAAATCCCGGCGAATTCGACGGCGATGTAACCACCACCCACCACCAGCACGCGCTTGGGCAATTCCTTGAGGAAAAACGCCTGGTTGGAGCTGATCGCATGCTCATGCCCTGGAATCTCCGGGATCTGCGGCCAGCCGCCGGTAGCGATCAAAATGTTTTTTGCGGTGAAACGCTCGCCATTAACCTCAACGGTATGCGGGTCGACGATTTTGGCGTGAGCTTCATGCAGGGTCACACCGCTGTTGACCAGCAGATTGCGGTAAATGCCATTCAGACGATTGATCTCGCGGTCCTTGTTGGCGATCAGCGTCGCCCAGTCGAACTGCGCTTCATCCAGGCTCCAGCCGAAACCGGACGCCTGTTCGAAATCCTCGGCAAAATGCGCGCCGTAAACCAGCAGTTTCTTTGGCACACAACCGACGTTCACGCAGGTGCCGCCCAAGTAACGACTCTCGGCCACGGCCACTTTCGCGCCGAACCCAGCCGCAAACCGCGCCGCCCGCACACCGCCAGAACCGGCGCCAATTACATAAAGGTCAAAATCGTAGGCCATTGTCTATCTCCTCGGCAGGCAACCAGCATACCCGCAGCCATCATCAGGGCAAGGGTTGCCAGCAATATGGGCGCGGAAAAAGAAAAAGCCACCCGAAGGTGGCTTTCTCAGTACAAGCAGGTGAGCGCGCTATCAGTACGCCTTGCCCGTCTTGTAGAAGTTCTCGAAGCAGAAGTTGGTCGCGTCGATGTAGCCTTCGGCGCCGCCGCAGTCGAAACGCTTGCCCTTGAACTTGTAGGCCATGACGCAGCCGTTCTGGGCCTGCTTCATCAGGGCGTCGGTGATCTGGATTTCACCGCCCTTGCCTGGCTCGGTCTGTTCGATCAGATCGAAGATGTCCGGAGTCAGGATGTAGCGACCGATGATGGCCAGGTTAGACGGCGCATCTTCAGGTTTTGGCTTCTCGACCATGCTGTGCACGCGGTAGATGTCGTCACGGATCATCTCGCCGGCGATCACGCCGTATTTGTTGGTCTCTTGCGGGTCGACTTCCTGGATGGCCACGATCGAGCAGCGGAACTGCTTGTACAGCTTGACCATCTGGGTCAGTACGCCGTCGCCTTCGAGGTTGACGCACAGGTCGTCCGCCAGTACCACGGCGAACGGCTCGTCGCCAATCAGCGGACGGCCGGTCAGGATCGCGTGGCCCAAGCCTTTCATTTCGGTCTGGCGGGTGTAGGAGAACGAGCAGTTGTCGAGCAGCTTGCGGATGCCGACCAGGTATTTTTCCTTGTCGGTGCCCTTGATCTGGTTTTCCAGCTCGTAGCTGATGTCGAAATGGTCTTCCAGGGCGCGCTTACCGCGACCGGTGACGATGGAGATTTCGTTCAAGCCAGCGTCCAGTGCTTCTTCGACGCCGTACTGGATCAGTGGCTTGTTTACCACCGGCAGCATTTCCTTGGGCATGGCTTTAGTCGCTGGCAGGAAGCGAGTACCGTAACCGGCTGCTGGGAACAAGCATTTCTTGATCATATAAGTCCTTGAAAGGGCTGTGTGTACGAGTTTCGGCGCAGTCTAATCAGGCGGCGTGCACCTTACAATGCCCCGCGCTGGCTAACCGATGCCATCATAGGAGAAATATTCTTGCCGATAGTTCCGCATGGAGCGTTTTCGGCCGACAGCAGCCTGTTAGTGATAGCAGAGACCGGCACATTTGCACGCTTGTCAACTGAAACCTCCCTCCTCCCTTGCCGGCATTTGGCGCTATGATGGCGCGATTGAACCAGCCAACGAGGCAGATAGATGTCGGCAGCAAAGATTGTCAACGGGTACCTGATCAACAAGACGAACGACGGCCAATGGTCGATCGACAGCGCGGCGGGCGAGAAGATCGCCGGGCCATTTCCCACCGAAGCCATGGCCGTTGAAGTGGCGACCGTTCTGGAGCTTGAGCACCCCGAGCCGAAGAAGCGCGGCAAGGAAAAGAACTGATCGACATCAGTGCGCACACAGCCCTGCCATTACAGGGCTTTTTTGTGAATGCTCAACAGAAGTGGCCTTTGGCTATAACCTTTTGCATTCGCCGCTGTCACAGGCTATGCCCACCACTTTGACGACGACAACGACATGACCAAATTCTTGCCACTGATCGCAGTACTGGCTCTGGGTGGCTGCGCCACTTCCGAAACCACCTATTTGAACAACGGGGAACAGGGCCTGGCCATCGATTGCTCCGGGGAAGCCAACTCGTGGGCGAGCTGCTATGAAAAAGCGGACGCCTCGTGTGCTGGCACCGGCTACCGCATCGTCGGCACCGATGGCACTCCGAAGCCTGAAGAAAGCGACAAGACCCTGGGCGTTGATGTTGGCAACTACAAAAACCGCAGCGTGGTGGTGGTCTGCAAGTAAGGCGCCGTGCTCTACAGATGGATTTCGGCGAACTTGATCCCCAGGCCGCGTAACGTCTCGATCAGATCGTCGAGGCGCGCGAAGGATTCGACTTCATCGCTGTCATCCACCAGAAAATAGCTGCGTCCGGCGCTTTTCTTGAAAAAAACGATCCACTCTCCAAGATTCGCCGGATTTTGAATGACGTGGGTGGCGCAGATAAGACCCTCTGCGTATCGCTCCCGTACCTGCTCGCGCTTCATGCCTGACTCCAGAAAATGAAAATGCCGCCAAAGCCTGGCCCTGGCGGCATTTTTATTGAATTTTCATAGTCTATCAGCCAGAAATGCACGCGTTCGCGGCATTTTGCACATCCTTTGGCCGCACCGGCACGTTGGACATGCTCTCGTGGAGCTTGATACTGCTGCCACCGGAGCGCTCTTCAATATCAAATACCGCCGTCGGCCCCGATGACAGTTTCTGCGGCACGATCACCCGCACGCCGTCCTTATGTGGCTCGATTTGCAAGGCTCCGCGACTGCTGGCGAGTTTTTCGCTCAGGCATTGCGCATACTCATGGGGTTTCTTGCCGGAGATCACGTTCATGGTGGGCAGCGTCTGATTGATTTCCGACACACTTGCGCAACCACCCAATGCCAGCACCCATGGCAGGCCCCACACACACCACTTCATATCAAACCTCCGATAAAGACCGTCCGACCGCACAAACACGATTTTTCTCCGAGGCCAACCGCATTTATTGTTCAGCCTACGCCCGGGAACGTCCTTAAATTGTCAAAGCGACCTCAGGCAGCGCGATATTTACGTCTGCAGGCTGATAAACTGCGCCCATCGTTTTGATTTTGTAGAAAAAGCCCTTCCGGAGGCGTCCACATGAAATTTATTCACCAGCGCGAGCACCTCAATGAAGACGACATCGTCGTCATCCAATGCTCGCAGACCTGCAACATCCGCTTGATGAACGACGCCAACTTCCGCAGCTTCAAGAATGGCGGCCGTCATACCTATCACGGCGGCGCATTCGACACCTTCCCTGCCCGCATCACCGCGCCGAGCACCGGTTTCTGGAACATCACCATCGACACCGTCAGCCGCCGGGCGATCAGCGTGACGCGCAAACCGACCCTGACCCACTCGATCAAAATCATCCGCCGCTCCAGCTCCAAACTCAGCTGAGTAACCCTTTGCGCTCCTCGACAGAGCGTCAGACAGACAGGTATGACCGTGGCCCAGACGACCAAGTACGTAATCAAATACAAGCTCAACGGCGAACGCCGCTTCGAATTCGCCCAGCTGGAAAACGGCACCGAAGAAGAAGCCAGGGCTGCGCTGGACGCCTTGCACGGCCAGGGCGAGGACGTCATCAGCGACATCAGCGTCAGCAAGGCGCTGTAAACAGGAGTTCGACCGCAAGCGCCGGAGTGTCCGCATCGTCGATGCATCCCAGACTGGTCACCTCAATCACGTGAGGTCCGGTAATGAGTGAGCAATACCTGAACAGGCTGAATTGGCCCTTGCTGGAACAACAGCTCGATCAGGATGGCTGTGCGGTCATCACGTCACTGTTGAGCCCCAAGGCTTGTGATGAAATCAGCGCCTTGTATGGCCAATCCGACCCCTTTCGTTCGCAAGTGATCATGGCCCGCCACGGCTTCGGCCGTGGCGAATACAAGTACTTTCGCTACCCCTTGCCGGCTCTGATCGCTCGCCTGCGCAGCGCGCTCTATCCGCGACTGGTGCCGATTGCCAACCGCTGGTACGAGCAGATGGGCTTGCCCGAGCGCTTTCCAGAAAGCCATGACGCCTTCCTCGAACGTTGCCATGCCGCCGGTCAGCAACGTCCCACTCCGTTATTGCTGCAGTACGGCCCTCAGGACTACAACTGCCTGCATCAGGACCTGTACGGCGAGCACGTTTTCCCACTGCAAGTGGCGATACTGCTGTCAGAACCGGGGGAAGACTTTACCGGTGGCGAGTTTGTCCTGACCGAACAGCGACCGCGCATGCAGTCACGCCCACAGGTCATCGGCCTGAAGAAAGGCGACGGCTTGATCTTCGCGGTCAATCAACGCCCGGTCAAAGGCACGCGAGGCTATTACCGGGTTACCCTGCGCCATGGCGTCAGCCGCCTGCACAGTGGAAAACGGCATACCCTGGGCATTATCTTTCACGATGCGTCATGACCATGAACCCGACGAACTTTGACTTGTTTGCCGATACCGAGCTGGAGCAACAGCCGCGCCGCGAGCAGATCGGCGAACAGTCCTTCGTATTGCGAGGCTTTGCCCTACCTTGGCTGGAGCGTTTGCTGCCCGCACTGGAGGCGGTGCTGGCTGCCGCGCCGTTTCGGCAAATGATCACCCCGGGCGGTTTCACCATGTCAGTTGCCTTGAGCAGCTGCGGAACCTGGGGCTGGACCACCGATCGCAGTGGGTATCGCTACACCCGCGACGATCCGCAAACAGGCCGACCCTGGCCATCGATGCCCGAGGTGTTTTTCCAGTTGGCGCAGGCGGCGGCACGGGAGGCCGGATTCGCAGGTTTCGAGCCAGATTCCTGCCTGATCAACCGCTATGTCCCCGGCGCAAAAATGTCATTGCATCAGGACAAAGACGAAAAGTCCTACGCAGCGCCTATCGTTTCGGTGTCGCTGGGTTTGCCGGCCATGTTCCTGTTCGGCGGGTTCGTGCGCAGTGCCAAATCTCAACGGGTGCCCTTGCTCCATGGCGACATCGTGGTCTGGGGCGGCGTGGATCGCTTGCGCTATCACGGCGTCCTGCCGATCAAGGATGGCCGACACTCGATCTTCGGCGAGCAGCGGATCAACTTCACGTTTAGACGCGCCGGAGTTTGACCGCAAGCACCGGAGTGCAGGGGTATTGGCAGGTCATTAATCTGTGGGAAACGGGTCAACGGGAACAAAGCCATGACAAGCCAAACCACAAAGATCAGCACCGAAAACGATCCACGCTGGGCCGCCGTTGTCGCCCGCGATCCACAGGCGGACGGACAGTTCGTTTATGCGGTGAAAACCACCGGGATCTACTGCAACCCCAGCAGCCTGGCGCGCTTGCCGAAACCGCAGAATGTCGAGTTCTTTGAAACCGCCGAGCAGGCGCAGGCGGCGGGTTATCGCCCGAGCAAACGCGCGGCAAAGGATCAGAGTGACCTGGCCGCTCAACATGCCGCGACCGTGGCTGCCGCCTGCCGTCAGATCGAAACGGCCGAAGAGCTCCCGGCACTGAACGAACTGGCGCGGGATGCAGGGCTGAGCAGCTTTCATTTTCATCGTGTGTTCAAGGCCGTGACCGGCCTGACGCCCCGGGGATACGCCGCCGCCCATCGTTCACGCCGAATCCGGGAGCGGCTGACGGATGGCACCTCGATCACCGACGCCCTGTACGACGCCGGTTTCAACTCCAACAGCCGCTTTTATGAGGCGGCGGATCAGGTACTGGGCATGAAGCCCGCCGACTACCGTGCTGCCGGCCAGAACAATGACATTCGATTTGCCGTTGGCCAGTGCTCCCTCGGGGCGATTCTGGTGGCGCAAAGCGAACGTGGTGTTTGCGCCATCCTGCTGGGCGATGATCCGCAGCAACTGGTCCATGACCTGCAGGACAAATTCCGTCGGGCCAATCTGATCGGTGCTGACCGGAACTTCGAACAGCTGATTGCCAGGGTCGTGGGTTTTATCGAAGCACCGGCCCTGGGCCTGGATTTGCCACTGGATGTGCGCGGCACGGCGTTTCAGGAACGGGTATGGCAAGCCTTGCGCGAGATACCCGTGGGCAGTACCGCCAGCTACGCCGATATCGCCCAGCGAATCGGCGCGCCAAAAGCCGTTCGCGCGGTGGCGCAAGCCTGCGGCGCGAACAGCCTGGCGGTAGCTATCCCCTGCCATCGCGTGGTGCGCAGCGATGGCAATCTGTCGGGGTATCGTTGGGGTGTGGAACGCAAACGGCAGTTGCTTGATCGGGAAAGCTCTACCTGACACTTCATTGCTGTAGGAGCGAGCCTGCTCGCGATGGACTCGAAAGCGCAGTGGGGTGTCAGGTACCCAGCGTCATCGTTAACCTCCATCGCGAGCAGGCTCGCTCCTACAGGGACGGCTATGCTTTTTTCGCGGTCGTAGAAAACCGCGAAAACGGCCCTGTCGATGGAGTTGACCATGTCTTTGCTACGCTCGTTTGCCGCGGTGCTGATGTTTTGTCTGATAAGCCTTGCCAACGTCCATGCCGCGCCCACGCCAACCCCGCCCCCTGATGCGCCAAGCTGGCCTCAGGTGCAGACCAACGGCGACGACAAGCTGACGATCTATCAGCCGCAGCTCGACAGCTGGGACGGTTTCACCTTGCAGGCACGGGCCGCTGTCGAGGTCACGGACAAGGATGGCAAATCCACTTTTGGCATCGTCCAATTCAGTGCCCATACCCTCGTGGACAAGGCCACCCGCTGGGTCGAACTGGATCAGTACACCCTTACCAAAGTCGATTTTCCCTCCAGCGCGGCCAACCTCGACGACTGGATGCAGTTGCTGAAAAACGATGCATTGAACCGCAAGAAAACCATTTCCCTCGATCAACTCGAAGCCGCGCTCGGCACGGTCGCCGCCGAACAGAAAGCCAGCGGCGAGCCCCTGGACAACACTCCACCGACCATCATCAGCTCCGAGGTCCCGGCCATTCTGGTGTACATCGACGGTGAGCCGACGTATCGCCCCGTCGAAGGCACGGCGCTGCAACGGGTGATCAACACCCGTCCGCTGATGCTCAAAGATGCTCAGGGCAAGCATTACCTGCATGTGTTTGATGGCTGGATGGCGGCAGATGCGGTGAGCGGCCCGTATGCCCCGTTATCCTCTCCCTCGGCCGACCTGGAAAAAGCCAAGCGTGCAGCGATCCAGGGCCGGCAGGTGGACCTGCTGACGGGCCAGAGCGATCCGAAGGACAAGGTTCCGAGCCTGAGCAAACCGCCTGTGCCACAGATTCATGTCGCCACGACACCCACGGAATTGATCGTCACCGACGGCGCCGCGCAATGGCAGCCGATCCAGGGCACGCAACTGCTGTATGTGACGAACACCACCGGGCATATTTTCAAGGAGATCGGTGACCAGAACAGTTATGTGCTGATCTCCGGTCGCTGGTTCCGCGCCAGTGACATGCAAGGCCCGTGGACGTTCGTGCCGGCGGATAAATTGCCGGCGGACTTTGCCAACATTCCCGACGACAGCGCCAAGGAAAACGTCAAGGCCTCGGTGGCCGGTACACCTCAGGCGAAGGAAGCGGCGATCGCTGCCAGCATTCCGCAGACCTCTGCCGTCAAGAAAAGCCAGCTGAAAATGACTGCGCCGCAATTCGACGGCCAGCCGCAGCTCAATGGCATCAAGGGCACGCCGTTGCAGTACGTGGTGAACAGCCCGACGCCCATCATCATGGTCGATGCCCAGAGCTGGTACGCGGTGGAGAACGGTGTCTGGTTCGTGGCCACTTCGGTGCAAGGCCCGTGGTCGGTCGCCAGCTCGGTGCCGGCAGTGATCTACTCGATCCCCCCCAGCTCACCCCTGCACTACCTCACTTACGTAAAAGTCTACTCAGCCAGCGGCGACACCGTGGTGGTCGGCTACACACCCGGCTATCAAGGCTCCACGCTGGATCCCGACACCGGCGTCGTGGTGTATGGCACCGGCTATCCCTATACACCGTGGATCGGCAGCGTCTGGTATGGCCCGCCGGTGACCTATGGTTTCGGCGTGGCAATGCGCTACACGCCATGGACCGGCTGGGCGTTCGGCTACGGTTTCGGCTGGAGCTGGGGTGGCAGCACGGTCGCCGTGGGTTGGGGCTGGGGCGCCTATCCCTGGTGGGGCAATTACGGCTGGGGTTACGCGTGGGGGCCGCATTTGTACCCCGCGCCCATGCCGTGGGGCGGCGTCGCCTACGGCTATCACGGCGGTGCGGTGGCCTGGGGACCTGGGGGCTGGGCCGGCACCACCGGCAATATCTACCGCCAGTGGGGTAATAACGCCTCGGTGAGTCGCTACAGTGGCGGGTACAACGCCTGGACCGGCAATCGCTGGGCCGGTCAGGTCGGTGCGTCCTACAACTCGCGCACCGGCATTGCCGCAGCCGGCCAGAGGGGCGCCGTGCAAAACGTCTACACCGGCAACTACGCGGCCGGGCGCGAAGGTGTTGCCACAGGTCCCAATGGCGGGGCCATCGCTGGTCAGCACGTGACGGCCGGCAACGTCTACACCGGCAATCAGATCAATGCCAACCGGGGCGTTGTCTACAACCCCAACACCGGCAACACCACCGACTACCGCAGCGTTCGCGGAAACAACAGTGGCGCCGCACAAATAGGCAACAACGTTTACGCGGGCCACGATGGCAATGTTTACAAGAAGACGGATGACGGCTGGCAATCGATGGTCGGTGGCACCAATCGACTCAATTCGACGAATACTACTCAGGTCCAGAATCTCAACCGCGACTACGAGGCGCGCTCGTTCGGCAACAACCGAATGAACAATTTTCAAAACTCATCCCAGTTCATGAATCACTCCTTTGGCGGAGGCGGCGGATTTCATCGACGCTGACAGGCGTGTCCAACGCTTGAATACATCTGGCTCCGGCCCGGCCATGCTGTTACAAATCCGGGTCTGGCGCCCCTGCCCGGTTTCCCAGTCGGAGAATACTCAACATGAGCCAATGGCCAGACACCCGCATTCTTGACTTGCTCGGCATAGAGTTACCCATCATCCAGGGCCCCATGGCTGGCGCCACTCACTCATCGATGGTTATCGCCGCCAGCAACGCCGGCGGCCTGGGTTCGATGCCGGCCGCCATGCTCAGCATCGACCAGTTGCGCGAAGAGCTGACGACCATTCGCCAACACAGTCAGCGCCCGCTCAACGTTAATTTTTTCTGCCACCAGCCACCGCCTGTTGATGAGCAACGCGCACGGGAGTGGAAAAATCTGCTGGAGCCCTATTACCGGGAACTGGGCGTCGACTTCGAGGCGCCGACCCCCGTGTCCAATCGCGCGCCATTCGATGAAGTGGGTTGCGAAGTGATCGAGGCCTTTCGCCCCGAAGTCGTGAGTTTCCACTTTGGCCTGCCGGAAAAATCACTGCTGGACCGGGTGAAGGCGACCGGCGCAAAAATTCTGTCTTCGGCGACCACAGTCGAAGAAGCCATCTGGCTCGAGCAACATGGCTGCGATGCAATCATCGCCATGGGGTACGAAGCGGGCGGACACCGAGGGATGTTTCTCAGCGATGACCTGAGCAGCCAGATCGGCACCTTCGCGCTGGTGCCACAGGTGGTCGATGCGGTGAAAGTACCGGTGATTGCCGCCGGCGGCATCGCCGACGGGCGCGGCGTTGCGGCCGCATTCATGCTGGGGGCTTCGGCGGTTCAGGTGGGAACGGCTTATCTGTTCACCCCGGAAGCCAAGGTCAGCGCCTCGCATCACAGGGCATTGCGAACGGCTCAGGCCAGCGAGACCGCCGTGACCAATCTGTTCACCGGTCGTCCGGCGCGAGGAATACTCAATCGGGTCATGCGCGAACTGGGGCCGACCAACGACAAGGCGCCGGCCTTCCCCTTGGCGGGTGGTGCGCTGCTGCCACTACGCGCCAAGGATGAAGCGGATTTCAGCAATTTGTGGGCTGGGCAGGCGTTTACTTTGGGGGCCGAAATAACGAGTGCCGAATTGACCCGGCGTTTGGCTGAAGAAGGGTTGGCAAGGTTGACTCGCCGCTAACCCATTTGTTGCTTGCTCGCGATGGTCGTCAACGTTCATCGCGAGCATGGTCGTTGTTACAGGCATTTCCGTTTGCAGGCATTTGGCTATATATTCGGCTATATAACGAATCACCCCCTCGTAACACCTGCTTATAACGGAGCCGTTTCATGACCATTCGTGCCTCACGTTTTGCCCCTACCTGCCTGGCAACCCTTCTCTCTGTATTGGCCTTCGGTTCTGCACAGGCCGACGAAGTCCAGGTGGCTGTCGCCGCCAACTTCACCGCCCCGATCCAGGCGATCGCCGCCGATTTCGAAAAAGACACCGGTCACAAACTGGTGACCTCGTTCGGTGCAACCGGTCAGTTCTACACCCAGATCAAGAACGGTGCGCCATTTGAAGTGTTCCTTTCGGCGGACGACACCACGCCGGAAAAACTGGAAAAAGAGGGCGATACCGTCAAGGGCTCGCGCTTCACCTACGCCGTCGGCACTCTGGCGCTGTGGTCGGCCAAGGAAGGTTACGTCGATGCCAAGGGTAAAGTGCTGACCGACAGCCAGTATCAGCATCTGTCCATCGCCAACCCGAAGGCCGCGCCTTATGGCCTGGCGGCGACCCAGGTGCTGGCGAAGCTGGGGCTGACCGACAAGGTCAAGGACAAGATCGTTGAAGGCCAGAACATCACCCAGGCCTATCAGTTCGTGTCCACCGGCAATGCCGAACTGGGCTTCGTCGCCCTGTCGCAGATCTACAAGGACGGCAAAGTCACCGGTGGTTCGGCATGGATCGTTCCAGCCGATATGCACGACCCTATCAAACAGGATGCGGTGATCCTCAACAAGGGCAAGGACAACCCGGCGGCCAAGGCGCTGGTTGACTACCTCAAAGGCCCGAAAGCCGCTGCTGTCATCAAATCCTACGGTTACCAACTCTAAATGACGCTGACGAGTGCCGATTTTTCCGCCATCTGGCTGACCCTGAAACTGGCGTCCCTGACGACCGTCATCCTGTTGGTAGTCGGCACTCCGCTGGCGTTATGGCTATCGCGCACCCGATCCTGGTTGCGTGGCCCGGTCGGGGCAATCGTTGCCCTGCCCCTGGTGTTGCCACCGACGGTGATCGGGTTCTACCTGCTACTGGCCCTCGGCCCCCACGGGTTCGTCGGCCAGTTCACTCAATCACTGGGGCTCGGCACCCTGACATTCAGTTTTGCAGGGCTGGTGATCGGCTCGGTGTTGTACTCGATGCCTTTCGTGGTCCAGCCATTGCAAAACGCCTTTTCCGCCATCGGCACCCGCCCGCTGGAAGTGGCCGCCACTTTGCGCGCCAACCCTTGGGACACCTTCTTCAGCGTGACCCTGCCGCTGGCTCGCCCCGGCTTCATCACTGCCGCCATCCTCGGCTTCGCCCACACCGTGGGTGAATTCGGCGTGGTGCTGATGATCGGCGGCAACATTCCCGACAAGACCCGAGTGGTCTCGGTGCAGATCTTCGATCACGTCGAAGCCATGGAATACGCCCAGGCTCATTGGCTGGCGGGGGCGATGCTGGTGTTCTCCTTCGCGGTGTTGCTGGCGCTCTACTCCAGTCGCCAAACCAAAGCAGGCTGGAGCTGATCGATGATTCAAACTCGCTTGAAATTGAGTTATTCGGGGTTTGCCCTGGATGTCGACCTGCAGCTGCCGGGCCGTGGTGTCACCGCATTGTTCGGTCACTCCGGATCGGGCAAGACTACGATTCTGCGCTGCATTGCCGGACTGGAACGGGCTGAGCAGGGTTTCATTCAGGTCAATGACGAAGTGTGGCTGGACAGTGAGCGCAAGATTTTCGTTCCACCGCATAAACGCGCTCTGGGTTACGTGTTTCAGGAAGCCAGCCTGTTCCCGCATCTTTCGGTGCTGGCCAATCTGGAGTTCGGCCTCAAGCGGATTCCCAAATCCCAGCGCCACGTCGACATGGCCCACGCTACCGAATTGCTCGGCATCGGCCATCTGCTCGATCGCCATCCTCAGCATCTGTCAGGCGGTGAACGGCAGCGCATCGGCATCGCCCGTGCCCTGCTCACAAGCCCGAAACTGCTGCTGATGGATGAGCCGTTGGCGGCACTGGACTCGCGGCGCAAAAGCGAAATTCTGCCTTACTTGCAACGGCTGCACGACGAGCTGGACATTCCGGTGCTGTACGTCAGCCACTCCCAGGATGAAGTGGCGCGACTGGCCGACCATATCGTGCTGCTCAACGAAGGCAAGGCGCTGGCCAGCGGCCCCATCGGCCAGACCCTCGCCCGTCTCGACCTGCCGCTGGCGATGGGCGACGAAGCCGGCGTGGTGATCGAAGCTCGCGTCAGCCACTACGATGCCGACTACCAGTTGCTGACGGTGCAGCTGCCCGACTCCGATCTGCACATCCGCGTGGCACATACACCCATGTCGCCGGGTCAGGCGTTGCGCTGCAAGGTTCAGGCGCGGGATGTGAGCCTGAGCCTGCACAATGCCGAACACAGCAGCATCCTCAATCGACTGCCCGTCACCGTGGTCAGCGAAATGCCAGCCGATAACGCCGCCCATGTACTGGTGCGCCTGGACGCCGCGGGCACACCGCTATTGGCGCGCATTACCCGGTTCTCCCGCGACCAGTTGAACCTGCAGCCGGGCCAGAAACTCTGGGCGCAGATCAAGGCCGTGGCGGTTTTGGCGTAAGACACTTGGCACGACTTCCGGGGCCTGCGGTCAATGGCATTAACGGCCCCTGACTCCTCGCCAAGGACAATCGCCATGCCCGATGATCTGCCGCGCGATCTGCACTACGTCGATGACACGCTTCCGGGAATCACCCGCAAGAAACGGCGGGGCAAGTTCCACTACTTCGATCCGGCCGGCCAGCGCATCGCCGATCAAGAGGAAGTTCAACGCATCAACGCTCTGGCGGTGCCACCGGCCTACACCGATGTGTGGATCTGCGCCGACCCGCGCGGCCACCTGCAGGCCACCGGGCGAGACGCGCGCGGCCGCAAACAGTACCGCTATCATCCGCGTTGGCGTGAAGTACGCGATGGCGATAAATACTCGCGTCTGCGGGATTTCGGCCTGGCCCTGCCCAAATTGCGCAAGCAACTGGAAGCCCTGCTGGCGGCGCCGGGTTTCAGCCGTGACAAAGTCATGGCCACCGTAATCACCCTGCTGGATGCCACGCTGATTCGCGTCGGCAACGCGCAATACGCCCGGGACAACCGCTCCTACGGCCTGACCACCTTGCGTGACCGTCATGTCGAAATTAACGGCAGCGCCATCCTGTTCCAGTTTCGCGGCAAAAGCGGCATCGAACATCAAATCACTGTGCGGGACCGGCGCCTGGCGCGGATCGTCAAGCGCTGCCAGGAGATCCCCGGGCAAAACCTGTTTCAGTACCTTGATGAAGAGGGCTCGCGCCACACCGTGACCTCCGCCGACGTTAACGCCTACCTGAAAACCCTGACCGGCGCCGATTTCACCGCCAAGGACTATCGCACCTGGGCTGGCAGCGCCCTGGCCCTTTCGGTGTTGCGCGAGCTTGCGTGGCAACCGGAATCAGAAGCGAAACGGCATGTCGTCGAGATGGTCAAGAGCGTCGCCAGGCAACTGGGCAATACCCCGGCGGTTTGCCGTAAGTGCTACATCCACCCGGCCGTGCTCGAGGGTTTTCCGCTGGGCAGATTGGCCGAATTACCCCGGCCAAGGGTGCGCAAGGGCCTGCGCGCCGAGGAAGTTGCACTGGCCATGCTGCTTGAAAAACTGGCGTCTGAACCGACGAATTGAGCTGTCTATTTTTTGCACGATTACAAATGACTTCTATAGTTGATCTGTACATGAATCAGCTGCGGTGAAGCCATGGAAGACATTTTCGTCGTCAAGCGCTGCAACAAGATCATCATTCATGGCCGCCGGGCTGGCGAAACCGGCCACCCGCCTCCCGATGCCGCTGTCTGGTACCGCATCTACGATACCCGCACCAACGGTTTTTTCGGCGACGGCTTTGAACTTGAAGTCGACGCGCAGCGCGTCTGCCACCAGCTGAATGCCAGGTCACAAGTCACGGTCCGCCAAGGCTGAGGAGCCTTGACGCGCCTGCTACGGGTCTATACTGAGGGGAGCTGGAATTTCAGCACTTATCGGTAGCAAGCTCGCCCCAGGCGGGCTTTTTACTGCCCTGTCAGGTGTCTCAACGGAGGTGTTTCCAATGTCTGAAAAAGAGTCCATCACCACCCTGCTCACCTTGCTCGATTCCCGTCAGGTTCGCCTGGCCGCAGCGTGCAAGGAAATCGCCGATTGGGTCGATCATCAAGGCGGGCATCCTACCGCCCTGCGAATTCGCGATCGCCTGAACGACATCGAAAAGGATACGCCGCTGATCCGCAACACGCTGTCGGCACTCAAACCCGTCGACCGGCCACTGCCACGGTTCAGATGAGCCGCTCAGGCATTCGTTGCGAAGAAAGGTGCCGACACCGCAGGCATGACTGACGACAGTCTCGCCAGGGGGCTCGTGTCCGCCTGATCTTTTCACTGCTCCGCCAACCCGACGTAAACCAGCCCAGCCCCGTGCTGGGATTTTTTTGCCTTGAAACTTTCAACGAACGTCGCCAGCCCCGTGGGGTCCAACGATCACACGTCACAAGGAGACGTTCCAATGGTTACCCACTTCAAAGTCAGCGGGCACCTGGCCTGCGGTCACAAGGGCAACAACCTCGTTTCGACCCAGGAACTGAACCGGGTCAAATGCCGCAGCTGTCGAAATACAGACGCCTACAAGGAGGCGCGCAAGACCCAGCGCAACGCCGCACGACGCGCAGCACGCAAGGCCAAAGCCACCCGGACGGCGACCGATTGGCGCCAGGCCTGGATCGACCGAATGGTGGCCATGCCAGGGCTGCAAAGACTCCCCCGTGGGTTCGCCGGCCAACCTTTCGTATAACCGATAGTGTCCGGCGACTCAGTGCCTTCGAATGCCCTGGTCGCCGGATGTGTGCCGCACGAACGCCCTCAGGCAGGCGGCTGAATGATTTCGCGCAATGACATGCGCTTGAACGTATCGACCAATCCGCGGCCCTCCTGCGGTGTAGAGGAGATTGCCAGGCGTACGGTTGCCTCACCCAAATGCCAGATCAGAAACGCCGACTCGCGAACCTTCTGTGCATCGCAATGTGGGTACACCCGCAACATCGCATCGGCCAACAAACCACCTGCACCCCGACTCTCCTCCAGCTCCAGCGCCAGTAGCTGCTTGTCGGCCTGCATGCCACACCAGATGTCCCGCATCGCAGGCGTCGCCAACACAATCTCGTAGTACTGATCAAGCAAGTCGGAGAACGCCGCTTGCAGCCCCGCCACATCCACGACAGCTCCCAGGGCCTGTTCGATGCAGCAACGGCATTCGGCGTTGTAGCGCTCAGCCAATGTTTGAATCACAGAGCTTTTATCGGGGAAGTACTGATACAGCGAGCCGATGGAGATCCCGGAACGTTCGGCGATTTCACTCATTTTCAGCTGATCGCTGCCCTTGGTCGCGATTAAATCGGTCGCCACGGCGAGGATGCGCTCCTGCCGTTCGCGACTGCGTTGCTGCGTGGGATTGCGTCGCATGGGCTCAACCGGTTGATCAAGTACTTCGCTGGACTTCCTGGGCACGACTTTGCTCCCCGATTTGAAAACGTGACATTGACTCACCTTAGCACCCACTTTCACTGCGCCCAATAGCCCATGTCCATCCGTCGGGTTTCTCCCGACGTGGTTTGACGACAAAACATGAGGAACTATCATCTTTTAAACGTGAGCATTACTCACATTAACCAAGGAGATGAACTCGATGAACAGCAATCAACAAACGATCCTGGTTCTCGGCGCCACGGGTAAAACCGGACGGCGTATCGCTCAGCAGCTCGAAGCAGGAGGTCAATCCGTGCGACTGGGCTCCCGTGGAGCCACCCCGCCCTTTGACTGGGAGGATCGCTCAACATGGCCCGCAGCCCTTGATGGCGTCCAGGCCGCGTACATCTCCTTTCAACCGGACCTCGCCGTACCCGGCGCCGTCGAGACAGTCCAGGCATTCACCCAACTGGCGGTCGAAAGTGGAGTCGACAAGCTGGTGCTGCTATCGGGTCGTGGAGAAGCAGAAGCGGAACAGGCTGAACGCATCGTGCAGAACAGTGGCGTTGACTGGACCATCCTGCGGGCCAGCTGGTTTTGCCAGAACTTCAGTGAAGGGCACTTCCTTGAGCCGATCCTGCAAGGGGAACTGGTGTTGCCTGTCGGTGATGTTGCCGAGCCTTTCGTCGACGTGGAGGACATCGCCGAAATCGCTGTCGCTGCGCTGACCCAACCCGGCCACAGCGGCCAACTGTACGAACTGACCGGCCCTCGTGCGTTGACCTTTGCAGAGGCTGTCACCGAGATCGCCCGCGTGGCGAAGCGCGATATTGCTTTCGTCACCGTGCCGGCAGACACCTATCGACACGAACTGGTACAGGCGCAATTGCCATCCGAGGTGATTGATCTGGTGCTGTATCTGTTTACGACGGTACTCGATGGACGCAACACGCTTATTGGCGATGGCGTGCAACGGGCGCTGGGGCGCCCAGCGCGAAGCTTTACCGAATATGTCCAGCGCACCGCAACGACAGGGATCTGGAGCCAGCAGTCCTGAGTGCCGACGGGCTGCATGGCAACACCCGGCTTCCTCGACTAGGGTCTGTCTCGTATTGAACTGCGGCGCCTTTATTGGCAGGAGCCTGATAAGGAGGAAGCGATGTCATCCATTCGTAATGCCGAACAAACTTATCGCCAGTGGTCCAGCCCGATCCTGCTGGAACTGAAGGAGAGAGAGCATCAACTCGACCCGATGGATCGCGAAGCATTGCAAAACATTCTGCTGGAACGCCGGCTGATCAACAGCGGCAACCCTGACGGCAATGACCGGCGCAAGGCCGGGCTGGGCAAACACGCCTGACTCAACTCTGCATGCAGGGACGAGCCTGCTCGCGATGGACCGCAACGATAATGCTTCCGCGTCCGGATAAACGCGGTGTTATCGCAATCATCGCGAGCAAACTCGTTCCTGCAGTTTCTATATCCCCCGCATGCGTGGTGTCTGGCACCTTGCCTGAAACATATCCAGTAACCCTATTCCCGCGTCCTGAGCTAGTATTTCCACTCTAAAACAGAATCGAACGATCTCCTCTTTCCTCTTTCAAGAGTACGTGAACGTGAAAGGCAGATTGATTGGCGCTGCTGTGGTCGTGACCTGTGTGGGTGCCCTGGCTTACGGATTGAGTACCTGGCAGGACAGCAAGAATCGGCGACAGGATGAGCTGTGCCATGTAGCCCAGGAGCATCTCAAAGGTGTAGAGATCCAGGCCAGGGCCATGGCCGCCGGATTGTCTGTCGAAGGGTACGCCGAAGCAGAAAAGGCCGAAGTGGGCAAACTCATCCACGCCCTGGATACCGCCAACACCAAGGAAGAGGTGGAGGCCGTCATTTCTGAACACTCCGCCACTGTCGAAGCCAAGGTGGCGGCAACGGATGCAGAAGTGAAGTCACGAGGCGAGCAACCCTTCCTGGGTCAACAACGCAAAGAGCAGCGCATCACCACCGACGTCAAACAGGAAATCCAGCGCGCCGAGAAGGCTGTCAGCACGGCATGTGAGTAATGTGTGCCCGGGGCTGGCACTGCGATTTACTGGATTGTTTGCGGAGCAACTTAAAAATTGCGGACCAGAAACGAACAAGGGTTTGCATCAGCTTTCGCTCGCAAACCCTTGATTTTAGATGGTGCCCGAAGCCGGAATCGAACCGGCACGCCCTTACGAGCGGGGGATTTTAAGTCCGAGCATAAACCTTTATATTTCAATACTTTAGATTGATTTTATTTCCTCAAATCGCTGATTTCTATAGCGCTGGCGGCCGCGTAGTTCGACCACCTTACTCAGAATTGCGGAACAAAATTTCGTGATTCATCAGTTCCCTCGACAGAACAAAAGTCTCGCAAATGGAATCCTCCATATGCGGCTCTAGACTATTACTACCCTAAATCTAATTCGCCTTACGGGGATGTTGAGCCAAGAAGGCGTCAATCGTTTCGACAACGGTATGCGCCTTAAAAACGACACCCAAATCGATCATTTCTTGCTGTTGAGCCATGGGTTTCGAATGGGTAGGAATCGGAATTGCTACAATCTCGTTCAAATGTGTGCGGAAAAAAACTGCGGCTACGACCCCCAAAAAATATAACCGGCTGCCAGCAATCAAACCTCCCGCTTTATCAGGATATGACCCTTGATTGAAAAGAAATACTGGACTGCCACTCGATCCTCCGAATACTGATGCATCAATGAGGAAGCGAGGAGTTTGCTCGAAGTCAACTGTAATAGGAGTAGCCGTTGTCCCTTGTCTCATAACAGGCAAGAGATTTTTGCTATCCCAGATACCATTCGGATATCCGATAAAAGTCACCGACTCCATAGCATCAAGCGAACGTTTTTGTTCTTCGGTCGGAATAAGCTCTGAACCTATGCAGCGGACAAATGGTATGACTCCATGATGGTCGTGCATAAAGCTCAAAAAAGGGTGTAAGTCACAAATCGCAATATCCACCTCTGGATCCGGGTGACCGAACCAGATACCGGCCCAATCAGCCTCGCTGATTTCTAAATTGAAACCATCACCCAAGCTAGGTTGCCCATCATCTTTTTGTCTTATGAAGGTAACTCGCCCACCCTTCTGACCAAAAACCACATGTTTGTTCGTGACGATGAAGGCTCTTTTTTGTCCATCAACCATGAGATCGAAGAAAAAACCTGTTCCTGAACCATGGCCACCGCCAGGTGCATTAGTGTCGATTCGTATCGTTGTGAAATATAACTGTTCAGCAAGGGTATGCACTTGCATCGATGGGGCTCCAGTCTTGGTAAGTGGGCGTTTCTGTTAGCTCTCATTGGATGATACCCCATACGTTCCCTACGAAATCGAACACAAGCGAATGTCTCGCCACTCCGAACAGACTGGAAACTGTCAAGTACTATGCGAGCATGCTCGAGGATGACATACGCAAAGCTCCACCCTCCTTCAGTCAAGGTAGCGGAGCTCTGTTGTCCATTTCACCCCACACGTTTGGAAAGAATATCTGCCCACTTCGAATTCATTTCCGCAAAAACCGAAGCGAAATGGTTGTCAGGAAATTTGATAATTTTGCCGAATTGTTCAGTGGCATCCATTAGTACCATCAACGAGGTGGAGATAACTGCCTCTACAAACTCCGGGGAATCAGCCCGCTTATAAATCATGCTTTTTTCACTCTGATGCCGGAACGCCAATGCAACCAGATCATTATGCGAGAAAGCGCAAAGCATCGAGTAAGGCACCACCAAATGGCCTAGCCCCGCAGCTCCTATATCGTCGCTTATTCTCCTGGGTTTGAGGCCAGCTGCGCGAAAAACCTCACACTCGGAAAGACAAACATCGTCCCTTTCCTTAATTGACAACTTCAGTTCTTCAGGAATATGAGGGTCAGCAAGTATCCCCTTGCAAACGCGTCGCTCGCCTTTTAATTTTTCATATCGCATCTGATCAACATAGGTGCTACTCGTTTCAAGCATCTTCATGGCTACTAGAGCCTCGATCATTGATCTTGCATGCGTGGCTGCATGGGTAATCATTTGTGCATTCGCTAATCGCAGCACTGCCTCAAATTGCTCGGCAATCGTTAGTACAAGACTAACCCGCAACCGATCCGGGGAAGCTACTGTTGCGTGCGAGCAAAAAATCAGACTTTGAAGACCGTCAAGTATTTGCTCGGCCGTTTTGAGAAGCTGTGCGATCGTAGTTGTAATCATCTGTTCTCCATTAGTGGGTTCATCCTCAGGTCAAAATAAACTGCCTAGCGCGTTAGGCGTCCAATTCATTATTACTAGCTCACCACTTATCTCAGACTTTCCGTGCCGATGGTTGCTGTTGGTGTAACGGATATCCAGTGTTTCAAAGTAAAAACCTTCGAAAACACGTCGGATGTCCGGGTGATCGTTGATGCTGACCATCACCTTGCCTTTGCAACGGCGCATAAAATCGGCCATTCGCTCATAGTTCTCATACGGAAAATCAACGCCATAGCCAGCAGTTTGCCAATAAGGCGGGTCCATGTAGTGAAAAGTATGGGCGCGATCATAGCGCTCTGCACATTCAAGCCAAGGCAGGTTTTCGACGTAGGTGCCAGATAGCCGTTGCCAGGCGGCGGAGAGGTTTTCCTCGATCCGCAGCAGGTTGATGGCCGGGCCTGTGGTAGCGGTACCGAACGTCTGCCCGGAGACCTTACCGGCGAAGGCATGGTGCTGCAGGTAGAAGAATCGAGCGGCGCGTTGGATGTCGGTAAGGGTTTCGGGGCGGGTCATTTTCTGCCATTCGAACACCTGGCGTGAACTGAGCGCCCATTTGAACTGGCGCACGAACTCTTCGAGGTGGTTTTGCACGACGCGGTACAGCGTGACCAGATCGCCATTGATGTCGTTGAGAACTTCGACAGGCGATGGCTGGGGTCGCATGAAGTAGAGCGCGGCGCCGCCGGCGAAGACTTCGACGTAGCATTCGTGAGGCGGAAAAAGTGGGATGAGGCGATCGGCTAGGCGGCGTTTACCGCCCATCCAAGGGATGATGGGTGTGGACATAGAAAGCAAGACCTTTACTGTATATATAAACAGGTGCTAGGCTCGCCGCGCTTTGTGCACGGAGCAAGAGCCTTGGCTGGACTTGCAGGGACGTTCTGCGGGTACGGCGGCCGGTCTGGATGTTGACGCATCCAATCCGGTCGCTCTTTTAATTTCGAGCGTTGCAGCTGAATAGGTCAGCGCGAGTAGCCCAGCACTTCGTCGACTCAACCTCGCTTCTCCGTCTCCCCTCGACTACTGTACAAAAAAACAGCATCGATTAGGCCCGGTCATGGACCCATACGAAATTGAAGATACCAGCGACTGGTTTGGCAGTCCGACACCGCTCGAAACCTGCCGACACCAGCTCCGGATGTATGAGAACGAATTCGACGAACTGAACCTTCTTCTACGTGAGGCGCGAGAGAAAATCTTCAAATTGGTTGAAATGCATACAGAAGCCATCCAGCAACGCGACGAGGCCATGGCAAACCTACGCTCGCGATCCGGAGAGGCCGCAAACCTCCGCAAGGAGATTTACGACCTCAAGATCTCAGAGAGATTTCATGAGCGAGAGGCTCGAAAATTTCAAGAGTTGCTCGCCGGTCAAGTAGATGAATCTAAAAACGCCAACTAATCTTATAAAAAATTTAGTGCCTTTAGCAGGAATTACCAATGAGTGTTAAAGCATTTGCAGCACAGCTCTTAAATTCCATAAAAGAAATCAGAGTCAACAGCGAAAGCATTCCTTGTGACAACCTGATTAACTATCTTGAACAGGTTGTGGCAAGTGCACCAGGAGACATGACCCCCGATCAAATCGAACATCTAAAGGCGCAACTCCAGATCATGGTTGAACAAACGAAAAACAATCATGCTTCTCAGCTTGAGATGTTTCGCACTGTCATTCAATCCGGTCAAAATGCGGTTAAGACGGCTCTACTCATGAACGGAGGAGCATCCGTCGCGCTTCTTGCGTTTATTGGAAAGCTAACTGAAGCCCAGCAAATCCGGATACCCGTTTTTGCCGAAGCCTTAACATTTTTTGTAATTGGTGTATTCGCGATAGTTGTAACAGCAGGTATGACTTATTTGAGCCAATGGTTTTATGCAGCATCAGAACAATGGAAGCGAAAAACCGGCTTTGCGTTCAATATAATATCCATTGTGCTTGGCTTATCATCTTATGGTTTTTTTGTTTGGGGAATGCGGAAAGCTTATCTCGCATTTCTGGGCTTTGCATAAGTAAGATCACTTCATTTGGCGGTCAATATTTCACGCACATATGCTTGGCAGGCTGCCAACGCAATCAATCCTCGATCGCCTTCACCGGTGATGCCGACAATTCGTTGAGCATGCGCTGGGTCAAGTTCGGCTCGTACGGCGCCATGATCCACGCCGCCGGCGCCGGGGGTGGCAGGCACTGAACAGCCACCGGCTGAACCTTGGTCAATGAGGACTGACAGCCGCAGATCAGCAGTGGCAAGGCGATCGCGCAGGCGAGCCTGGTCTTTTTCAGCATTGGTCAATTTCTCGAAGTGAGTTTTCTCGTTGGTCGACAGCTTCTGCTCGAGCACCAGGCGTTTGTCTTGCTCGGTTTTCTGCGCTGCGGATCCGACCATCGCCAGCTGGTTAAGGGTTTCGGTGTGCAGGCGTGATTGCTCGGCGAGTTGCACGGTGTAGCGCCAGTCCTGAAACTGCCAAGCACTGGCGGAGCCAATCAGTACCAGCATCAGCGCACCGATCACCTTCCACGGTGCGGCAATCATCCCAGCACCTTCAGCGCTGTTGCATAGAACGCCTGACGCTCGGACAGGCCATTGACCCCACCATTGATACGACGGGTGATCCGTTCGAAATCACCGAGATCAGCCAGCGTGTTCAGCCCTTTGGTCGCCCAGAACCAGGCGGCCGACTGGCTGGCGCACTGCGGTTGCTCCAGCAGCTCTGGCTGATTGACCAGATCAATGCCTAGGGCTTCACCGCACGCGGCGTAATTCGACCGGCCGGTGATCTGGATCAGACCACGCCCGCGGTACTTGAAACCGTCTCCCTTCACTGTGTTGCCGAGGTCTGCCCTCCCCTCATATTTGGCCTGAGTCGGAGTCGGGCCCCAAATTTCCCGGACGTAGATCAACTGACCGGACTCATGCCCGATCTGGGCGAGGAACGCGGCGACCCGCTTGGCGCCAATGATCTGGTACCGCTGCATCGCCGTGTTGAGGACAGGAACAAAAACGCCGGCTTTGGCGCCGGCGTTCGGGAGGATCTGCAGCAGTTGCTGCGCGGTGATGGGCATGCTTTTCTCCAGGCATGAAAAAGCCCGCACTTGGCGGGCTCTTTAGCAGAATTATTTATGCTTTAGACGGGAATATTTTCCATTCCTGCATTTGCTTCACAAAAGCTTTGGCGAAGATCTGGTGACCGTGAGCACCCATGTGTAAGCCATCTGGAAAATCTGATGGCTTGAGTCCAATTTTCGTGGGATCGAAGATTTTTAACCCTTCATCACCACAGACCTTGGAGGCTTCGTCTCGAAACTGTTGAATTGTCCATTCGCCATCCGCGTGCGGCTTCAGGACTTTCTCTTCTTTGTTCCAAGTTGGAAGGACACAGACAACCGTGACACCTTTGTCTTTGCTGTAATCAATAACTTTCTTGTAAGAGTCTGCATACTCTTTAAGCCCGATTTCAGGGCTTCCCCAGTCATTGGTGCCAAGGGTAATAATCATGCAGTCCGGCTGCTTACTTCCAGTCACGTACCAAAGAGCTTGAAGATTTTCTACGAGCCCCCACCCTGGCGTGCCGCCACTCGCCATGCGCTGACCACCGCCAGACATATTGGCGATGGAGACATTGGTCATTGTTGGAATCAAACTAGCTGTGAGCTTACTTGCGTCACCCGCGCGGCCCTTTGCATAAACGTATGTTTGAATCGAATCACCGGCGATGATGCACCTGGTGTGTTGGACGTCGGCGAATGCAGTCGTCGAGGCAAGAGCGAGGATAAATAGTAAAAATTTCTTCACGGCAGGGTTTCTCTTCCCGGAGAATGATCAGCGCGCGATATTACAGTGGTTGGAGTCAAACGTCGCCCGGAAATCGTTACGGCCAAAGCCCCCATTCTCCCATTTGTGACACGAGCGCAGATGCCCACACGGTATGGCCTTTGGCGTTCAGGTGCAGACCATCTACAAAGTGCTCTGCTTTTAGCCCGATGCAATCCGTGATGAAAACGTTCGCCCCTTCGGCATACGCCACCTGCGCAGCGTAATGCCTGAATTCCACAAGGGTGCAGTAACCATCAACATGGGGTTTGCGCATCAGCTCTTCGTTGTTCCAGACCGGCAACGAAACAACCACTTTCATCCCTTGTGCCTGGCAGAACCGGATGAAGTCGCGATAAGTGTTGATGAACTCAATCGCCCCCACCTCCGGAGCTCCCCAGTCATTGACGCCAACTGCGAGGATGATGCCATCCGCGTTCTTTCCACCGTTAATGTAGGTGATGGCGGTTTTTTGGTTCGTCAGGCCAAAGCCTGGTATCCCGCCAGAACACATGCGCTGCCCTGGCCCAGAAAAATTGCAGATCGATACATCGATCATGGTTGGGATAAGGCTTGCCGCCAGTTTGCTGGCATCCCCACAGACGTCACCTTGCTCGTACGCGTAGCTCATGATCGAGTCGCCCGCTACGATGTAACGGAGATGAGTCATTGTTGGTCACCGAGCTTAACGTCAATTGCGGATGACAAATAGTCGATCAGACGTTGATCGTCGTCTTCGATTTCTTCAACTCCTGGCCAAAACTCAGGATCTTGAGGCGACTGAAAAATACCAATTACTTTATCCTTCTCAATTTGCGCAAATATCATATTGAGTAACTCGCAATGTAGACATTGAAGGTCGGAGTTCCGGCAGTACTGCTTGAAGTAAACAGAAGCTGCTGGACTGTAGATATCGGCAACCCGGTGTAATTCAAAGTTAGCGCCTGACCAGCACCAACGGTAGTTGTCATACTTTGTTGGCCGACAATGCTGGCATCAGGATGAATAGTAAGGCTCATTGTAGAAAGTGCAGAACTCCCCACCGTAAGTTCACCACTCGCTTCGATAGCGTTCGCAGGGACGATACCTGAAATTGATACCGGGTTGTTTGAAACGATTGAACTACCGCTAAACACAGTTGCCAACTGTATATAAATTTTCCTACCCTTCACGGCGCAAACTTTGAACTGCCCACTGCCGTTAGTTGGCACAACTGTCAGCAGCGCCGAGGCGGTGAAGCCTGCCGGCATGTTCGCGCCGCCGTACACAGCTGGCATCACGGTGTTTGGAGAGTTGACGGCCAGGATGTTGGACACACCTGTCGTTGGGTTGAAAATTGCGTACAAAGCGACCCAGCCGTTGACCGGAGCTGCTCCCGTGTCCATACCCGCAGCTCCGGTGATCCCAAGGTTCACCGGCTTGTTGTAGCCCGACAATCGATAAGACTGCCCGCCGAGAGCGGTACCAACAACGATTTCGTCCGCGGTAACCGAAGCAATAGCCGTGGCTGTAGCTACGGTCATTTTGAGGTTTGAAGCCGTGCCGATGGGTGCGCCCGCCTCTGCCCGCACATAGGAAGCGATGTACCAGTTGGTGGTGTTACTCGCGTAAGTGATTTGCTCACCAGCAGCCAGATTCATGCTGTTGGGGAAGGCGTTGTTATAGATGTTGGTGATCAGTTCAGCAGCATTGCCCTTGATGGTCGTGGTGGCGAATGCAGCGAATGTAATCGTTGAGCCCTGTGGGCAACTTGCCAACGGCGGGAGCGTCTGCGTGGTGCCTGCTGTGGTAACGAAGATGAACTGCCCAAGATTCGAAGCAGTGAACGCTGTGGAGACATTCACCCCAATAAGGTTGCTGAACCAGCCGAGCTGTGACTTGTTTACCGAGTGGCTGGAAGCAGTGCCCTGCTTGACCTGCAAAGCGCCCGCCTGGCAGGACAAAAGAATCCAGCGATTTTGAGCAGCAGCCCACATGAAAATGGCGCGACCACCTGCTACCAACTCCCCGCCTTGAAGACCGGCATCCGCGAGACCGTTGACGGTTTTGGGACCGGTTCCGATATCCAAAGTAGTGGCGCCGGTATTGTTGGCGACCAGCAGCACGCGAACGACCATGCTATCTGTCAGAGTGGTAACCGCAGGATTAAAGGCGACCACGATTGCGTTCGCTGTACCTGTGGCCGTGGCAAACGTATTGGAAGCTGCCTGATTGATGGCTCGAATTGCCTTGAGCAACTGGGTTACATCTGCCTCTGACGGGACTAACCCCGCCGCGGCAATGACATTCAGCACCTCTTGGGTGATGGAGTTCCCCCAGGCCGAGGGGATTAACGAACCCGGCGTCCCCGCCAATTGGTCTTCATCAACGAACACACCACCCACCAACCCAATGTTGGGCACACTCTTCGGAAAATCCACGTTCTTACCCCTCAGTCATAATTGATGTGCACAACGGTGTGAGCCGGCGCCGGCCGGCGGATCAGGCATTCGAGGGCATCGCCCGGGTTCGTACCGAACCGCTCCCCCAGTAACTGACGCCGAAGCGTCGGCCCTTGCGCTGACGGCCACCGGTGTTGAGCGTCCACATGAACTGCGCGTACCAGGTGCCAAAATGCGCCGCCCCAAAACGAGAACGCCCCATACGGGGCGCTCGGTGTTCGGTGATGGTCGGGGTCGGGTAACCCTGGCTGACGGCAATCTCCAGAAAGTAGGCCCGGCTCTGGCCACCTACTTCGACGAGGCGCCGCCTTACCGCCAACCGCCTGTCCTCAAATGCCGGGTTCGGCCCCAAACAGGCATCAGGCAGCCCCATGATCGACTCCCATTCCGGCACCAGTTCGCTGACACCAGCGGGGTCCATTTCAGTCAACAAGTCCACTGCCCGGGCATCAAGGCGGGAGAACTCGACAGACACTCCGTCCAGCACCAAGCCGATCTCCGGCACCAGTTCTGGATCCCAAGCCGGGCCCGATGGCAACAACCCCTGAAGCTGAAGCCGGTACTCTTCCGCAGTCCTGATCACACCCATGTAATACCCCCGAAGATCAGCAACTGATTGGTGGCCGCCACGACATCCGCCGCCGGCGAAATCAGTACGTGATCAGATTCACCGGAAGAACCGCTGACCGCTTCGGCGATATGGGTGCGCAGCAGTTTTTCACCCAGCCCCGCCTCACGAGCATGCAGATCAATCAACTGTGCTTGGATGGCGGCGCGCACCGCGCTGGTGTCCGGTACCGCATGGATGGTGTAAGGCACCAGCACCTTGACCGGGGCCAGCACGTACAACTCTGCCGTCACAGGGCGCAGCGGCTCGATGTAGGTTTTCACCTCAGCCAACTGCGTTGGGTTAGGCACCGGTTCGACGTCCCCGTCGCGCATTACGAACAACCCGACAGTGCCTGGCCCCATGTAGTTGCGACGGCACCAGGCCCGGGTGATGCCCGCCACCTCAAGCGCCCAGGTTTCGTAGTCATCGGCCGAGCCACCGTGAGGAATCACTCGGTAGGAGCGGACCACGCGTGCACGCAACAGCTCGACACTTTCCCGGGCAATGCCACCTGCAAGACCGGGCGGCATCACTGTGAACGTGTTCGTAATACCAGCGACCGGCTGAACGAGGGTCAGAGCCAAGCCGGCATCTGCATTGCCAAGTGGCCCCGCATCCACGGCAGTAATCGTCACGCTGTTTATCCCCGCGACAGTAGTAATGCCGTTGGCCACCTTGTAGGTGCGACCATCACCAGCCTGGAGCACGACGCCTGCATCGAGAGGCACACCGGCAGCGGCCGAAAAACTAACCATCCCTTCGGCGGACTGTGCTGCCTTTCGAGGCTGGTTGAGACGCAGCGCGGCGATCCGCTCAAGGGTTTCTTCATCAGCCCGATCGGGCAGGATCTGCTCAACAATCCAGTCGAGGTAGCCATACAAACCATAGGCTGTGCCGGACAACGTTCGGGCCAGCACCTGGGCATCGGAGCGGCGTAGCGAATCGCTCGCCAAATCGGCCTGCGTACGGCTAATCAGGGCGGGTAGCGAAGGTGTTTCAAACGGCATAGATCACCTGCCATGCTGAAGGTTGTTTGATTTCCAGTCGCGCGCCATTGGCCACCGTCAACGTGGGGATCAGGTTCAGGTGGTTGATGTCGACCTTTTCACTGGCAATGTCGATAGCAGTCACCTGCCCATCGTCCAGCAGCCATTGCAGCGCTTCACGGGCATACGCCTCAGCATCGCGCTGGGTTTGCGCTGTGAGCTTGACCCGCCGCAACAGGTACAGACGGGAACCAATACGGTCGTCGGCGATTTCTGGATAGCTGTCCCCCCACCAACCGAAGCGCTCTTCGTCGTCGATGGGGTCATCGGTTTCGGCGCGGCGCCAGGTGTAGAGGCTGATGGTCACGGCGCGAATGAACGAGGCCTCAAGGTCGGGAGTGATGATCATGGTCAGCCTCCTGCAACGGGTGCACCGCTCTGCCCGCTGCCCACCTGGACATTGCCGTGGACATGCCCAATCTGGCTGATACCGCCCGCGACCTGATCACCTGTAGAAACAATCTTGCCGGTCTGGGTAATCACCGGCGTATCGAAGTTCACCGCTGTGGTGGCCTTGATGTTCAAAGTGTCGGTCAGGACGTCGATGATCCGTCCGCGCTTGAAGTGCACCCGGTCACCTTCATCGGAATAGATGGCCACCTCACCGGGCTTCAGCTCCTTGATTCGATAGCGGCGATCGGAAGCGACCAGCACGACCGCATGCGAGCGGTCACCACCGAGAAACGCTGTCAGCACCTCTGCCCCGGGCAAGGGGTTGCTGGTCAGACCGTAGGGTTCGAAATGTTCGGCGCCGTCCTTGAGTTCTCCTGCCGTGAGGCGTACCTGTAAGGTCTGAAGTTTTTTGGCGGCATCGGCGAGCACCACTGTGCCGCGAGCCAGCATGCTTTTAAGGTTCATTTTTTCGGCTCGTAATCTGCGGGAATGAGGTATTCGAAGTTGTCGCCCTTGCCGCCCTTCTTCAGCTTGCGATGACTGTGCGGATCCTGCGGCTCCGGCTCGAAACTTTCGGGAGGACCGACTTCCAGCTTGGTGACCATCCCCTGCTCGCTCAAGCTGTAGGTGATGCGCGAGATCAGCATGTCCCGGTCCATACCGATGATGGGATCGATGACCCGGGTAATCATGTTGTGCCGCCAGAGCTGGCCGTTGGATTGACGCCACCCCTGCACCGTATAGGTGACAGAAAGCGCTTTGCCCATCCGGCTGCCGCGCTCCCAGTTCGCCCGGGCTTGCGCCAGTTCGTTGGTCACCTGGCCGGACTCTTGAATTATCAGCACGCGCTTTCGCGCAGTGCGATCGTCCGTCACGGTGGCAGACACTTCGGCGACATCGGCGCCGTATTCTTCATCGGTACCGCTCTTCTGCCCCAACACCTGGTATTCGGAAAACACGCCGGAGAAGTCGAGCGGCGCATCCCCTGACTTGACGTTCTTTCCGACTTCGATCGCATCGAACGTACGCCCTGCACTCCCGGGGCTGGCCAGCACCGCCGCACCACGCGCGTCATCGGTGGAGAACACCCGGAACAAGGTCAGCAGGCGATCCGTTGAAGCAAACACTGTTTCACCCGGTTCAATGGTGTGGTCGGACAGCTTGCCACCCTCGGGAATCTCGCTGTTGACCGCGACGCCGTAAGGCGCTGCCAGTGCCTTGACGATCGACAACACTGACTGGTTGTTCCATTGCCCGGGCCTGTTGGTCGCCGCACAGTCGACCAGATCAGCCGTCAGCGATCGCCCGCTGATGGACTTGGTAATTTGCTTGTCGTCGTAGTTGACCGGTGTGGCGAACACCCAGGCGGTCAGCACCAGGTCATTGCCGATGCGCACCTGGCACTTGTCACCCTGCCGGATCGGTACATTTTGAACCTGACCCGGCCACTTCCAGGTCAACGACACGTTGAACGAGCGGGCCTGATCCTCAAGCCCAGCGGTGATTTCCACCGATTTCCAGCCGAAGTAATCCATGCCATCAACCGTGAGGCTGACAGCGTTTTGCTCGTCAGACATGGTTACCTCTGCGCGATTTTGATGGGTGTCGCTGGAACAAAGCCGGGGTGACGGATTCGGTTGCGTTGTACAACCTCGGTGGACCGCGTGGCATCGCCGAAACGTCGATAGGCCAGCACCAGCGCGGGAAGGGTTTCTGCCGGCGTGATATCCACCAGGCGCACACCGGACTGCGCGACTGCGGTCAGGTGTTTCATCACGTTTTGGCGGAAGGTGTTCAGCACCACGAAGTGTTGAGGATCCGCTTTCAGCGATGCTTCGTGTATGACTTCATTGAGCGAGTCCCGAAGATCGATCACGTCATCAGCCACCGGCACCTCCGGACGGATCACCGGTTGTAACGCCTGTTGCTCGACGGGTGCAGTCGATCCAATCGGCTCCGGCTGCGTAGCCACCGGCATTTCGCTAACGATCAGTCCGATCTGTACGAGCACAGCGTCCTGCACCAGGTTCGCCGTCGCCTGCGACGCCGCAACAGTGTTGGCTCCACCAACGGGACTGACTGTGTTGATGCTGCTGGCCGCCTCGGTCTGTTGCGTGACTTCGGCGACGGCGGCGCGGTAACCCGAACCGGCATTCGATCCTCCACCGGAACTGGACTTGAAGAAATCGAAGCCGGTGAAGCTGCTGAAGTAACTGGAAAACAGCGACGACAGCCCACTCGGCGAGTTCATCAACGACTGTGCAAAACCGGTCGAGTCGCTGAATACGCTGGCAAATGGCGCGAAGTGTTGCTGTATCACGGAGAACACGTTCGACAGGCTATTGCGCATTTGCAGCAGGCCGAGCCGGGCTTTATTCACTTTCGCCATGCCGGTTTCATACCGATTGAGCGACGAAGTCAGCAGGCTTTCAGACGAGTTGGCGACCTGAGCCTGGGTGTTGACCCTGGCCGCCGGTGTTTTCAGCGGCTCATCCGGATAGAACGTCAGATCAAAGCTGACCATCCCGCCGCCCATGAGGTCATGCGAGACCTCACATTCACCGGCCTTGACCTGTAACCGGCCGAGCCAGGGATGGACCAGCTCGCCACCGCCCGGTTTGTTCAGCGCCTCGATCAACTTGTCTCGACGTTCGAAACAGTCGTCGCCGATGACCCACCCCGTCATCTTGTGCACCTGGGATTGCTTTCCCAACTGCTCGAAGTATGGATTGTCACGCTGCGGGAATTCGTGCAACTGGCCCTTCATGCCGACCGGAACCGATGTCTGGGGAATCAAAAAGCTGACTCCCCGAAACGAGGCCGGTAACAACTGATCACGCCATGTCCCTGTCATTGATTAGGCCTCATCACACCGATAGTTCGGGTACCCACGCTAGGCTTGATGCTCAGCCCGGGCTGATTGGTTTTCGCGGTTTCAACAGTGCTGCCCGGCGGCGCCCCTTTGATGTTGACGTTGATTTCACCATTGACCTTCTGCGCCTGATTGGCCGCCGACTGCTGGAGCAAGCCGCCCGATTGAGCAGCGATGTTCGGTCGGCTCAGAAGTTGTTGAGTACTCGGAATTCCCGCAGCGCCGTTCATCATTTGCTGACGACGCTGCGCGTTATCGACCGCACCGGCCTGCAACAACGCCCCATCCCCGCCACCGGCACCGGCGTTGCGCTGACGCTGCTCTTCGGCGAACTCGTTGGCTTTGTTGGTGGCAGTTTTGATGATGCCGTCGCCACCCTCCCCGCCGCCGAAGTACTTCATGATCGGCTCAATGATTGGCTTCAGTTTTTCCCACAGGCTCTGAAACCAAGCGGTGATGGGCTCCCAGTTTTTGACGATCAATCCCAGTGGAGACCAGTCAAACATCCGCCCGAGAAAGTCCATGACCGGAGTAGAGACCGCCACCAGCACATCCCATAGCGCCTTGAACAACTCGGTCAATGGCCCCCAGTTCTCCATCACCAGGCCGATCGGCGACCAGGCAAAGGCCTTTTGAAGCCAGCCCCACAGGATTGCGGCCGGACCTCTGATTTTTTCCCATAACACTTGGAAGTACGGTGCCAAAGCCGACCAGTTGGCCGCGATCAGCCCCGCCGCCGCAGCGATCGCCAGCGCGGCAATCCCGATCGGCGTTGCAGCGAAAGCCACGCCGAGCAAGCGAACTGCGACGGTTGCTGCGAGCACACCAACCCGGATTGCAGTGAAGGCTGCGCCGGCGATACCCAGACCTCGAACCAGGCCGGGATTCGCTTCGATCACCTGCGCAATCCTCGACACCATGGGCTGGAGCGCGGTGGATACCGTGTTGATTGCCGGCAAAAGCGCGGCACCTATGGCTCGCGCAACGCTTGCTGCTGAATTACGCAGCAATTGAAGGTTGTTCGCCGTGGTGGCAGCTCTGGACTGATACTCCTTGTCCATTGAGCCGCCGTATTCCTGCTGATCGGTAACCTTCTGCAGGTTGCTCCTGAGCAGATCCAGGTTCGTCAGCAACGGCGCAATGGCTCCCACCGACTCACTACCGAACAACGTCGTCAGCAGCCCAGCCTGCTTTTCCGCCTTCACCTTACTGACTCGGGTTAGTACATCCAGCAAAGTGCCCTGAGCATCTTTCTGCATGCCCGCCGCCACTGCTTTCGAATCCAGCCGAAGCGCCTTGAAGGCCTGCTGCTGGCCTTTCGTGGCCGCGCTGCCCTTGGTCAGGGCCAGCATGAAGTTTTTGATGCCGGTGGCGGCCACTTCCTGTTCGATGCCCACCCCGGCCATTGTCGCGCCCAGTGCCGCGATCTGGCCCGATGCAAGGCCAGCGATCGCACCCAGCGGGCCGATGCGAGTCACGATGTCCGAAATCTGCTTGGTGTTCGCAGGCCCCGTGTTGCCGAGATAGTTGATCTTGTCAGCTAGGCCCACGACATCGGTCTGAGTCATTTTGAAAGACGTACGCCACTTGGCCATCATGTCGCCGCTTTCCTCGGCAGACTGGTCAAAGGCGATGCCCATCTTCACAGCAGCCTCAGCGAATCCCAGCAGCTCTTCGCGAGCAATCCCCGACTGCCCCCCGGCGGCGACAATCTTGGCGATATCACCCGCGGCCATGGGCAGGCGTTCGGACATGCGCCCGATGTCGTCGCCCATCTCCTTGAACTGTTCGGGCTTGTCGAAGTTGACGACCTTACGCACGTCCGCCATCTGTGATTCGAAATCGATCGCGGCGGCCGCACCGGCAACAAACGGGGCCGCCATGGCACCACCGGCCAAGACATCTCCGAAGCTGATTTTGCCGAGCCCGGTTTTTTCGAGACCTTTCTTGAATCCCGCGATGTTCTTGCGGATGCCGGCGAGTTTCGGCGACAGCTTGTCGACGCCGGTGATCAACGCCTTGAGCTGGAACTTATCTCCCATCACGGCACCTGCTGAAGTTGATTGATGCGTTCGGCGTGCTCAAGGCTTTCCGTGAGCACATCCAGCGGCCTGGCCATCATCTGTTCGGGATCAACCTTCCAGAACCAGGCCAGGTCATAGGCGACTGCAATCAGGTCGGCGATGGAGCCGACGCCGCACTCATGAAAAAACTGGCAATCGCCCAACTCAAAGTGTTCAAGTCAGCGAGATCCAACTGGTTGACGGACGAAGGCGGGATACCGGTGCAGACCGCGATGTACTTCGCGGTGACATCCATGTCAAGGCTGACCTCTTCGTTTTTGTCGATCTTGTACGGCAGCGCCTTGATGGTCCGTACTTCCTGCACGGTAGGCCGGCGCAGATTGAGCTCGGTCAGCGGCTCACCGTGGGCCTCGATGGCCACCTGAAGCTGTACGATATTGCTCATTGCCAAACCCCTTTGATGCCGTCGAATTGAAGTTCCAGGGTGCCGTCATCACCTTTCGACGTCGGCTCATCCACCAGGTACGCGCCCGACAGCACGTAAACCTTGCCGTTGCTGAATTCGCAGGTGACCGTCATGTCCTTGCCTTCGGTCAGCTTTTTGAGTTGAAGGTCGGGATCATGAAGCGCCGTCATCTTCAGGAAGGGAGTCAACGCTTCTTCCTTGTAGAAGCCCGGGTAGACGGTCTCTCGCTTCACATCCATCAACGGCGCCTCCGCCCCACCGGTGACGGTCAACTGCATGCCGTCCACCTTGATGTAGGCCGTGCCCGCAACTTTTTTGCCCATGGTCTGAATCTCCAGAATGAAAAAGCCCGCTCGGGGCGGGCTTGGTGAAGTCGGTCAGCGTTACGCCACGGCGTCGTATTGCAGGCGGAACTGGTTGAGCAGCGCGAAGATGCGCAGGCCGTTGATGTAGTCCGGCGGGAACAGCACGTTGACCCGACTCGGATCGTTGCTGTCGCGCTCCACCACCAAGTGCTCGGCAAAGAGGTCGGCGTTTTCCACATGACCTTCCGATTCGAGCTTGGCGTACTGCGCAATCAGCTCGCCGCGGATGGTGCTCGGCGTGACGATGGGTTGGCCGGCGCCGAACCTTGTGCCGTCGCTGGCCAGCTTGTGCCGCCCATACTTGCTGGTGATGACGCTCTGCATGCGCCGGATGATGAACGCCGACTGATGCATCGTCTCGCTGTCCAGGTACGAGTTATCCGCCTGGCCATAGGCGTTCTTCTGATAGGTCGTGATCGAGCGCTGAATCCGCACATACCCGCCTTCGTAGTACGCCGTGGCGATACCGTAGCTGAGCAACGATTGACGCTCAGTCAAGGTGAACCGCCCGCTGGCCGGGGCTGGGTCGAGACCTGGCATGCTGCCGCTTTGCGTCGGCCGACTGGCATCAGCCGAGAGGAACACCGCCGAGCGTGCGGCGAGCGCCGCTGCTTGAATCCAGACCGGTTGCGGCACCCCGGCCTCTACCGCCTGGATGGTCATGTGCTGATCGTTGCGTGCCTGGCCGGCTGCTACCAGCGTTCCGACGGTACCGCGCTTGGCGCTGTACACATGACCGAACAATTGCTTGGCCCAGCTCCAGCGGCCAACATTGTCATCCATGGCACCTTTCCAGGCATCCAACGAAGTGGTGTCTGTCCACGGCTGGCAGATGAACTCGAACGGCTCATCGCCCAGAGCAGCCAACGCGGCTACCTGATCCGGCACACCGGTACCGCCAGTCATCTGGGTCAGAGCTACCGACAGGCCTGCCGGTGTTTGCTCTCCGTTACTTTTGCCCAGCCGGTTCATCAGCAGGCTGATGTCGGTACCGCTGTCACCCTTCCACTTGCAGGTCAGGGTCACGACACCGGCAGCGGCCAACGCCGTCAGCGGCAGATCGGGCATGGCGTTGATCTTCACCGCCAGCGCTGACGCCACCTGCGTCGGTGTTGCCGCGCTGGCGACCGATGCCTGGACGCGAACACCACCTACGTACAGATTGATCAGACCGGTTTCCGTCGCAGTACCCGTGATCGTGACAGTTGCCGTCGCCGCCGCGCCCGTTGCATTACGTAATGGCAGGCACCAGATTTCGCCCACCGGGTCGGTCTTGCGCCAAGTGTCATACATGGCGGCCAGCATCGAACCTTGGCCACCGATGGCCTTGGCGATCGCCAGGCTGGAGACCAGCACCAGACTGCCCACCTCCGGGGCAACCGAAGCGTCGTTCACCTGAGCAACGATCAGCCGGCGCAACGCCGAGGCCGCGCTATTGGCAGCCGAATTGTCCATCTCCGCATAGAACAGCGGCACGCGGACATCGGCCGGAATGTTGCTGAATCCGATAGCCATTATTGCGCTTCCTCATTTTTCGCCGCGGCGCCGGCCTTGGTGGATTGGGACTTGTCAGCCTTGAGCGTCACGTCCCCGTCTTCTTGGCGTCGGCGCCACCAAGCGTTGTCGGGGACTTCTCGGCCTTCAACAGGCAAAAGGTCGCCAGCTTCCGGATCGGGCACGGCCCGGCCTTCAACCGGCACCACAGTGATGCGCTTGGTCATGGTGTTACGTCTCCAGTGAATGCAACTTCGATGCGCCCGTCCGGGCCGGGTCGTTTCAGGTTTGGATCTGCGGGATCGATGCAGTCCATGTTGATGTTTGCGCCGGTGAAAGCCGGCAAACCATCCAGATCCCATTCGTGCCAGGTTTCGGGGGGCTCATCCGGACGACTGCGACCGAGCTGGAATTCCGAAACGAAGGTGAACTGGTAAACCACCCGGGCACGGCTGATGTGCAGCAACGCCCCTTTTCCGTACTCGATGGGCTCGTACTCCGGGCCGGGCACCCATCCCACCAACGCCCGCCAGATTTCGGCCCGAATGTCGTGCAGCAGGTCGTTGTCCGCCTGGCCGCGCTCATCCGAGGCATCGAGGACAATCACCACGTTGAACTGGTCGGTAATGTCTTGGCGCACACCGGTCTGGATTTTGTTCGGACCAGCAGCATCAGCCGTGGCGATCACATAGGCCGCTGGCAGTGAAAGCTGTGCGCTCTCGACTACGGCGTCCCAATCAATGCCACCCGCCACGCGACCGGCAAAGGTAGGGCACGTCAGCCGCAGATGGGCAACGATGGGGTTCAGTTTCATATGGGGTTCCGTTGATGCAGTGTCAGTTCAGAGCAGCGGCGAATGCAGCGGAAAGAATGGATTCAACCTGTGACGACGAATCCTGCAGAGCGTCGATCATGTAGTTATCGCGGGGCTTGATGCGCCACTCACCAGCGGCTCGTTCGGCGACGAGCCGGGCTCGCGCACCAGCAGCTCGACGGTTTTTTCTACCTTTGCCTTTTCCGGGTGCCAACTTGCCCGGCCGGCGTCCCTGCTTCACGCCGTAGTGCAGATAGGCCGGATAGAACTCACCCATTTCAGGAGTAAGCGTCGGGGAAATCTTGACCAAGAAGCCTGATCGGGACACCTTGAACTTGATCGACTGCACGGTTTCGCCGGTGCGATTGACAGGGTAACCATCTTGCCCTTTCCCCAGCACCAGGTTCATTTGAGCTCGCTGGGTAACAAGCAAGCCGGCCTTGCGCATACCTGCCCTAATCTTGCGCTTGTCGAATGCCTCCCTATCGAAATTGTCGAACCCTTCGACGTGCAGGTAACTTTCGACTGATGCTGAGTTAGCCATAGATGCCTCCCCCTGCCTGCTGAGGGCCGAGCTCTTCAACCTCAAGCAATGTAAAGCGGCGCTTGCCATTCATGTCTGCAACTCGCCGCACTCGGTAAACCGTGGAGCCGAGGACAACTTCGTGAGCCTCGCTCATGCCCTTCAGGAAGTAGAAAGTCACCCGATGGGTAATTCGCACATCGGTCTGAACGCCGTGCGCGTAAACAGCGGTACCGACGGGCTCTATCTTGGCCCACCGTTTTTTCTCTTCGGTGAACAAAGAATCGAGCCCCTGATTTGGGGCAGGCACATCCGTGCGCAATCTCAGAGTGATACGTCGATCCAGCTCACCGGCGCTTGGTTCGCGCATGGCCATGGTCAGAACCTCGGAGGGACGGTGATATCTGCTACCAGATGATCGAGGAACGTTGATGGCAACTCAGCCAGCGACTGCCCCACCATGAACATTTCCGGGTGACGGTAAATCGTTGCTGCTGCCATCAACAGCCAGTTGCGAACGCCAGGGTATAGATCGAGATCGAGCCCGGCCTTGTAGCGGATACGCAATGGACCAGTAGGTCGGGCACCATGGAAATGCAGAAAGCTTTCCCGCGGTCCCTGCTGCAACTCGAACGGCGCTGACTCAGCAGCCCAGGTGCCGTCGGCCTGCTGCAACATGATCGACACAATTTCACTGGCCTGCCCGATGTCCAACGCATGCCCGGACGCAAACGAGACTGGCCAGTCCTCTTCGTAAGTCGCGCCCCGCAAGGCCGCGCCCGTCTTCGATTCGCACTGAGAAGTCACACCGGGAATGATGATTTGCTCAATTAGCTCCGGCTCCATGTCTTCCGGTTCGACCCGACACTGGAAAGCCACCTGTGCCAGGGTCAGAACCGGCTCACCGAAGTACTCGATTCGACGGGCCATGGCTTATGGCTTCTCGTCGAGTTCTTCTGGATCAACTGGATCGACTGAAGCCACTGGGTCGACAGGATCAATCGGATCGATTGGGTCAACTGATGCAGTGGGCTCGACGGGCTTTCCAGCTTTCTTTGCTGCACCTTTTTTTCCAGCAGGCGCTACCGTAGATTTCTCGGTATCTGTCAGAGCTACATACGGCCTGGCAAGACCGGACTCGATTAGTGCGCCGGCGACCTCATCATTGAAGCCCGCAGTCTCCCCAATGGCGTAACCGCGCCACTCCTTTTTGAAGGTGACGATTTTCTTATCGCTCATTTTGCTACCTGCTCAATTGGTTAGCCCCACCGGGTGGCGGGGCCAGAGGATTACATTCCGGCGCCCCAAGTGATGGCGGTACCAACGGAAATCGACTCGACGTGACGCGGGCCGAAATCGTGTTTGCTGATCACACGAATCAACGTCTGGTCACGCTGGAACGCGCTGACGGTGTTACCCGCTCCGTCCTTGTAAGAGGCCTCGGTGCTGATAGCGATAGCCAACGTGGTGTCCTCACCGATGAAGCAGTCAGCGAAGTTCACGAAGTAGATTTCGGACTCGTTACCACCGACACCGAGGTTGGTCGGAACCTGGGTGGTGAGCGCCACCGGGTAGCCCTTGAGCATGCCGGAATCAATTTCCGGGTAGGCCTTGTTGCCGTTACCGTCGCGCAGCGATTGCAGCCAGCGGATGGTGCGCGGCGCCATGATCCAGCCGCAGCCATCCAGTTCCACGTTCGCCGCTTCGAGGCGCAGCATCATGCTGCCCAGGTACAGATCTACTATGGCGAGGGTTGAGCCTGCCGGTGCACCGAGCACGTTGCCGGCCAGTGCCCAGTAGCGCAGGCCTTTGGGCAGCGAACCGGTACCGGCGCCGCGAATGAAATGCAGATCCTCGGAAAGACCCATGCTGACCGCTAGGTCGCTGCTGACCTGAGCGTCAATGCGGGGATTTACGCCGGAATAAGCGAGCAGATCGTTGGAGATTGGAACGATCGCGGCAGCCTTCTTCGCGGAAAGCTTGAGATCAGCGAACTGCATTTCGGTGATCGAGATGTCTTGCTCAGTCCCCAAATAGGTAACCTGGGTATTACCGAGCACGCGCGGCATGGTCAGGTTGCCATTGTTGAGCGGAAGACTGATCGCGCCCATTTTTCGAACAACCGACTTCGGTCGCAGCGATTCGATCACACTGGTACTGAAGTTTTCAGGTACCAACACACCGCCGGCGCCGGCGGTCACGGTGGACAGCGCCATGTGCACATCGGCACCGTACCCGCCCGTCTTCGCCATTTCAGCAGCAACCTGCTGATTGCCGCCTGCCTGAACCATCAACCGAACCATCTGCGCCATCGCCACACCAGGCTTGGTCGGTTCGCTGTGAGTGGTCACACGGGTTGGCGGGCTGTTGTTGCCTTGAGCGCTCTCGTCGACCGGCACTGCCGAAGCTGCAGCAATGCGTTCCGCCGTCTCGGCTCGCGTGATTTTTGCGGTCAATTCGTTGATCTGGGTTTCCAGCTGGGTGAACTGCGCCAGCTGCTCGACCGTGAGGCTTCCCCCACCCGCCTCGATCTGGGCCAACGCCTGGACCTGGGTAACCAGCTGGGCGCGCTCGCTACGCATTTGAAGTACAAGGGACATGGTGCCTCCTGGGCATAAAAAAGCCCGCACGGGGCGGGCTTGGTGACTGCCGCGAACGCGGTCAGATCTGAGATTGAAAATTCAGGGCGGCGGCGCGGACGGCAATGCGGCCGGTCTGCCTGTTGGCGCGACTTAACGCGATGGAGTGGGACAACTCATCAACGGCCTGTTGCGGGCTCTGTAGCCGATCGGCGAGACCTGCGGCAATACCCGCCTGCCCCCGAAACAAACCAGCCTCGGTGGCCATTACCTGCTGTACGGATAGCCCGCGGTACTCGGCCACCGCGTTGACGAACAACTGGTAGCTTTCCTGCACCACGTCATTCAGGTACTTGAGGGACTGGTCGCTCAGTGGCTCATGCGGGCTGAGGTCGTTTTTGTGAGCCCCGGCAAATACCGTAGTGACCTTGACGCCCATGCCCTCTTCCATCTTGGAACGGTCCATGTGGCTTGCGATAACGCCAATTGATCCGACGCCACTGGTCTGGCTCACCACCAATTCGCTACAGGCCGAACCGATCAGATAACCGCCGCTGTAGGCCATGAAGTTGACGATGCCGGTGATCGGCTTTTGCTGGGCCAAGGCACGGATGTCAGCGGCCAACTCAAATGCGCCCACCGCAGAACCGCCCGGGCTGTCGATGTCCAGCACCACCCGCTCGACCATCGGATCGGCAATCGCATTGCTGATCTTGGTACGCAGCTCTTCGTAGCTGGTCATGGTTTCGCACATGTTCATGTGGCTGCCACGACTGACCAACACGCCACTGACCGGAATGACCTCGATGCCCGTTCGGGCGATCGCCGTACGGCGTTCTTCTTCACGCTGAGCGATACGGTCCATACCATCATCCGCCCACAACGCTGCACCCTCCCGGGCGCCGATGTTGACGATGTTCAAACTCATTGCTTGGTTGGCCCAGCGAACGCCGAGATCCAACATGTCAGGCATTACCAGCAGCGGCTGATTGAACAGCAGGCTGGAGGCTCGCAGGTAGTTTTTCATTGCGCCAGAATCCTCTCTATTTCAGCGTGCTGCATTTCGAGCTGCGCTCGCACGTTGGGGTTGGTCAAATCGGCGCCGCCCTTGCCTGCGTCCACCATGTTGAGTGGTTGCAGGTAGATATCACCGCCTGGTACCGGAGGCATGTTCTCCAAGCGTCGGATGTCGTTGACACTCAGCCAGCCCCACTGCCGCCCGATCGCATAGGCTTCGTAACGACTCTTCTGGTCGCCGCGCAGTAAGCCGGACAGGTTGAACTCGATGAAGTAATTGCGCCGGTCCGCCGGCAGCAGGAAGTCGCGCATCATCGACTGTTCGTGGCGCTTGACCCAGGGCAACAATGCAAACACCACGAACTGAATCATCAGTTGCTCAAGGGTGTTGTAGTTGGATTTCTCCAGGTCATTGACCATGGGCAGCGGGATTTTGTAAATCCGGGCAATGTCGGTGCCGGTGGTTTTGAGGATCCCCAGCACTTCGGCATCGACGTTGTTCATGGAGACCGGCTTGAAGGTCATGCCCTCTTGCAGCAACGCGACTTTTTTGGCGTTGTCCATGCCACCGAATTTCTGGCCCCACTGATCGACGATTTTGTCGATGCTGCCTTGATCCTTGATCGCCGGCGCTTCGCGCGGCCGCTCGATGACACCAGAGACGGTCACTCCGTTTGCGAAGCTCTTGCCGGTGTACTGCCTCACTGCCTGAGCCAGGCCGAGTGAGTCGGCGTGCACCTCAATGGGCGATAGTCCGACGTAATGGTTGGAGCTGTGCCAGCGGACATGGTGGATCATGCGCATTGGCAGAGCCTCACCTCCACCAACCCGGTAATACGGCAACATGTCGCCGCCCTTCAGCACCTGCACTTTGTCGTTGCTCAAGGGCCAGAGGGCGGTGATGTTTCCATCATCCCGGCGATCAATGAAGCTGTAGCCGTTACCCCTCAATCCAGCGGCGCCCTGAACACACTCACGGTATTCGTACGGCGTCTGAAAACCGTTCGGCTGGTACCGGAGCACGTCGTAAGCAGGATGGTTAATAGCGGCTTCTCGCTGGCCTTTTTCCATCCGCCGAAACAACTCGCAGGGTAACTGCCCCATTGTCTCAGCCAACAAGGTCACGCAGTTTTGCAGGATTGGCAGGCCAAACGCAGACTCGGGAGTGACCTTGACGCCGGTGCTGTTTCGACCGCTTCCGATCAGCCCGCGCCAGAAGCCGCTGCCCATTTCGGTCAGGTTGCCCCGCCCTTCGCCGAGCACGCTTGAAAAGAACATGCTCAACCTCCTTGGGGTTTGGATTGGGCTTTCAATGCTGCGGATGCCCGATCAGCGAGGAATGACCACGCCAGCAAACCGAGACCAGCAACAATGTAGGCGGCCGGTGCATTGATCATTGCCACGCCAGCGACCAGCAGGCCGAAGCCCAGCAGGCCGGCCAGCCAGGCCAAGAGGGCTAGTTTCATATTCCGACCCCGTCGTCGTAGATGGATTTGCCACTCGGCCCCGCGGCTTTGCCGCTGATACCGGTGGCCATGATGGAAGCGACAATGCCGTCGATACGGCCGGTGGCCTTGGCTTTGTCCGCCTTCCGGTTGTTGGCAGGATCGGAAACGATCACGGCGTTGCCAGCACACCAGGTCATGACCGGGTTGCCATCGTGGCGTAGGGTTTCGACCGTCTCGCTTTCGACCAGAGTGAACTCTGCCGGATCGAGATCGATCACGTCTTCATCCTCCGGGCTCAAGCCCAGCAGGCGACGCTCGAACTCATCCACCGCTGGCCCCATGTCCTTGAAGCCTTGGCCGAAGCCCACCATCTCCGGCAGAGTGATGTCGTATTCGGACATCAGTTGCAGCAGGTCCTCGACGCGCCACCGGTCGTAGGCGATCCGTTCCACGTCGAAGTAAGCACAGATCGTGACCAGCCGGCGCAGCACATGCAGCTTGCTAATCGCACGACCGGGCGTGGTTTCAAGGAAACGGCTCTTGATCCACATTGCGTAGGGCACTTTGTCCCGAGCTTCGCGGCCCTCCAGGTCATCGTCCGGAATCCAGAAATACGGCAGCAGGCGCCAGTGCGGATCGTGGGGTACTGGCCAGAACAGCAGCACCAGTGCGGTCAGGTCCGTGGTGCTGGCAAGGTCGAGCCCAGCCACACAGCGTCGATTGCGCAACAGACGCATCGGCACACGTTCCTCCGCCTGTTTCCAGACGGCCCAAGAAATCCACGGTGCGTCCGCCTGGGTCCATTCGCAGAAGTTGAGGCGGCGTACCACCGACTCTTGCGCCGGCAGACCGCGAGCCGATTTCACTTGCTTGCGCAGGTACTGGCGGCCCGGGATGCCGTCGCTCTGACCTTCAGCAATGAAGTCCAGCGATGGGTTCACTTTTGCCCAGCAGGCTTCGTCTTCGAATGGATCATCACCTTCATCCAGCGAGCAGATGAACGCGAAGAAGCTGTCGTCGTCTTCGATCCCGGCGCAGATGCGCACGCCCAGGTCGTGGTACTGACCACAGACCGTCTTCTTGTCCGAGCCGCTGTTGGTGATCGCGACCACCATCGCCTTGCGCCGGTTTTTGGTACCGGCGCGCATCATGTTCACGGTGCTGGCGGTTTTATGTTCGTGGAGCTCGTCGAGCAAGCCCAGGTGCGGACGCGGGCCTGACTTGCCTTCGTCGGCGCTGATTGGCCGGAAGAAGGAATTGGTCTTGGGATAGAAGAGGTTCCAAACCTTCTCGTCGCGACCCGACTGCACCAGCCGCGAACAGAGGTTGGGCGACATGTCGACCATCGCGACGGCATCGCGAAACAGAATCATGGCCTGATCACGTTTGGTCGCAGCGGCATAGACTTCAGCCCGCTGCTCGCCGTCCGCAACCAGTCCGTATAGGCCAATCCCGGCGACCAGCGGGCTTTTCCCCGAACCCTTTCCGGTCTCGATGTAGCCGAAGTTGAAGCGGCGGTACCCGCCATGTGACATCCAGCCAAACAGGCTGCCGACAACGAACGCCTGCCAGGGCGCAAGCAGGAAAGGCATTCCCTCGTAATCGCCGCCATTGAGGCAAAGCACGTCCTCGAAAAAGCCGATAGCGCGGTTCGCCTGCGTCAGATCCCAGATCAATCCGCGCGCGGGGCCTTCTTCGAGGTCGCGCAGGTGCCGCTTGCAGGCGTTGCGAACGTTGGGACCGGCGATGATTTCACCGGCGAGTACGGCATGGGCAAAGCTGGTGACACGATCATCAGTTGAAGTATTGGTCTGCGGCTGCTCTTTGCTCATTGGGGAATAGCTCACCTTGCGGCGGCGGTGCCGTTTTCAGGTTGCGCCGGGATATCGGCGACATGCCGAACTGGGCGCCGGCGGCGTTGGCGCGCTTCTCCGCGTCGTTCGCCAACTGCCGGAGAACGTGCATCTGCTGGGCACCTGTCTTGAAAGTCTGGATATCGCCGCCCAATTCGTCGTCGGAGTCAGCGTTTCGCTTTGTGATCAGGCGCTGGTAGCGACGCCAGTCAGCCGTGGCCTGGCAGTAGGTTGCCAGCGCCATGGAGTCCAGTTCGGAAACGAGGCCCAGCGAAATCAACGCGGGTACCAACCTTTCCCACTCTGTAACAGCATCGGCGGACAGCACGTCCGGCATGGGCGGTGCAGCAACTGGAACAGCCGGCGCCTTCACTTCGCTGAGCAGGTCGGCGACATTTTTTTTGCTACGGTTGCCTTGCAGCAGTTGGAGTGCCGGCGCGACTGGCGGGCGACCCGAATTTCCATTTCCAGCCATAAATACCCCTGCCTGTTGATACCCCCCCTCCCTCATTTTTCCCGGTTTTGCGTAAAGAGGGGGGCGAGCGGTCTAGAACGAAGTCCGAAAGAAGTTTTTCACCCCCCCTACCCTCAGGGGTGCCATTTTTTTGTGCACCGGAGGGCGCTGATCACCGGTTCCAGTGGTGGCCCGGGTCAGTCGGTCTGCCGTCTGCATTGCAGCCAGGGAGCCGACCGCTCTTCTCCATCCGCTGTTTGGTGGAGTCGTGACAGAACTTGCACAGGCTCGCCCAGTTCTTCGGATTCCAGAACAACTTCCACGCAGCCTTGATACGAACCGGATCACCACTGTCCTTGGCGTCCTTCAGCTTCGGGGCGATCTTGTGGTCGACGATGGTCGCTGCCACCGGACGCTGATCAGTCGAACACATAGAACAATACGGGTATTCGCGAAGGTGACCATCGCGTGACTTCTGCCACTTGTACCCGTATCCCCGTGCCGTGCTGCTGCCGCGCCGATCATCAGACATCTTGTCCATCACCCCATCTTCCATACGCGCGCCAGGTTGCCCGCACTCTTGCAGACCGACCCAACAAACACCGAAAGGATGATCACCAACGGCCATGAGTTGTGCGGCATCACCAGCTGGCCCTTGCCGATGTACACAACCACCGAACCAGCCGCAACCATCACCAGCCATGCAAGACAACTCATGCTCCGGCGGAACCGGGCACCGCGTCGGCGAAACGTAAACAACCGAACGAACAGCGCCACGCACAACCAGAACGTCGCCTGAGTCAGAACCTGTGGCACCAGTTGACTATCCATCCTGCCTCCCTTGCTGATCAGCAATGAGGCCGCGCCGCTTGATGACGGCCAGTGCAACGGTGACAACCACAACCGAAGCACCGAACGCCGCCGGCCCGGTGAACTTGAAAGGCCTGACACCGAACAACTCAACCTCGGCCATGCCAGGGGCGAACATATAACCCATCACGAAAGACACGAGCAGGAACAGCACCCGCTTCCATACTGGCAATTCCTCGGTCGTGGTGAAGAAGACCAGCGAGCCAGCCAGCGCGCCGATCACTGCGAGCATATCCACGCCCGCCAGCAGGCCAGTAGCTGCCAATCCCACACCACCGGCGACGACAACAGTTGCCGGCTCGCTCATGCTGATTCTCCTTGCAGACACCCATCGGGCCGAAAATAAAAACCCCGCCGAAGCGGGGTTAGGTGACCGGCTCAGGGAGGCCGGGTGAAGCTGCACAGCACGTGCGAGGTCAGCGCCAAGGCGCAAATTTCATATCGTGGTGACTTTTTACCCCCTGAGTACGGAACCGAAAAGGGGGCATTTTCGGTTATCCAACTCGACGCAACTTTGACGCAACTTTAAGGAGACTTTGAGGTAAAACGCCCCGACCAGCGGTCAGCCACTGACGGGCATCGGCACGCTCGGCCAGCACCACCAGCAGCCGCTCATGCAGGCGATGTACCTGGTCGTAGTAAGTCTGTTTCGCCTTCGACTCGAACCCCAGCAAATGCAGCTGCATCAACCACGTCGGCGCCGGATCATCGCCGTAACGCAAACCAGCCAACCGCATCAATCGATCTCCCTGTTCATCCTGCCGCCCGATCTCCGATAGAGCTGCCGCGACCTGCTGCGCAATCGCATCAGGCCCAGCCCCTGCACCCAGGATGATGCGCGATCCCGGCGTGCCGCGCGGTGCCGACCCACCCCACTCCATGATGGTCGCCATCGGACTGCCCATGCCACCGCTCTCGCCGTTCAGTCGGCATTGCTCACCCCAGTGCTTCAACAGTTCTTCCATTGCCCCGATCATCGCCCTTCCCCCTGAAAAAACGAACCCAACACAGAAAACCCACAACCCAACACAAACCCAACACAAATAAATCTCTTTAAAATCAATACCTTCAATCTAAGTGTGTTGAGTGTGTTGGGTTTGTTGGGTTTTTCAGCCCTCGCATGGAGATTTTTTCTATTGCCGTGAGAGCCAAGGAGAGTTAGAAAAATGCGCGCGCACGCGTGCGCGCGGGTGTAAACCCAACACACCCGACACACCTCTCTATAACCCTTGAAATTACTGGCTCGAACCTGTGTTGAGTTGTCGAAAGTAACCCAACACATACCCAACACACCCAACACAAAGCTTGGTGAATTCATGCTGCGATCCCCTTGAGGTGATCCCAGCCGTCCACATTCCAACCTGCAAGCTTTGCCTTGGCGCGCCAGAACGAAACCGTACTCCCCAGCTCGGCCGCCTTCAGTGATGGGAGCAGGGAAGCGTCAGGATGATCGGGAACGAAAAAAGCCCCGAAACGACGATTACTACCCTCAGTCCATGGAATGGACCTGGTCTTCTCCACTGCCGAACTGATGAACAAGGAGAATTTCGTCTGGCTCATCGTATGCTCTTTGTTTCGCTGACACCACTCCAGGAACAGTGCGTATAGATCGGTCGACAGGCATGGCCCCCACAACCCGTTTCCTAGCTCACTCGTCTGCCACAGATGCAAGAATGTCTGCCAGCCGGCCCGACTCAACGCCACCAACCGTTCACGCGCATCCGTGGATGGCGGGCGTGTCCGCTGGTTGAAGTCATCCAGGTCAACCGACAACAGCCAGCCATACAAGGCGGCAACACCACCCTGCCCCAACTCCTTACCAATGGCTTTCTGGCGATCAACCGACAACGTCTCCATGGGCCACACCACCAGCATTCGGCGATCACTGTCACTGATGGGCCAAGGCAGAATTTCGTTACTCAGGAACACAGCATTCATGTGGTTGGCCTCTTCCCAACCATTGATGAACTTGGATTCCATCCGCACCGTTTTGCCCGTGACTAGGTGCTTGATCTTGCCCACCTGGTTGTAACGCTGATCGCGGCTCACAACCTCTTCGAACACCGCCCACAACTTGCGGCTTTGCCAAGCGTTGAAATTGCTTTCCAACTGGGTCTGACCAACTGTCGCCGCATACTGGCCGTAAAGCTGGCCCAAGGTATCCGCGAAAAACAGGCTCTTGCCCGATCCCTCCATGCTGGAATGCATCAGCACCGCGGTATCCATCTTGGCGCCCAAATGTTGGAGCGGATAGGCCAGCCAACGAGTCAGCCAAAGCGTTGCATTTTCATCGTGGTTACACAGGAACGAAATCAGCCACCGCAGGTTCGCGCAGGCGTCGTCATCGCGCACCGGCTCCAATGGCAAGCCATCGAAGGTATTGATGTACACCGCCGGATCCTTGGTCATCGTCGGGTCAAACACGATATGGTCCACGTCCACCGTGCGCCGCTCGCTACTGTTCAACCACAACGCATAGGCGTCACCCAGGGCCATCTTCACCGCACCCTCAGCCACGCGGCGCTTTTTCTCCCGATCCCAAACGTCTTTAGTGCCATCGATGTACACATAACGCTCGGTCGGCGGCATGCCCAAGGCACTACCCTTTTTGCCCGACATCCGCCGCGCCTGCTCGATGTCACGCACATGATCTTCAGCAATCAACTTGCGCCGCTCGGTGTCTTCCAGCCACTGCTTCGCCAGAGGTTTGCCGACACGGGCTTCGAACGCAGACTTTTTCATCATCCGCGATTGGTCGAAATCCCACACATGGGTAGTGCCTTCCACCAAAGCAAAACGGCGCAGCACGTGATCAAGGGCCAACACCTCCCCCGCCCCCCCATTAGGAGCCGGAGCGGCCTCGCTGACGGCGTCGTCGGCTCGGCTCGGCTCGGGCATGTCACCAGAAGGGGTCGGGGGAAGATCACGCGGATCCGGCCGTGACGAATGCTGCATACCCAACATACGCGCAGCGTCCTTCACTGCCTTCGACTGATCACCGCTGTGCTCGAGCAAACAGAACACCTCGAAGGCATCATTCTGATGTCCGTTCGCCAACGGATCGGCACCGTGGTGCGAGTAGACCTTGCCTTCGTCACTGATCGTCACGCCCGGTAGCCCGGTACTGCTCTGCGGGTAAAGCCACTTGCTACCCCGCTTGATATACCCATGAGCACGAAGCAGCTCCGCCACGTCGTGGCAACGATTGAACTCATCAATCACCGATGGACGCTTACCTGAAGTAGGTGTCGGACGATTCTTGACCTTCGCCGGCGGAGTGGCTGGCTTGATCGCCCACGGGCATGCCGCTTCGGCATCACGCTTGAAGATGTCCCAGTTTTGCCAGATGTTCAGCAAGTCGATGGTCAGCGTAGGCAACCCGTCTGCTGCATTCGGCGGCGTTCTCCAGATATAAGGTTTGCCTGTGCCCGGGTGGATCGAAGGCGGGAAAACATCCTGTACAAGGCCTGCACGCAACTCAAACACCGTGAAACGCTTGTACTCTTCGGCCTCCGCACGCGCGGCGGCTTCCCCGGCAGCATCACCCTGCTCTTTCGCGACCTTGGCCTGATCCATCAAAACCCTGTGAATCGAGCCGTCAGGGTCTTTTTCATTCGGCCATGAAAGCGAATGCCGGGTCAGCTCAACGCCCTCCGGCAACTTGAAGACCACCCGGAAGCGCGCAGGGTTACCGACAATTGTTGGGTACACCAGTGCCATGGCGTCCAGATCAACACCCAACAACTCATACAACACATGCCGCGTCCACTGAACGTCGTCGACGTCCAACGAGCAGACACGGCTCGGCCCGAGCACGACGCCAAGGTTATGGTTGGGGTTTCGTTGCCAGAATGCTTCAGCATCAGCAGCATCGGTGATGTAGCCGCCAGGCTTGTTCCACCCCAGCCCCTTGGGGGCTTTCTCACCTGGCTCAATGGAGACCAGGGCAAGATCGAAGGTGTTGATGTAACGCTTTGCCCATTCGGCGATGGCGATTCCTTTTGCCTGTTCACTCATCGCCGAGCCTCCCGTAACCCCTGACAGTCGACGCAGGTTTGGCAACCCACAATAGCCTGCTGTCGAAGCAACGGGATGTCGCCACCGCAATCATCGCAAAACTCTGCGCTGATGCGCCTTGATGACGCACGACGACTGCGTTGAAGCGCAACGTCGAGCAGGTACTGCGCCTGTTCGTTGGCACGATCAATGTCATCCATTGACACGGTCCTCCATCGCCTGACGGGCACCAGCCATGATGCCGAGGATTTCGCGAATAACGTCCATGCCCTGTTTTTCCAGTTCGAGGACTTCGTGAAGCTCCCAAACGTTGTCAGCTGCGCCGTCATGCATGGCAGCCACAAACTCCCCTGTCTCGCCGAGCAACTTTCCGACGGCTTTCAACGCATCGCGCGTGGCCGGCACCGGCACCGGGCGATACCAGACGGCCCCTGCAGGACGCATCAGCGCATCGAGCAAGCGCGCATCGCCCGTCAACCGAATGAGCTCTTCCAGCTCATCAGGATTCAGCCAGCGGCGCTCTTCATCGAGTTTGAGTTTTTTCTGAAGGGTGTCGTTGTCCAACACCATGTCAAAGGCAAGGGCGGTGATTCCGCCCTTGTAGTCACGACCGGCGCGATAGATCGCCTGGCGCAATGGAAGGACCGGACCAGCGTCCGGCAACAGATCTGTTCGACTCATAACCGTAAATCCCCTGTTTACGGTGTAGCCATAAGATGAGGTAGTCCCTATCCTACAACCACGACCGATGTACATGTGCTGTGTGTCGTCGTAGCTGGGCTGGGGGATCTTTGGTGAGAGGCCCCAGCTCGGCACCTTCAAGCCACGTTGAGTTTGAGATCTTCAGGATCACAAAAAACGTCAGGCCTCAATTCGTAACGAGATGCCCCGGTCAACCGCTCCACCCTTAGAACAAGCTCAGCAGGCAACTTGCCCTTTTTGAGCCAGTAAGAAACAAGCTGCTGTGAAACCGGTTTGGCAGAGGTCGAGATCAATCGAGCGAAATCGGATTGACCTCCCGCCTTATCTATTGCTTCGGTAAAGGCCCTCCGCATGGAATCTGAAGTAGTCATGTCAACCTCACGCGTCATTTACAAATCCAATTTACGGCTTTTTTTGTTAAACCTCAACGTCTTTTTACGTTTGAAAGGCAACAAATCTTTTTGTAGCCTCGCGTAATGAATACGACCGATACCTCCCCCAGCGTAACCGCCAGGCTTTTTAAGGCCCGTCGTCAGCAGTTGAACCTTACTCAAGCCCAGCTAGCTGAGATGGTTACTAACAGCCTTCCGCCAGGTGAACAGCTCTCTCAGCAAACCTATGCTGCTTTTGAAAGTGGCAAATCCCAATCATCAAAGCACCGAGCCCACATCGCCAAGGCGCTGGGGATACTCGATCAGCTGCTTGCGCTGGATCTAGGCTTGGGTTACGAAGAGCCGAAGCAAGCCGTGGAATCAAACGCGGCCATGCTTGGACCAATTGAAGCGTGGGACGATGACACGCCTCTAGATGACGACGAAGTCGAGGTTCCATTGCTCAAGGAAGTAGAGCTGTCAGCAGGATCAGGCCGAGTCGCAATTCAAGCCCACTCGAAGGCAAAACTCAGATTCGGGAAAATCACGCTGAGGAAACAAGGTGTCCAACCAGAGAATGCCGTATGTGTTTCCGTCTACGGCAACAGCATGGAGCCTGTATTGCCACATGGAAGTACGGTAGGCGTTGATCGCGGAAAAACTACAGTTAAAGATGGCGACATCTATGCGCTTGATCACAATGGGCAGTTGCGAGTAAAAATTCTTTACCGGTTGCCATCTGGTGGAATGCGATTACGCAGCTTCAACCGCGACGAACACGAAGACGAAGAGTACGGACCAGAGCAGCTTGCAGAACAGAACCTCTCCATTATTGGAAGAGTCTTTTGGTACTCCGTTCTCCGCTGATATTAGCTAACAAAAGAGCCCGCAGATGCGGGCTTTTTTGTGTCTACAAAAAAACAATACAAAAAATCATGTTGTTTTTAACGTGTTTTCTTGTAATCTAAATCTCGTACCCCTCTCACCAAAGAGTACGAGCCATGCAAACCACACAGCACAGCAACACCCGCTGCCCGGTTTACCTGCACCCATCAGCGTGCAGTAACCGCGCAGCGGTCGAAGCCATCCAGCGCCGCACCGGCTTGCTGGTCATCACCACCCCCAAAGGCCGTGCCGCCATCGTCGAATCGGCACACACCGTCGCCGACAGCTCGCTGCCTTTCGGGGGTGACGCTGCATGAATCACACCACCCCAGAGGAACTGTTACTGCAGATCCTATCCACGTGCCTGCTGATCAATACGCAAGGCAAATGGCACGCCTTCTTTGACTTGGCCGGTCACGTTGGCCAAGTCGACGTGAGGGTCGTTCCGTCAAACACCAACTATCACGCGCGAAAACCCGGTGATACGGCCAGGCAGCAAGCGACTTTCACTTCAACCGATCAATACCCGAGCGAACACCTCACCGAAGAACATTTTCGTCAGGCCCTTGTTGATCTACTGGCATGGACTCAGGGCTATATCAACATGGGGAATGAAGAATGAACCAATTATTGATCGGGCTCGCCGGCCGTGCCCGCACCGGCAAAACCACAGCAGCCAATCACCTGGTTAACGTTCACGGATTTCAGGGGTACGCGTTTGCTGACCCGCTGCGCGACGGCCTGATGAACATCCTCAACCTGAGCCCTTGCGATTTCGACGGAGCTCGTAAAGAGCAGCCGATTGAATGGCTGGGCCGCTCTCCGCGCGAGCTGATGCAGTCCCTGGGCACCGACTGGGGACGCGATCAGGTTCACCCGGACCTGTGGCTGCTACTGGCTGCACAGAACCTCGAATTCCTGGGCCAGACCAACGACACCGCCACGGGCTTCGTGATCAGCGACCTTCGCTTCGAAAACGAAGCGGAATTCGTCCGTAAACGTGGCGGGATGGTGATCCACTTCCTTCGCCCAGATGCAGTCGAGGTCAATCCACACCTGAGTGAAGCCGGCGTAGGCATTCAGGATTGCGATCTGGTACTGCACAACGATGGCGCTCTTGAAGACTTGTTCGGTCAACTGGATGAGTTCTTCAACGCCCTGACCGCTCGGCTCGAAAGCCGCGCAGCCTGAGGGTCGCACCATGAACCGCACCCTGGACGAAACCGCCGCATTGCTCGGGCTCAAGCCCCGCGCCTTCCGCACCAGGTTGCGGGAGCTGGGAATCCTGAACAGCAGTGGCGACCTTGCAAGTCAGCATCGGGACCGGGGCTATCTGTACTCGGACCCACGCACCACCTTGATTCGCTCCCTGAACAAATATCGCCACTACACCGTGGTGATGGTGAAGGAAGAAGGGATCGACTGGCTGGCAAAAAAGCTTGGAATCACCATCACGAACAAGGATGCCGCCGCATGAGCAACACCCTCGATCTGCTGCGCAAACAGTTCGCAACCCCCTGCCCTTCCCTGACCGCTGTGCGTGAACAGTACTTCACCCACATCCGCACCGATCGCTACCTGCTGGAAGAGATCAAGGCCGGCCGCATCCAGTTGGTCGTGAAGCGCCTGCACGACTCGGCGCGAGCAAAGCGCGTGGTTTACCTGCATGACCTGGCCAACTTCCTCGACGCCCAAGCGGCGAAGCAAGCGGCCTGATTCAACGGTGGCCCCTGCCGCTCAGGGGTAAACAACACAAACCCAATGAGGCACACAGCACATGAGCAAAGCACGCCCCTTCATCGACACGCTAAGGGACATCGAGGCCGGCGGCCTACTCGATGAACTGAGCGAGGCCCAGTTCGGCCTGATCGATGCCATTCGCCTTTCCGGCAAGCCCGGAAAGCTGGTCATCGAGCTGAACTACAAGCCCGACGGCCGTGGCCAGATGAACATCAAAGCCGATGTGAAGGTGAAAGAACCAGCCCTGTCCCGAGGCACATCACTGTTCTTCCTCACACCCGAAGGCAACCTCACCCGCCGCGACCCTCGACAGCAGGACCTCGCTCTTCGCCCTGTTGAAGACGACGACCAAACCCCACTGCGCCACGTCGCGCCGTAACGATCACTCACCGAAGAACCTGGAGCACATCCAATGCAAGAAGCTATCAACCAGCTGGTCACACTGGCCCAGTCACTGGGCAAGCCACTGGATCATCCGGCACTGCCGGCACCTTTCGCACTCGTCCCTGATAACGTCCAGATCAAGGACCTCGAAGGCCTGCTGTCCGCTCCGACCCGGATCCGCCAAGGCGTGAAAGTCCTCGATGCCGATACCTTCATCGCGTACATCAATCGCTACGCATCCAGCGCGTCGGTGGTGTTCTGCGATGGACCCGAAGGCCGTACCTTCAAGGGCGTGCTCGACTACCACCAGCCTGACCACCCTTCATGGGGTCAGCACGTGGCCATCTACCAGTGCCCGATCAGCATCGAGTGGGGCCGCTGGAAGAGTTCGGATCGCAAAAAGATGGACCAGGCCACTTTCGCTGAGTTCTTCGAAGACAACATCAAGGACATCACCGTCCCTGAAGGCATTCCCACCGCGCCATCGGCAGCCGACATGCTGGAAATCAGCCGGACCCTCGAAGCCAAGAAAAATATCAGCTTCCGCCAAGGCACCCGACTCGACAACGGCCAAGTCCAGCTCACCTACAACGAACAGATTGATGGCCAGGCTGGCGAAACCGGGCAGCTCAAGATCCCTGAGCAGTTCTACATCGGCGTGAAGCCATTCCTCGGCGGCGACGCCTTCTGCGTGGCCGTTCGCTTCCGCTACCGCATCCAAGAATCCCGCCTAGTCATGTGGTTCGAGCTGGTCCGTCCGGACAAGGTACTGGAAGAGGCCTACACCACCGTGCGGGCCAAGATCCAAGAGTCAATCGGCGAAGTGCCGATGTACGAAGCAACCATCTAACCATTACAGCACCCCGCCGCCGGCCTCTCACCAATGATCCCGGCGGCGGGCTCTACCGAGGAACACAGCACATGCAAACACAACACCTGATCATCATCGCCACCTTCTCGGCCCTTGGGCTGCTGATGATGACCTACTTCATTCGCAAAGCGATCGGGCGGGCGTTCGAGAAAAGGGTTGCAACTCAAGCTACAGAACACCGGGATCGTGTATCAGCCCTAACCTCAGACATCACCCGCCTGATCAACGTAGGCCTTGATCGCGATGAACGCCATCAGCGGGAAATCCGGGCACTGAAAATCGATCACCTTGCAGCCTTGTCGCAACACACAGCCTCGCCTTTCACCGAAATAGACCATCAGTTCTTGAAGCAAGTCCACGGGACATTGCTGCTCGCTAAACAGACATGGCGCGCAATACCCGGCACCGAGCCCTACCAGGTGAAAGCAGAACGCCAAGCCGAAACAGTTCTCGAACTGGCCAGCCGCATCCACGTAGCGCAAGGAGCCGCAGCATGAATTGGATTCTCACCCGCAGCGGTCGCCAGTTCGACCTGCTGAACCCAACCGCCGCCATGATCAGTCCCCACGACATCGGCCATGCGCTGGCCCGGCTCTGCCGCTTCACCGGCCACACGCTCGCTCATTACAGCGTGGCGCAGCACAGCATGATCGTCTGCGACCTGGTACCGCAGAAGGACCAGCTCGCTGCCCTACTCCACGATGCCACCGAGGCCTACCTGGGCGACATGACCCGACCACTCAAAGCACTCATGCCTGAATACCGCCGGATCGAGCAAGGCGTATGGCATGCCGTCTGCAACCGCTTCGACATCGACCCAATCCTGCCAGAGAGCGTAATCCGCGCCGATATGGTGGTGCTGGCCACCGAACGCCGCGATTTGATGCCACAACACCCCGGCGAATGGGAATGCCTGAAAGGAGTTCCGGCAATGCCCGAGCGCATCACCCCATTGCCAGCTCAAGAGGTAAGTATTCAGTACTTCAGCCGCCTGATGGAGCTGATGCAGGGTGATCACCGCCGGAGGATGAGTGCATGACCGCCCTTCGCCGAACAGTCAGAATCCGCCGCGGGCAAATGCCGCCCCTCGACTTGATCACGATTTGCGACAAGTGCAACACGTCGCGAGCCCACGGCAACCATCAAAAGTGCAGCAAATTGCGCCAGGTCGAAGGCATCGCGCGACGCACAGGAGGCACCCCATGAACAGCATCGAATTTCTCACCCACGACCAGGTGTGCGAACTGACGGGCGCCAAGAACAAGGCTGGACAAATAACCGTGCTGAAACGCAATGGCATACGCCACACCATAAAACGCAACGGATGGCCCTGCGTAGTCGCCTCGTCACTCACTGGCGAGCCTATATCCGCTCCGGAGAAGCCGGCGTGGGCTCCGCGGCTGGTGGGATAAATGGGAAGACGTCCAACGAAACCGGGGAGCATTCCCCGGTTGCGCGAAAGAAAGCGCGGCAACACCATTTATTACCTCTATGACACCGGCGGCAAACCTCGCAAGGAAATCTCGCTGGGAACCGATTACGGCAAAGCCATCATCGAGTACGCCAAACTCGAACAAACTCGCGTGTCACAAGCTCTGACTCAGAAAGTGCTGACCTTTGCCTATGTCGCCCAGATTTACATGGACGAAGTGGTTCCGACCAAAGGCATCGCCACCCAGCGTGATAACGCCCGGGAACTGAAAAACCTATTGCTGTTCTTCAACGACCCACCTGCACCGCTGGAAGCAATAGAACCCCAGCACGTCGCACAGTATCTTCGGCATCGAGGCAAGACCGCCCCAGTCCGAGCAAATCGGGAAAAGGCCTTGCTGAGTGCCATCTGGAACTTTGCCAGGGAAAGTGGCTACACCTCTTTAGCCAATCCCTGCTCCGGAGTGAAGGGAAATAAAGAAACTGGAAGAGATGTCTATGTCGAAGATGACGTATTTGCGAGAGCCTACGAACACGCCGACCAGCCGCTGCGAGACGCATTGGATCTGTTTTACCTGACCGGACAACGGATCGCCGACACACTGAAAATGGACGAGCGTGATATCCGGGATGGAAAGCTTGCCGTTCGTCAGGGGAAGACGGGGGCGAAACGTCGTATCGAAATAATTGGCGAATTAAAGGTGGTGGTCGATCGGATCATGGCCCGAAAGTCAGGGCATAAGATCAGATCGACTCGCCTGGTAGTCATGGAGTCAGGACAGCCAATGACACCAAGCATGCTCAGAAAGAGATTTGATGATGTACGAGAAGCAGCAGGCATCCCTAAATCTGAATTCCAGATGAGAGATTTACGAGCCAAAGCCGCAACAGACAAGGAGGAATCGACAGGCAACATCAGAGAGGCCCGCGATCAATTGGGACACACAACAGTCGGCATGACGGAGCAGTACATCCGCATGCGCAAGGGTAAGAAAGTAACCCCAACGAAGTGACGGTCGACACGGAATTGCGGAAAGGATTTTTTTATTGCGGAAAAAAAAGATAACGGCCTGCATGAAGAATCTCATGCAAGCCCTTGATATCTATGGTGCCCGAAGCCGGAATCGAACCGGCACGCCCTTACGAGCGGGGGATTTTAAGTCCCATGCGTCTACCAGTTTCGCCATTCGGGCGGTAGCGCGGTGAATCAGAGGGGGGAAATATATACATCCCGCTCCAGTGAAGCAAGGTCGCATATGTGATTTTGAAGACTAATTCTTGCGAACTTAGAAAATAAAAAACTTCTTAAATCATGAACCTACGGATCTTTTTTCAGATTCCATGCAGGTTTCGGCAATCACGCTCTACGATACTGAGTGCCATTTCCCGTCAACCCAGACTCAAGTCCAGCGCATAGCATGTCAACGCCTGTTGTTGTTTGGAGTCGATCCGACCGGCAAAAAACAACATATCCGCATAACCTTTACAGACGCCCAGATCGAACTCGCAGGAGTTACCGGATTGGCCGTTTACGAGAAAATTGAATCTCGTCGAAAGCGCACTGCGTTCCAGCTTGTGAAGTCCTTCGAGTATTTCCTGGACTAATTTGGGAGCGGGTCGCTCAAGAGCGACCGTTTTGATCTGGGGATTGCCATCGTTCATTGTGTTTCCCTGGGTAAAGAGCAACTTGCTTCAAACTCGACGTAGGTGTCGCCTGACTCTTGTTTGCTCGTGAAGACACCACCGGGAAACAACACTATCGACAAGCTCGCCTCGCAGAAATCAGGTATCCCTGAAAGTGCCGGGGAAAATTGACAGAACAGACTTTCTTGAGGGCAATAAAAAACCCCGTAGATCATCGATCTACGGGGTTGTTTATTAGTGGAGGCCGAGGTCGGAATCGAACCGGCGTAGGCGGATTTGCAATCCGCTGCATAACCATTTTGCTACTCGGCCTCAAAACATTTGCTGTCAGTAGCAACAACATCAAATGTGTAAAACTTGGAGCGGGAAACGAGACTCGAACTCGCGACCCCGACCTTGGCAAGGTCGTGCTCTACCAACTGAGCTATTCCCGCGTCTTGGTGTGGCGCATTCTATAGAATCCAGAAGCCCCGTCAACCCTTTGATTCAAAAAAGTTTTATTTCTTTTCAACGTCGGTCTTCAGATGCGGCCAGGCAGCCCGCAAGTATTGGACCATGGACCACAACGTCAGACCCGCAGACACCATCAACAAGGTGTAACCCAGTACCACCCAGAAGCTGAGGTCAGACGGATTGGCCAGCAGAATCACCAACGCCAGCATCTGCGCGGCGGTTTTCCATTTGCCGAGGTTCGACACGGCGACATGAGCGCGGGCGCCCAGTTCGGCCATCCACTCACGCAAGGCTGAGACCACGATCTCGCGCCCAATGATGACAGCAGCTGGCAACGTGAGCCAAAAATTGCCGTGCTCCTGCACCAGCAGCACAAGCGCAACGGCAACCATCAACTTATCAGCAACAGGATCGAGAAACGCTCCAAACGGTGTGCTTTGCTCCAGACGGCGGGCGAGATACCCGTCCAGCCAATCCGTGGCAGCGGCAAACGCGAAGACCGAGGCTGACGCCAGGTAGCTCCATTGATAAGGCAGGTAGAACAGCAAAATGAAGATCGGTATGAGCAGAACGCGTAGAACGGTAATCAGATTAGGGATATTCATCGGCACAACTGGCTACGAGGTGAGGTGGCATTCTACTCGCTGTGCAGATTTGCATAAATCAACTCTGCGAGCTTTTTACTGATCCCGGGGGCTTTGGCGATCTCTTCGATGCTGGCACGAGACAGCTCCTGCAATCCACCAAAATGTTTCAACAAATCGCGGCGACGTGTCGGCCCTACCCCGGCAACCCCCTCGAGTGTAGACGTGCGACGGGTTTTTCCGCGACGGGCACGGTGGCCGGTGATGGCAAAACGGTGAGCTTCGTCGCGAATCTGCTGGATCAAATGCAGCGCGGGAGAATCACCGCGAAGCGTGAATTCGTGAGCGGCATCGTTGAGGTACAGGGTTTCGAAACCCGCCTTGCGCGTCGCCCCCTTAGCCACGCCGAGCAGGATCAGGTCCGGCACCGCCAACTCGTTGAGCACGTCGCGGGCCATGGAGAGCTGCCCCTTGCCGCCGTCCACCAGCAGAATGTCGGGCAGCTTGCCCTCCCCGTCCTTCAGCTTGCTGAAGCGTCGGGTCAGCGCCTGATGCATCGCGGCGTAGTCATCGCCGGCCGTCACGCCTTCGATGTTGTAGCGACGGTAGTCGGACTTGATCGACCCCTCAGGACCGAACACTACACACGACGCCACGGTCGCTTCACCGCTGGAGTGACTGATGTCGTAGCACTCGAGTCGCTGTGGTGGCTCGTCCAGCTTCAGCACGTCGGCCAGCGCATCGAAACGTGCCGTGATGTGCTGACGATTTGCCAGGCGCGCGCTCAGAGCCTGTTCGGCATTGGTGACTGCCAGTTGCTGCCAGCGTGCGCGCGTACCTCGCACCCGGTGACTGATGGTCAATTCACGCCCGCGCAACTCGTCGATGGCGGCAATCAGCGTCGGGAAATCTTCGTGAACCACGTTGACAATCAGTTCGCTCGGCAAGTCGCGTTCGGGACTGCTGACGAAGTACTGTCCAAGAAACGCAGCCATGACTTCGGAAACGTCTTCTTCAATACCGACTTGCGGGAAAAAGTTCTTGCTACCCAGCACCCGCCCGCCACGCACACTGATCAAATGGACGCAGGCGCCACCTGGATTGACGAACGCCGCGATCACATCGACATCGCCACTTCCGCCCTCCATGCTCTGCTGATCCTGAACCCGTCGCAGCAACGCAATCTGGTCGCGCAATTCGGCCGCACGTTCGAACTCGAGGTTGATCGCGGCCTCCTCCATGGCGCCCGACAACTCATCGCTGAGCGCATTGCTGCGACCTTCAAGGAACATCACCGAGTGCCGCACGTCCTCGGCATACACCTCAGGCTCAACCAGCCCGACGCAAGGCGCCTTGCAACGCTTGATCTGGTACTGGAGGCAGGGACGCGTGCGGTTCTTGTAATAGCTGTCTTCGCACTGGCGAACGAAAAATGCCTTTTGCAGCAGGCTCAGGCTTTCACGAATCGCACCCGCGCTGGGGTAAGGACCGAAATACTTGCCCTTGGCCTTTTTCGCCCCCCGATGAATGCTCAAGCGAGGAAACTGGCCATCGGACAGAAAGACGTAGGGGTAGGATTTGTCGTCGCGCAGCAGGATGTTGTAGGGCGGCCGCCATTCCTTGATCAGCGTCTGCTCGAGCAGCAACGCCTCGGTTTCGTTGGCGGTGATGGTCGTCTCGACCTGGGCGATACGTGCAACCAGCGCGGCGGTCTTGGGCGCCAGGCCGGTTTTACGGAAATAACTCGACAGGCGATTTTTCAGATTCTTGGCTTTGCCGACATACAGCAGGCGCGCATCGCTGTCGAACATGCGATACACACCTGGGCGCCCACTGACGGTTGACAGGAAGGCGCTTGGATCAAAGATTTCAGTCATTTTCAGAGGCTGGCATCGACCATGCCGTGACGAACCGCCAGCAGCGTCAACTCGACATCACTGCTGATCGAAAGCTTTTCGAAAATGCGGTAACGGTAGGTATTCACGGTTTTTGGCGACAGGCACAACTTGTCGGAGATGATCTGGACCTTCTGACAACCAACGATCATCAACGCGATCTGGATCTCGCGCTCGGACAAGGCATCGAAGGGAGAATCATTGGTTGGCTGGAAGGATTTGATTGCCAACTGCTGGGCAATCTGCGGACTGATGTAGCGCTGACCGGCAAATACCAGGCGAATGGCCTGGACCATTTCCGGCAGACCTGCGCCCTTGGTGAGGTATCCCGCAGCGCCGGCCTGCAACAAGCGTGTAGGAAACGGGTCTTCCTCACACACCGTTACCGCGACGACTTTGATGTCCGGATGACTGCGCAACAGCTTGCGAGTGGCTTCAAGACCACCGATACCGGGCATCTTGACGTCCATCAACACCACATCGGGTTTGAGCTCTCGAGCCTTGAGCAACGATTCTTCGCCCGATTCAGCCTGGCCGACCACTTGCAGGCCATCGATGTCAGCCAGCATTCGTGTAATGCCTGTACGAACGAGATCATGGTCATCGACTACTAGCACCCTAATCAAGCAGACACCTCGCGATATGGTCTTTGTGGGTTGTCGCCACCTTAGCAAAAAGGAACTGGCAGACCTAGCGGAAAGCGTCACATAAAAAGTTTCCAGTTATCTTGCAAAGCCCTGTGCCAAGCGTGTTTCAGACAAACGTGCGATCGATGTCGCGCTGCATTTTCAGGAAACATGCGTCCGTCCCCACCACTTGTAATCCCTTTCTTTCATACAACGCCCGCGCCGGATTGTTTTCGAAAACCGTCAGGCGCAATGCCGGGCGTCGTTCCCGGCAGGCGACGGCAAATACCTGATCGATCGCCCAGCCACCTGCACCCTTGCCGCGAAACGCTTCGGCAATCTGAAGTTCACGGATGTACAAGGCCCTCGCATCCCGGCTCAGACTCACGAACCCCTGTCGCTCCTCACCATGCAGGATGATGCGGTTGTCTCGCCCCGCCCAGGCGATATCGAATGCCTCGTCCTGCCACAGCAAATCATGCTGAATGTAGTAACGCAGCATATTGCTGCAGGTCAGTTCGCGGGCAAAATCGAGATCGTGATCAGTGGCCACACGCCATTCAAATTCCATTGCACCTTGGTTACCTGTTTTCAGAAGCTCGAAGTGTGTCACAACCGACAAAGTGCTCAAGCCATAGAAAAAGCGCCTGCCATCGATAGCATTTTCTGATTGAACCCTGATGCCGGCCTCTAGTAAGCTCGGCGCATCCATCGGAGACACATCATGCTCAACACCCTCCTCCAGCTACGTACCGCCAGCGCCCTGCGCTCGGTTTCGGCTGCCCGGGTGAAAGACGCTTGTGCTCCGGTCAGCTTTTATTTTGGGTATTGGTTTAGCCACTGGCGCGCCTGATACCCACACGGCGCCCACTTTGAACGGGTCGCCACCAGAGAATTCTCAACCCCCGGTCGGCCTCCCGACCGGGGGTTTTGTTTTTTCAGCCCCTGACATTTTGTTGTGACACACCAGACATTTAGAGGATCGACACCATGAACTACGCCACTTATTACCGTTACGACATTTTTACCGCCTGGCGATTTACCACCCTCCGTTCGGGACAGCCTGCCGCCTCCGATCGGTCACCCACAGGTGGCAAACAAACACACGCAGCCAATTTGGCGAATTGTCGAACACCCCTATAGGGCCGAGTGCGCGGGAGCGAACCCGCCGCCAGCCAGGAAGCCTGAACATGAACTCGTCTGTCTCTGCTTTGCCGCTTTCCATCCTGAATCCTGCCAATGAAGCGCTGACCCAGCGTCTGCCCAGCTCATTGCAACTCAAACAGCAACTACCGCTCACCAACGCCCTGAACCATCAAGTCGCCACCCACCGCCAGGCGGTCCGCGCGATCCTCAACGGCGAAGACTCCCGTCTGCTGGTCATCGTCGGTCCCTGCTCGATTCATGACCCGAAATCCGCGCTCGAATACGCCGCCAATCTCGCCCGCCTTGCAGCCGAGGTCAGCGATGAGATGTTGCTGGTCATGCGCGCCTACGTCGAAAAACCCCGTACCACGGTTGGCTGGAAGGGTCTGGCCTACGACCCGCACCTGGACGGCAGTGACGACATGGCGGGCGGCCTTACCCTTTCCCGCGAGTTGATGCGCGAAATGCTCATGCTCGGTTTGCCGGTGGCGACCGAACTGCTGCAACCCATGGCTGCCGGGTACTTCGATGACCTGCTCAGCTGGGTCGCCATCGGCGCCCGCACCACCGAATCGCAAATCCATCGCGAAATGGCCAGCGGACTGAGCATGCCGGTCGGCTTCAAAAACGGCACCGATGGCGGTGTCACGGTGGCCAGCGACGCCATGCGATCGGCCGCCCATCCGCATCGCCATTTCGGCGTGGATAGCCAGGGACATCCCGCGATCATCCAGACCCCGGGCAATGCAGACACCCACCTGGTACTGCGCGGTGGCCACAACGGCCCGAACTACGACCGCGCCAGCGTGGCCAGGGTGCACAGCGACTTGACGAAATTGAAGATTCCGGCCCGGATCATGGTCGACTGCAGCCACGCCAACAGCGGCAAGGACCCGCTACGCCAACCCGCAGTGTTTAACGACGTGCTGGAACAACGCCTGCAAGGTGATCGCTCGCTGATCGGCATGATGATCGAGAGTCATTTGTTCGAGGGCTGCCAGCCACTGAGTCCATCGCTGAAATACGGAGTGTCGGTCACTGACGGCTGTCTGGGCTGGAGCGGGACGGAGCAATTGTTGCGTCAGGCGGCGCAGCGGCTGCGCACGCAGCACGATTGATAGCGACGGCAACCCGCCGAAAAGGAAGCGGGGCATCCCGATCGGGACGTCATCCCACCCTGCCTTTTCGGCGCTCGGCTATTGCGCATTCGTCCGCCTGCCGCGTCCTTTTCATACACCGAGGACCGGTTCGCGTGTTTTAGAGTGAGCCGCGAGGCAACACTCTGAATGCCGGAAAAAGGACATTGAACATGCAACGGATTGCAGCCACTCACTACCCGATTCTCCTGGTCCACGGGCTCTTCGGCTTTGACCGAATCGGTAACTTCGAACTCTTCCATGACATCAAGCAGGCCCTGAGAAACTCAGGCGCACGGGTTTTCGTACCTCACCTGTCGGCCACCCACAGCAACGAAGCCCGTGGCGAACAACTGCTGGCGCAGATCAATCGGGTTTTGCAAGGTACGGGCGCGAGCAAGGTCAATCTGATCGGCCACAGCCAAGGCGCGCTGGCGGCGCGTTACGCGGGGGCGCTCGCGCCGGGGTCAGTAGCCTCGATAACGTCCGTCAGCGGTCCGAATCATGGCTCGGAACTGGCGGACGTCCTGCGCAAAGCCCTGATCCCCGGACAATTGCCGGAATATGTCGCCGAGGCGGTCGCGACGTTGTTCGCCGAGTTTCTGGCACTGCTCGGCGGCCACCATCAGTTACCACAGTACGCCTTGGCCGCGCTTAATGCCGTGACTACCGAAGGGGTAGGCGCCTTTAATGACAAATACCCTCAAGGGTTGCCGAAAACCAGAGGCGGCCAGGGTTGCGAGTTGGTAAACGGCATCCGCTACTACTCATGGAGCGGCACCGTACAGGGCAGTCTCCTCGAAGGTGGGCATAAATCCATCAGCCCGCTGCACAACTGCTTGCGCACACTATCCCGATACTTCGTCAATGAGACGGAACAGAACGATGGCTTGGTCGGCCGTTTCAGCTCCCACCTGGGGACGGTGATCCGTTCCGACTACCCCCTCGATCATCTGGACACCCTGCGCCAGACCAGCCTTGTGACTGCAAACGCCATCGACCCGATCGACCTGTATGTGCAACACGCCGAACGCCTGAAAAAAGCCGGTCTTTGATCGTGATACCGGTCATTTTCAGGAGAAATCGCTCACTGAATCCGGTAGGCTCCCCACTTTACCGAACATTGAAAGGAGCATTTCCCCATGGCCAAAGCCACTGCCCGCCACATCCTCGTTGCCAGCGAAGCCAAGTGCAACGAGCTCAAGGCTCAAATCGAGGCTGGTGCAGACTTCGCCGAAGTCGCCAAAGCCAACTCCACCTGCCCGTCCAGCCGCCAGGGCGGTGATCTCGGTTCGTTCGGTCCGGGCCAGATGGTCAAGGAATTCGACACCGTGGTCTTCAGCGCACCGATCAACGTCGTGCAAGGCCCGGTCAAGACCCAGTTCGGCTACCACCTGCTGGAAGTCACCAGCCGCCAGGACTGATCGACGCCCGACTTTCGCTCACAACGGCCCGCCTTTTGGTGGGCCGTCGTGTTTGGGATGCGAATTCGGCTGGCGAGGGACGCGCCGCTAGCGTACAAATTGTCGTTATCGACCACCCGGCTCTAAGGCTGACAATGCGACTGGCTTTCCCAACTGTGTTTTTCACTGCCATGGCCCTGTTGTTGGGCGCCGTCGGTGTGAACGCTGCACCGCAACATGCGTTGACTGTCTACGGCGAACCGGCCAAGTACCCTGCCGGCTTCAGCCACTTCGCCTACGCCAATCCCCAGGCGCCCAAGGGCGGCACGATGCGACGCTCGGCGATCGAAATCGGTCTTTTCGACCATGTCTCGCCTTACATCGACAAGGGCATCGGCGTCTCCCAGATCGATGGTCTGCTCTACTCGCCGCTGGCCCAGCGTTCGCTGGACGAGCCCTACACCGTGTATGGCCTTGTCGCCCAGCAGATGGAACGCTCCGATGACGGCTTGTCCCTGCGCTTCTATCTCAACCCCAAGGCGCGTTTTGCCGATGGCAAACCCATCACCGCCGAAGATGTTCGCTACACCTTCGATTTGCTGATGACCCAGGGCAGCCTGCGTTATCGCACTCAATTCGCCGACGTCAAGGGCGTCGAAGTGGAGTCGCCACTGACCGTGCGCTTCGACTTCAAGAACAACGAGAACCGCACCCTGCCCCTGGACATCGCCACCCTTCCGGTATTTCCCGAGCACTGGTGGAAAACCCGCGATTTCGCCGGCGGCGGTGGCTACGAGGCGCCGCTGGGCAGCGGACCGTACAAGGTCGGCAAAGTCGATTCCGGGCGCAGCATCACCTTCGAGCGCAACCCCGACTGGTGGGGCAAGGACCTGCCGGTCAGCCGCGGTCTCTACAACTTCGATCATTTCAGCATCGAATACTTCGGCGATACCGACGTGGCTCGCCAGGTCCTGCGCGGCGGCGCCTACGACTACAACCGCGAATTTTCCGCCACCGGCTACTCCATCGGCTATGAAAGCCCTGCGCTGAGCGACGGCCGCTTGCAAAAGGCCCATCTGGCGGTCGATGCACCGCAACCGAGCCAGGGCTTCGTGTTCAACCTGCAAAAGCCGATGTTCCAGGATCGTCGGGTGCGCCAGGCGCTGGTCATGCTCTGGGACTTCGAATGGAGCAACCGGCAGATGATGCGCAACCTGTACATCCGCCAACAGAGTTACTTTTCCAACACCGAACTCGCCGCCCGGCAATTGCCCGATGCCGGCGAGCTGGCGATTCTCGAGCCCTTGCGCGGGCAGATTCCCGACGAAGTCTTCACCAAAGTGTTTGAAGCGCCAAAAACCGATGGCAGCGGTGTGATTCGCGACAAACAGCTGCAAGCCCTGGCGCTGCTCGAACAGGCCGGCTGGAAACCCGATGGCGATCAACTGGTCAATGCCGACGGTGTACCCCTGAGCTTCACCTTCCTGGTCAGCCAGAACGGCATGGACCGCTTGTTGCTGCCGTACAAACGAACCCTGAAGCAGATCGGTATCGACCTGAACATCCGCCGCATCGACGCCTCGCAATACGTCAACCGCCTGATGAGCCGCGACTACGACATGATCGTCACCGGCTACCCGGTCACTACCTCTCCGGGAGGCGAGCTGCTCAATTATTTCGGTTCCGCTGCAGCCAACGACCCCGGTTCCAACAACTACATGGTGCTGAAGAACCCGGCGGTGGACACGCTGATCAACGGTCTGGTGCGTGCCGACACCAAAGCCAAAATGCTGCGCTACGCCCATGCGCTGGACCGGGTGCTGCAATGGAACTACTACTGGATCCCTAACTATTACCCGCCGGGAACCTCCACCGTGTGGTGGAACCGTTTCGGCATCCCCAATGTGCAGGCCAGCAATGACGAAGCCATCGAGAGTTGGTGGGAAGTGAGCACCACACCGCTGACCAATCAGCAAATGACCGCCGAACGCATTCGCCGTGGCAGCCCTGGAGGGCCGCATTGATGTGGGCTTACATACTGCGGCGTCTGCTGCTGATCATCCCGACGCTGTTCATCATTCTTCTGGTCAACTTCGTCATCGTCCAGGCCGCCCCGGGTGGCCCGGTGGAACAGGCCATCGCCCACCTGCAAGGCATCGGTGGCGTTACTGCCGGCAGCAGTTCCGGCGAGACCTCCACCGGCACCTCTCGAGCCAGTCGCGGTCTCGATCCGCAACTGATCAAGGACATTGAAAAACAGTACGGCTTCGACAAACCCGCCCATGAACGGTTGTGGCTGATGCTCACCAGCTATGCGCGGCTGGACTTCGGCAAAAGCTTCTTCCGGGGCGCCACCGTTACCGACCTGATCCTGCAGAAAATGCCGGTGACCATTTCCCTCGGGCTCTGGGCCACACTGATCACCTATCTGGTGTCGATTCCGCTGGGCATCCGCAAGGCGGTGCATCACGGCAGTCATTTCGATATCTGGAGCAGCACCGCGATCATCATCGGCTATGCCATGCCGGCGTTCCTGTTCGCGATGTTCCTGATCGTGGTGTTCGCTGGCGGCACTTCGTTGAACTGGTTTCCGGTGCGCGGGCTGGTGTCGGACAACTTCGACTCGCTGTCGACACTGGGCAAAGTCACCGACTACTTCTGGCATCTGGTGCTACCGGTGACGGCGCTGGTGATCGGCGGATTCGCGACCCTGACCATCCTGACCAAAAACTCGTTCCTCAATGAAATCACCCGCCAATACGTGGTCACCGCCCGCGCCAAAGGCCTGAGCGAACGGCGGGTGCTGTATGGCCACGTGTTCCGCAATGCCATGCTGCTGGTGGTCTCGGGAATTCCCCAGGCGTTCATCAGCGTATTTTTCGCCGGCTCCCTGCTGATCGAAGTGATCTTCTCCCTCGATGGCCTGGGTCGCATGAGCTATGAGGCCGCCGTATCCCGGGACTATCCGGTGGTGTTCGGCTCGCTGTTCATCTTCACCCTGTTCGGTCTGCTGATAAAACTGGTGGGAGACCTGTGCTACACCCTGGTCGACCCGCGCATCGACTTCGCCGCGAGGAACGCCTGATGTTCAAGCTTTCGCCGCTGGGCCGTCGTCGTTTCGAGCGCTTCAAGAAAAACCGTCGCGGCTGGTGGTCGCTGTGGCTGTTTGTCGGCCTGTTCCTGCTGACCCTGGGTGGCGAGCTGATCGCCAACGACAAGCCATTGGTCGTCAGCTATCAGGGCCAGTGGTACTTCCCGGCCTTCAAGCGCTACACCGAGCAGGAATTTGGCGGGCAACTGCCGTTCCAGGCCGATTACCGCAGCGACTACGTGCAGCAACTGATCAAAAAGGACGGCGGCTGGCTATTGTTCCCACCGATTCCGTTCAGCGATGACACACCCAATTACGACCTGAACAAACCGGCGCCCAGCCCACCGTCGAACGTCAACTGGCTAGGCACCGATGATCAGGCGCGAGACGTGCTGGCCCGGGTGATTTTCGGCGCCCGCGTGTCGATCCTGTTTGCCCTGATGCTGACCTTCGTCAGTGCCCTGATCGGCATCGCCGCCGGTGCGCTGCAAGGCTACTACGGCGGCTGGGTCGACCTGCTCGGGCAACGTTTGCAAGAGGTCTGGTCGGGACTGCCGGTGCTGTACCTGCTGATCATCCTGTCGGGTTTCGTCGAGCCCAACTTCTGGTGGTTGCTGGGGATCATGGCGCTGTTTTCCTGGCTGGCGCTGGTGGACGTGGTGCGTGCCGAGTTCCTGCGCGGGCGCAACCTGGAATACGTCAAGGCCGCCCGTGCACTGGGCCTGACCGATCGCAAGGTCATCGTGCGGCACATCCTGCCCAACGCCATGAACGCAACCTTGAGTTACCTGCCGTTCATTCTGACCGGTGCCATTTCGACGCTCACCGCCCTGGACTTCCTCGGCTTCGGCATGCCCGCCGGCAGCGCCTCGCTGGGCGAACTGATTGGTCAGGGCAAGCAGAACCTGCAGGCACCGTGGCTGGGACTGACGGCTTTTTTCACCCTGGCATTGATCCTTTCCTTGCTGGTATTCATCGGCGAAGCCTTGCGCGACGCGTTTGACCCCCGTTCCTGACCCCGGACTGTAGACATGAGCCTTAACCTGATCGAAATCCGTGACCTCAGCGTGGCCTTCAGTGGCCAGACCGTGGTGCGCAACCTGTGCCTGGACATCCGCCCCGGCGAATGCCTGGCGCTGGTCGGCGAGTCGGGCTCGGGCAAGTCGGTGACCGCCCACTCGATCCTGCAATTGCTGCCCGAATGCGGCACCGAAACCACCGGCAGCATCCGCTACCGCAGCCATGAACTGGTGGGCGCCGACGCCAAGCGACTGCGGCAATTGCGTGGTAACCGCATCGCCATGATCTTCCAGGAGCCGATGACCTCCCTCAATCCCTTGCACAGCATCGAAAAGCAGATTGGCGAAACCCTGCTGGTGCACAAGGGCATGGCGGGCAAGTCGGCGCAGGCGCGCATCCTTGAACTGCTGCATCTTGTCGGCATCAAGAACCCCAAGGAGCGACTCAAGGCTTACCCCCATCAACTGTCCGGCGGCCAGCGGCAACGGGTGATGATCGCCATGGCCCTGGCCTGCGAACCGGAATTGCTGATTGCCGACGAGCCCACCACCGCACTGGACGTCACCGTGCAGCGCAAGATCCTGCTGCTGCTCAAATCCCTGCAACAGCGGCTCAACATGTCGCTGCTGTTGATCAGTCATGACCTCAACCTGGTGCGCAGCATCGCCCAGCGCGTCTGCGTGATGAAGGCTGGCGAAATCGTCGAGCAAGCCCCCTGCGAAACCCTGTTCACTGAACCGAAACACCCCTACAGCTGCGTGCTGCTCAACGCCGAGCCGGAAGGTGAAGCGCTGCCCCGCGACGAGCGTGAAAACGTGCTGGAAGTGGACAATCTGCGGGTGCAGTTCCCGGTTAGCGGCGGGTTGTTTCAGCGCAAGACCTACCTCAAGGCCGTGGATGGCATCAGCCTGAACGTGCAACGCGGCAAGACCCTGGGCATCGTTGGCGAATCCGGTTCCGGCAAGTCCACCCTGGGCCAGGCGATCCTGCGCCTGCTCGATTCCGAGGGCAGTATTCGCTTTCAGGGCCAGGCACTGGACGACCTGACCCAGAAGCAGCTTCAACCCTGGCGCAAGCAGATGCAGGTGGTATTCCAGGACCCGTTCGGCAGTTTGAGCCCGCGAATGACCGTGGAACAGATCATCTGTGAAGGGCTGGAGGTGCACAGCCAGTTGAATAATGAGGAATGCATCACCGAGGTAATCCGGGCTCTACAGGAAGTCGGCCTCGACCCGCAAAGCCGCCATCGCTATCCCCATGAATTCTCCGGCGGTCAGCGCCAACGCATCGCCATCGCCCGGGCGCTGGTGCTCAAGCCGGCGCTGATCCTGCTGGACGAACCGACCTCGGCGCTGGACCGCACCGTGCAAAAACAGGTGGTCGCCCTGCTCCGCCAGCTCCAGGAAAAACATGGCCTGACCTATCTGTTCATCAGCCATGACCTGGCGGTGGTACGCGCCCTGGCCCACGACATGATCGTGATCAAGGACGGCAAGGTGGTGGAAAGCGGCGCCAGCCACGAGGTGTTCGATTCACCGCAGCACCCGTACACCAAGGAGCTGTTGGCGGCGGCGCATTTGGGGCAGGCATAATCCGGCGCATGTCGTAAAACCGCGTCGCGGCCATCGCGGGCAAGCCTTGCTCCTACAGGTATTGGGCCATAACAACAATCGGTGGCTCCCACATACCCTGTGGGAGCAAGGCTTGCCCGCGATGAGGCCAGCTCAAACACCACATATTCCGGACCTGAACCAATGAACACCACCGAAAGCCTCAAGGACTACCAGCGCGTGCGCCTGCTGGCGATCCGTTCGTTGTTCGAGATCATCGAGCAGTCGAGCGAAGGCACGGTGATTGTCGACCGCGATGCCAACATCGTCTGGATGAACGAGCGCTACGCCCGGCGCTTCGGCCTGTCCTCGGCGGAAGGCGCCATCGGCAAGGCCTGTGAAAGCGTGATCCCCGGCAGCCTGCTGCGCGAAGTGGTACGTACCGGCCGGCCAATCCTGCTGGACATGCAGGACACCCCCAAGGAACCACTGGTGGTCATGCGCCTGCCGATTCACGACGATGCAGGTGAAGTGATCGGCGCCATCGGGTTTGCCCTGTTCGACGAGTTGCGCAGCCTGTCGCCAATGCTCAAGCGCTACATGAGCATGCAGGAAGAACTGGCGTCCACGCGCTCCTTGCTGCGAGCCCGACAGACCAAGTACAACTTCGCCCACTTCATCGGCACCAGTGCCGCCAGCCTCGAAGTCAAACGCCGCGCCCGTCGCAGTGCCAGCACCGAATCGCCAGTGCTGCTACTGGGCGAAACCGGCACCGGCAAGGAACTGCTGGCCCAGGCGATCCACAACGCCTCGCCCCGGGCACACAAGGCGTTTGTAAGCATCAACAGCGCGGCGATTCCCGAATCGCTGCTGGAAGCCGAATTCTTTGGCACCGCCCCCGGCGCCTTCACCGGTGCCGACCGCAAGGGCCGCGCCGGCAAGTTGCAGATCGCCCAGGGCGGCACGCTTTTCCTCGATGAGATCGGCGACATGCCGCTGCCGCTGCAAAGCAAACTGTTGCGGGTTTTGCAGGAAAAGGAATTCGAACCGGTGGGCTCCAATGAGGTGATCCAGAGCGATGTCCGGGTCATCGCCGCGACCTCCACCGATCTTGAGGCTGCGATCAAGCGCGGCGAGTTTCGCGCCGACCTGTATTACCGCCTCAATGTCCTGCCGATCCACGTACCCCCGTTGCGCGACCGACTGGACGACCTGCCCGCGCTCAGCGAAGCGATCCTGGAAGAGTTGCGCAGCCAACATGAACTCAATGTCGAAGCGCTCGCCTTGCTGGGTCAACATGCCTGGCCGGGGAACATTCGCGAACTGCGCAACGTGCTGGAGCGGGCGGCGTTGCTCAGCGATGACCTGCGTCTCTCGGCGGCGGATATCCGGGCGGCCATCGGCACCTTCACCCCGGTTGAGCGGGCAACTGCGTTGACCATCGAACCGCTGGAGCACGAGACATTCAGCGCGGCGCGGGAGCGTTTCGACCGGCAATTGATCGAGAACACCCTGGCGCAATGCGGGGGCAAGGTGATCGAGGCGGCGGCCAGATTGGGGCTTGGGCGGTCGACGTTGTACAAGAAGATGGTGGCATTGGGGATCGCGGAGTCTCAATAAAGAGACATAAATCTCTATTCACAGACAAAGCATCGCGAGCAGGCTCGCTCCTACACTTGATCGAATTTCTCCCGGAAACCTACCCAACCTGTGGGAGCGAGCCTGCTCGCGATGAGGCCATCACAGGCACCAAAGTCTCTAAATAGAGACAGAAACACCACATCCAATCTTTAATCGTCAAATATATCCATATATTTCAATCACTTAGAGATCTGGCACAGAACTCGCTATAGCCCCTTCCTACAACGTTTCACCTCTACAAAAATAACAATCCCAGGAGACACACCATGAGTGTGATCATTGCCTTGGCAGCCCTTGCGCTGCTGATGCTGGCTGCCTACCGCGGCTATAGCGTTATCCTTTTTGCCCCCATCGCCGCCCTCGGCGCTGTCCTGCTTACTGACCCTTCCGCCGTCGCGCCTGCCTTCACCGGCGTGTTCATGGAAAAAATGGTCGGCTTCATCAAGTTGTACTTCCCGGTGTTCCTGCTCGGTGCCGTGTTCGGCAAGCTGATCGAGCTGTCGGGCTTCTCGCGCTCCATCGTCGCCGCGGCCATCCGCTTGCTGGGCACGCGCCAGGCGATGCTGGTGATCGTGCTGGTCTGTGCGCTGCTCACCTATGGCGGTGTGTCGCTGTTCGTGGTGGTGTTCGCGGTCTATCCGTTTGCCGCCGAAATGTTCCGCCAGAGCAACATCCCCAAGCGCCTGATCCCGGCGACCATCGCCCTGGGCGCGTTCTCGTTCACCATGGACGCCCTGCCCGGCACCCCGCAGATCCAGAACATCATCCCCAGCACCTTCTTCAACACCACCGCGTGGGCGGCGCCCTGGCTGGGGGTGATCGGCACGATCTTCGTGTTCTGCGCCGGCATGCTGTTCCTGCAGCGCCAGCGCAACAAGGCCCAGCGCGCCGGTGAAGGCTATGGCAGCGACCTGCGCAATGAGCCGGAAACCGCCGCCGACATCAAGCTGCCCAACCCATGGATTGCCCTGTCGCCGCTGCTGGCCGTGGGCATCATGAACCTGCTGTTCACCCAGTGGATTCCCCAGTGGTACGGCAAGACCCACAGCCTGGCGCTGCCGGGCATGGCCGCGCCGGTCACCACCGATATCGCCAAGCTCACCGCGATCTGGGCGGTTCAGGCGGCGCTGCTGGTGGGCATCCTCATGGTGCTGGCATTCGGTTTCCAGGCCATTCGCAGCAAACTGGCCGAAGGCAGTAAGAGTGCAGTGAGCGGCGCGCTGCTGGCGGCGATGAACACCGCCTCGGAATACGGCTTCGGTGCGGTGATCGCCTCGTTGCCGGGCTTTTTGGTACTGGCCGACTGGCTCAAAAGCATTCCCAATCCGCTGGTCAACGAAGCGATTACCGTGACCTTGCTGGCCGGTATCACCGGGTCCGCGTCGGGTGGCATGAGCATCGCCCTGGCGGCGATGTCCGAGCAGTTCATCAGCGCCGCCCACGCCGCCAACATCCCGCTGGAAGTGCTGCACCGCGTGGCCGCGATGGCCAGCGGCGGCATGGACACCCTGCCGCACAACGGCGCGGTGATTACCCTGCTGGCGGTCACTGGCCTGACCCACCGTGAAGCTTACAAAGACATATTCTGTATTACGCTGATCAAGACCCTGGCGGTCTTCGTGGTAATCGGCACTTTCTACGCCACTGGCATTGTGTGAGGTATAGATGACGACTCTTTCAGGCAAGACCGCACTGGTCACCGGCTCCACCAGCGGCATCGGCTTGGGCATCGCCCTGAGCCTGGCCAAGGCGGGCGCCAATCTGGTCCTCAACGGTTTCGGCGATGCGTCGAAAGTGATCGCCGAGGTCGGCCAGTTCGGCGGCAAGGTCGGCCATCACCCCGCCGATGTCAGTGATCCGGCGCAGATCGCCGACATGATTGCCTACGTCGAACGAGAATTCGGCGGCGTCGACATCCTGGTGAACAACGCCGGTATCCAGCATGTGGCACCAGTGGACGAGTTCCCGGTGGAGCGCTGGGATTCGATCATCGCCATCAATCTGTCCTCGGTGTTCCATAGCACGCGCCTGAGTCTGCCGGGCATGCGCGCCAAGGGTTGGGGCCGGGTGATCAACATTGCTTCAGTGCATGGCCTGGTCGGCTCGACCGGCAAGGCGGCTTATGTGGCGGCCAAGCATGGCGTGATCGGCCTGACCAAGGTCGTCGCCCTGGAAACCGCCACCAGCAACGTCACCTGCAACGCGATTTGCCCAGGCTGGGTACTGACGCCGCTGGTGCAGAAACAGATCGATGATCGCGCCGCGACGGGTATCGACCCGCAACAGGCGCAACATGACCTGCTGGCGGAGAAGCAGCCGTCACTGGAGTTCGTCACCCCGCCGCAACTGGGCGAGCTGGTGCTGTTCCTGTGCAGCGAGGCTGGCAGCCAGGTGCGGGGGGCGGCGTGGAATGTGGATGGTGGGTGGTTGGCGCAATAACTCGCCAACGGACCGCGTTATCGTTCATCGCGGGCAAGCCTTGCTCCTACAAGTGCACCTTGGTCCTGTAGGAGCAAGGCTTGCCCGCGATCGAGTGCGCAGCACTCGCTAACAAGAAGAGGCAAATCATGTCCGAAATACTCTGGCAACCCAGCCCCGAACGCATCGCCAAAACCCGCATGGAAGCTTTTCGCCGCTTCGTCATCAAGCGTCACCACCTGCACCTCGACGACTACCCTGCCCTGCATCAATGGTCCATCGATCAGCGCCCGGACTTCTGGCAGGCGATCGTCGATTTCTTCGATATCCGCTTCCATGAGCAACCCGACGCGGTGCTGGTAGAAGGCTCGCAAATGCCCGACGCCCATTGGTTTCCCGGTGCCACCCTGAACTTCGCCGAACACCTCCTGCGCCGCCGCGACGATGCCATCGCAGTCATTGCCGTGGCGGAAAACGGCCAGCGCGAACACCTGAGCTGGGCTGAACTGGCCGAGCATGTCGCCGGTTTCCAGAATGGCTTGATCGCCGCCGGTGTCGGCGTGGGCGACCGGGTGGCCGCGTGCATGCCCAACACTTGGCAAACCCTGGTGGCGATGCTCGCCACCACCAGCCTCGGGGCGATCTGGTCCTGCTCTTCGCCAGACTTCGGCACTCAAGGGGTCATTGACCGTTTCGGCCAGATCGAGCCGAAAGTCCTGGTGACCTGCGCCGGCTACCGCTATGCCGGCAAAGAGATCGACCAACGGGTCAAGCTCAACGAAATTCTCGAACGCCTGCCATCGCTGCGACAGCTGGTCGTCGTGCCCTACGCGCAGCCCCACACGCACATCGAAGACTTCCACACCTCTGCCAATGTCACGCTCTGGGACGACTTCTACTGTCCGGGCGGCAAGCCGGACTTCGTCGCCGTGCCCTTCGACCACCCGCTGTACATCCTCTATTCCAGCGGCACCACCGGCGTGCCCAAGTGCATCATCCACGGCACCGGCGGCGTGCTGCTGCAACACGTCAAGGAACACGGCCTGCATTGCGATCTCGGCCCTGGCGAGCGCCTGTTCTACTACACCACCTGCGGCTGGATGATGTGGAACTGGCTGGTCTCGGCCCTGGCAGTCGGCAGTTCGGTAGTGCTGTATGACGGCTCGCCGTTCGAGCCTGTCCCGGAGCGTTTGATTGATCTGATCGACGACGAACGCATCAGCGTCTTTGGCACCAGCCCAAAATTCCTCGCCACCCTGGAAAGCAGCGGCGTCAAACCTGCGCAAAGTCATGACCTGGGCAGCCTGAAGACCTTGCTCTGCACCGGTTCCGCGCTGTCACCGCAGAGCTACGACTACGTGTACCGCGATCTCAAGCCTGACCTGTGTCTGGCATCGATGTCGGGTGGCACCGATATCATTTCCTGCTTCGCCAACGGCAATCCCCTGCAACCGGTACGTCGTGGCGAAATGCAGGGCAAAAGCCTCGGGATGGCCGTCGAGGTGTGGAACGACGAGGGCCAGCCGGTGATCGGCGAAAAAGGTGAACTGGTGTGCACCCGGCACTTCCCGGCCATGCCCATCGGCCTGTGGCATGACCCTGATGGCGAAAAGCTGCGCGCCTCGTATTTCAGCCAGTTCCCCGGCGTCTGGGCCCAGGGCGACTACGCCGAGCAACTGCTCGATGGCGGGATGATGATCCACGGGCGCTCCGACGCGGTGCTCAATCCCGGCGGCGTGCGCATTGGCACGGCGGAAATCTATCGCCAGGTGGAAAAAGTCCCGCAGGTGCTCGACAGCGTGGCCATTGGTCAGCAGTGGCAGGACGACGTACGGGTGGTGTTGTTCGTGCGCCTGCAGGACGGCGTGACGCTGGATGAAACGCTGCAACAGCAGATCCGCCAGGTCATTCGTGCCAACACCACGCCGCGCCATGTGCCGGCGAAGATCATCGCGGTGACCGACATTCCCCGGACCATCAGCGGCAAGATTGTCGAGCTGGCGGTGCGCAATGTGGTGCATGGGCAGAAGGTCAGGAACACCGATGCGCTGGCGAACCCCGAGGCGCTGGAGCAATTTCGCGACCGCCCCGAACTGCAGAACTGAATGATCGTCCCCACACATTGCGCGGGAACGACCACATTTCCCCTGTAGGAGCGAGCCCTGCTCGCGATGGTCGTCAACGATAACGTCGGGAGCCTGACACCCCGCGGCGCTCTCAGGTTCATCGCGAGCAGGGCTCGCTCCTACAGGTGCAAGACGTCAATCCATCAGGCCCCAATCGCCCGGTGGCGTGTGAGTGCCCGGAATGGCCTCGGCGTGCAATTTCACCCGCAATCGCAAATTGTTCACCGAATCAGCATTTTTCAACGCCTCTTCCTCACTGATCGCGCCCTCCACCACCAGCTCATACAGCGCCGCATCGAAGGTCTGCATACCCTGGGCGGTGGATTTCTCCATGATCTCCTTCAAGTCATCCAGACGATTGAGGCGGATCAGATCACCAACCGTCGGCGTCCCCAGCAGCACTTCCACTGCAACCCGCCGCCCACCGTCACGGGCACGCACCAAGCGTTGCGAAACGAAGGCCTTGAGGTTGTTGCCCAGATCGTGGAGCAACTGCCCCCGGCGCTCTTCGGGAAAGAAATTGATCACGCGATCCAGCGCCTGGCTGGCGTTGTGCGCATGCAAGGTGGAAATCACCAGGTGCCCGGTGTCGGCGAAGGCCAGCGCGTGCTCCATGGTTTCGCGGTCGCGGATTTCACCGATCAGCACCACGTCCGGTGCCTGGCGCAGGGTGTTTTTCAGGGCCATGTGAAAACTTCGGGTGTCCACCCCCACTTCGCGCTGGTTGATGATCGAGTTTTTATGCCGATGGATGAATTCGATGGGGTCCTCGATGGTGACGATATGTCCGCGACTGTGTCGGTTGCGGTAATCGATCAACGCCGCCAGCGACGTGGACTTGCCCGAGCCGGTGGCCCCGACGAACAGCATCAGGCCCTGCTTGAGCATCACGGTCTCCAGCAGCACCGGCGGCAGCTTGAGGTCTTCATAGCGCGGGATGTCGAGTTTGACGTTGCGTACTACCATCGACACATCGTTGCGCTGCTTGAAGATATTGACCCGGAAGCGGCCGACCCCCGGCAGGGAAATCGCCAGGTTCATTTCCAGTTCACGATCGAACTCAAGGCGCTGTTCGGCGTCCATGATGGAGGCGGCGATGAGCGCGATTTCCCCCGGTTTGAACGATTGCTCCGCCAGTGGCGTCAGCACCCCGTCGAACCGCGCACTGGGCGGTGCGCCCGTCGACAGGTAAAGGTCGGACCCATTCTGGCTGGCCAGTCGTTTTAACAACGCATCGATTTCCATGGCAAAAAGCACCCGCGAAGCATTCAATTGAAAGAAACGACCCCAAAATCGGGCCGCGGAAAACCGCTCAACAACAGAGTAGACGTCGTCTTACCGGCACATGTTCAGGAAACCTTGATGAGTGCATCACCTACCGGCAGCGATGCCCAGGCCCTGATTGCCCGCCTGGACTGGGCAAACAGCCCATTGGGCGACGCGAGTGCCTGGCCGCAGAGCCTGCGGACCGCCGTGGACATCGTGATTCATTCGCCGATGCCGATGCTGCTGCTCTGGGGACCGCAGCTGACACAGATCTACAACGATGGCTTCGCCCTGCTGGCCGGCAGCAAGCACCCACACGCGTTCGGACAGCCAACTCACCAGATCTGGCCGGAACTCAAGGACTTTACCGACCCGATTTACAGCGCCGTCCTACAGGGCCAGGTGCGGACCTACAGCGAGCAGCGCTTTACCTTGCAGCGCGACGGCAAGGATTCCGACTTCTGGCTGGACCTGACCTACAGCCCCATCCGCGATGAAAAAGCCGAAGTCGCCGGCATCCTGGTCACCGCCATCGAAACCAACGAGCGTCGTCGTATCGCCCTGGAACTGGAACAGCGCTCTGCCGCCAGCCTCAAGGCGCAACAGGACACCGAGGAACGCCTGCAACTGGCCCTCGCCGCCACCGACGCGGTGGGCACCTGGGACTGGGACATCAGCGAGGACCGCTTCATCGCCGACGCGCGTTTCGCACAATTGCACGGCATCGACCCGGCCATGGCCGGGCAGTTGCCAATCAGCGCGTATCTGCACGGGGTCCACCCGCAGGACCGTGCCCTGATCGCCCGCAGCATCAAACACTGCATCAATGAAGGCACCGAATACGCCGAGGAATACCGTCTGTTGCAGGCCGACGGCCAATTGCGCTGGGTGTTTGCCCGCGGCCGTTGCTACAAGGACCACCATGGCCGGCCGATCCGCTTCCTCGGCGCCGCCCTGGACCTGACCGAACGCAAGAACACCGAACAGGCGCTGCGCCAGAGCCAGACCGAGTTGCAACTGATCATCAACGCCATGCCGATCCTGATCAGTTACGTCGACCGCGAGGAACGCTTTCGCCTGAACAATTCCGCGTACCTGGACTGGTACGGCCTGACACCCCAGGAACTCTACGGCCGCACCGTACGCGAAGTGCTGGGCGATGAAGCCTACGCTTTGCGCGCCGAGTACATTGCCCAGGCGCTGACCGGCAGGCCTTGCTGTTTCAGCATCAACACGCCGCACCGGGACGGCAGCATCCGCCACGCCTTGATGAACTACTTGCCGCGCCATGGCGCCGATGGCGCGGTGAACGGCTTTTACATCTTCGTGATCGACGAAACCGAACGCAAACAGACTGAAGAAGCCCTGCGCAACCTCAACGAGACCCTCGAAGAACGGGTCGCTGCACGGACCCGGCAACTGGCCGAGACCAATCAGCGCCTGCAAAACGAAATGTTCGAGCGTGAACGCGCCGAAGAGGCCTTGCGCCATGCGCAGAAAATGGAAGCCGTCGGGCAGCTCACCGGCGGCATTGCCCATGACTTCAACAACATGCTCACCGGGATCATCGGCAGTCTGGACCTGATGCAACGCTACATTGCCGAAGGGCGTACATCGGAAATCGCCCGGTTCACCGAAGCGGCGGTGTCTTCGGCCAACCGCGCCGCCGCCCTCACCCATCGCTTGCTGGCGTTTTCCCGACGCCAGTCGCTGGACCGCAAGCCGCTCAATGCCAACGATCTGATCCATTCACTGGAAGACCTGTTCAGCCGCACCAAGGGCGACCACATAGAGCTCAAACTGCAACTGGCAGAAAAGCTCTGGTCGGTGAGCACCGACGTCAGCCAACTGGAAAACGCCCTGCTCAATCTGGTGATCAACGCCCGGGACGCGATGCCTGACGGCGGCCAGCTATGTATCGAAACCGCCAACGTGTATCTGGACGGCAGTGACGTCAACATTCTGGAGCCGGTCAAGGCTGGCGACTATGTGATGATCGCGGTCAGTGACAACGGCACCGGCATGACCCCCAAGGTGTTGGCCAAGGCCTTCGATCCGTTCTTCACCACCAAGCCCATCGGCCAGGGCACGGGACTGGGGTTGTCGATGATCTACGGCTTTGCCCAGCAGTCGGGCGGGCACGTCAGCATTTTCAGCATGCCCGGCCAGGGCACCAACGTGCGCCTGTACCTGCCGCGACTGCTGGATGAGGAGTCGCACGATGTGCTGTCGCCGGTCATCAGCGAGGCACCGCCGGCGATTGCCGGGGAAACCGTGGTGCTGGTGGAGGACGATCCGGCGGTGCGCATGCTGGTGCTGAGCCTGCTCACCGAGTTGGGGTATCGCGCCTACGAAGCCGAAGACGCAAAGACCGCCCTGCCCTTGCTCGAATCAAGTATGCGGGTCGATCTGCTGGTCACCGATGTCGGCCTGCCAGGCATGAACGGTCGGCAATTGGCGGAAATCGCCCGTCAGCACCGGCCACTCATCAAAGTGCTGTTCATGACCGGCTACGCGCAGATGGCCGCCGAACGCCAGGGATTTCTCGAAGAAGGCATGGACATGGTGGCCAAGCCGTTTTCCATTGATCTGCTGGCCAACAAGATTCGCACGATGATCGGCCGTTCCGAATGAGTTAGGGCATAATCGCGCCCCCTGTTGAAAGCACCGTTACAAGGTACCTGCCCCATGAAAGCTCAAGCCCGCCACATTCTGGTGAAAACCGCCGAAGAAGCCGAGCAACTCAAGCAACGCATCGCCAAAGGCGAAGCGTTCGATGTTTTGGCCAAGAAGTATTCCACCTGCCCTTCCGGCAAACGTGGCGGCGACCTGGGTGAAGTGCGGCCAGGGCAGATGGTCGGGGCGATCGATGCGGTGATCTTCAAGAAACCGCTGCGGGTGGTGCATGGGCCAATCAAGAGCAAGTTCGGGTATCACCTGGTGCAGGTGTTTTTCCGGGATTGAGTGCTTGGCAGCAGAGCGCGATCGCGAGCAGGCTCGCTCCTACAGTTGACCGCACTCCACTGTAGGAGCGAGCCTGCTCGCGATCCGATGGCGCAGCCAGCGGCCATCCAACACTTACCTCGGGATCAGCGCCCCCGGCACCTGAATCACCCGACTCGCCAACCGATGCCCCGCCTCGGCCGCCTCTACCGGGCTACCGCCCTTGAGCCGACTGGCCAAATACGCCGCACTGAACGAATCCCCCGCCGCCGTGGTGTCCACCACCCGCTCGACCTTCTGCGCCGGCACCTCGAACGCCTCACCCTCACAACGAATCAAACATGCCTCGGCGCCGCGCTTGAGCACCACTTCCGGGGTGCCAATCTGCTCGTACGCCTCGAACACCGCCGCGCAGTCGGCAAAGTGGAACAGCGCCTGTTCGTCATCGACGGTCAGCAGCGCCAGGTCGACGTAAGGCAGCACGCTGCGATAGGCCGTCCGCGCCTCTTCGACCGAGGCCCACAGCCGTGGCCGGTAGTTGTTGTCGAACACGATCCGCGCATCCCGTTGCCGGGCTTCGATCAGGGTTTCGAGCAATTTTTTCCGACCTTGCACGCCCAGCACCGCCAGGGTGATGCCGCTGAAATACAGCACGTCGTAATCCGGCAGCGCCGCGAGGATCGGCTCGGCAGCCGGGGTGGTGAAGCAATCGCGCACCGCGGCTTCATTGCGCCAGTAGAGAAAGCGCCGTTCACCGGCGGCGTCGGTCTGGATGCAGTACAGCCCCGGCAGGCGGCCGGGCAAGCGCTGGACCATTTCCAGGCCGATGTTCTCTTCGGCCCAGCTCTGGCACATGGCATCGCTGAAACTGTCATCGCCCAGGGCGGTGACGTAATCCACGCTGCCGGCCGCGCCGAGCTCACGGGACAGGTAGACGGCGGTGTTCAGGGTGTCGCCGCCGAAGCTCTGTTGCAGGCTGCCGTCGGCGCGGTGTTGCAGCTCGATCATGCATTCGCCGATCAGGGCGATGCGGGGGGTGTTGGGGCCCAGGGTGTTGATGGTGTTCATGTGAGGAGTCTCTGGTGTTGCTTTGGTGTCTGGGCCACCGCCATCGCGAGCAGGCTCGCTCCTACAGGGAAACGCATTCCATTGTAGGAGCGAGCCTGCTCGCGATGGCCGCGCCGCGGTCTTGAACCTTAGAAACAGGTTTCCATGTTCTCGATGACGTTCAACTGCTCATCCACCAGACACCCCGTGCGCCACTTGTCGAACGTCAGGCACGGGTGCGAGGTGCCAAACGAAATGATGTCCCCCACCCGCAATTCCACCCCCGGCGCCACGGTCATGAACGCATGCTGGTCCATCACCGCCGTCACCTTGCAACCGCCAACATCGTCGCCCTTGGCCGGCACCACGCCGGCCTTGTAACGCAGCAATGGCACCGGCAAACCGGCATCGTAAGCCACGTCGCGCTTGCCCAGGGCGATCACCGCGAAGCCCGGCTCCGGCAACGACTGCACGTGGGCCCAGACTTCCAGCGCCGGGCGCAGGCCTTCCTGCAGATCGCTGCGACGGTCGAGCACGCAGCATTGCGCTTCCTTATAGATGCCGTGGTCATGGGCCACGTAGCTGCCCGGACGCAGCACACTGAGGAAACGCCCGCCGGCGTTCTGTGCCTCGAACTCTTCGGCGATCAGGTCATACCAGGCCGAACCGGACGCGGTGACGATCGGCTTGGCGATGGCGAATGCACCGCTGTCCTGCAACTGCACCGCCAAACGCACCAGCGACTGGGCGAAGGCGCGAATGCCGCTGATGGCGTGATCGCCGTGGATCACCCCTTCGTAGCCTTCAATGCCGGTCAGGGCCAATGCCGGTTGTGCGGCAATGGCCTTGGCCAGGTCGAGCACTTCCTGTTCGCTGCGGCAACCGCAACGCCCGCCAACCACGCCGTATTCGATCATCACGTTCAGGCGCACGCCGCGCGAGGCGAAATAGGCACCGAGATCCGCCACGTTATCCGGGTGATCGACCATGCAATAGAAGTCGAAATTCGGGTCAGCCAGCAGGTCGGCAATCAGCGCCATGTTCGGCGTACCCACCAGTTGGTTGGCCATCAACACCCGGCGTACGCCATGGGCGTAGGCCGCGCGGGTTTGCGTGGCGCTGGCCAGGGTGATGCCCCAGGCGCCGGCGTCCAGTTGGCGACGGAACAGCGCCGGGGTCATGCTGGTCTTGCCGTGAGGCGCAAGCTCGGCGCCGCTGTTGCTGACGAAGTCCTGCATCCAGCGAATGTTGTGTTCCAGCGCCTCGCGGTGCAGCACCAGGGCCGGCAGGCTGACGTCGCGGACCAGGCTGGCGCCGACTTGCGCAGCGCCCTTATCCACGTTGGCGGTATTGGGGGCAGAAGACATGGTTGAACTCCTCACATTCGCGGCTGCGGGCAGCCGCTGTTATTCGTTGATGCGACGGGCCAGGCTGTTCGCGCTCTCGATCAGCACCCGGCGGTAGTCGTTGTAATGAGCCTTGGCATCGGCGCGCGGGGCGACGATGCACAAGGTGCAAATGGCCACGCCGTTGGGGTCTTTGACCGGGGCGGCGAAGCAATGGGTAAAGGTGTCGGCGACGCTGTCGAAGGAGAAAAAGCCGTCGATGCCGGCCTGACGGATTTCCTGCAGAAATTGCTCAAGCGGCAAGCGTTCACCGTTGGGCAGAATGAAGTCGTCATGGTCGATCAGGTCGACGATTGCCTGGTCGCTCAGGTGCGCCAACAACAGGCGCCCGGAGGCGGTCCAGGGGATTGGCGCGTTTTCGCCGATGTCCGAGGAAATGCGGAAATGCCGCTCCCCTTCCTTCATCAGCGCCACGGTGTATTTGCGCCCGTTGAGCAGGCACATCTGCGCGGTTTCGCGGGTCTGGCTGACGATTTCCTGCAGGGCGTGATCGGCCTCGCGGGTCAGGTCGAAATGGCGCAGATGTGCCTGGCCAAGAAAGTACAGCTGACGGCCGAGGTAAACGTGACCGTCCTTGCCCACCGGCTCCAGAATCCGTCGTTCCAGTAGCGAAGCCACCAGTTCATACACGGTGGATTTGGGGCTGCCGATCCCGTTGGCGATGTCGTTCGGGCGCAGGGGCTGGCCGACTTCCTTGAGGAAATCGAGGATATCGAACGCCCGGTCCAGACCGCGTGCCCGGCGCTTGATGGTGTCTTCGGTCATGTGTGTGGTTCCCATACAAAGTGCCGGGAGTTTACCTAGGGTCTTGCGGTGACTGTTAGGCCGCCATCGCGAGCAAGCTTTGCTCCTACAGACGGTGAGACCCTGTAGGAGCAAGGCTTGCCCGCGATGGGCACACCTCGGTTCAGGCCTTTTTCTTGTACGCGATGCAGTCGATCTCGACCTTGCAGTCAACCATCATGCTCGCCTGCACGCAGGCCCGGGCCGGTGCATGCTCAGGCTTGAAGTACTCGGCAAACACCTTGTTGAAACTGGTGAAATCCCGCGGATCATCCAGCCACACCCCGGCACGCACCACATCTTCCAGGCCATAACCGGCCTCCTGGAGTATCGCGATCAGGTTCTGCATGGTCTGGTGGGTCTGCTCGACGATGCCACCCACAATGATCTCGCCATCCTTCGCCGGCACCTGGCCGGATACGTGCAGCCAGCCATCGGCTTCAACGGCGCGGGCGAAAGGACGCGGCGTGCCGCCAGCGGCGGAACTGCCGGTGCCGTAACGAGTAATGCTCATGAGTGTTTCTCCTGATTGAAAATCGAGTGTTTAAAACCGCGTGCTTTTGAGAAATTCAGCCAGACGCGGCGACTGTGGGCGCTCGAACAGCTCCTTGGGTGGCCCCTGCTCTTCGATGCGCCCCTTGTTCATGAAAACGATCTTGTCCGAGACCTCGAAGGCGAAACGCATTTCGTGGGTCACCAGCAACATGGTCATGCCATCGTCCGCCAGGCCCTTGATCACGTTGAGCACTTCGCTGACCAGCTCCGGGTCCAGCGCCGAAGTCACTTCGTCAAACAGCATCAGGCTCGGGTTCATCGCAATCGCCCGGGCAATCGCCACGCGCTGCTGCTGACCGCCGGACAACTGCCCCGGATAGTGATCGCGGCGCTCCAGCAGGCCGACGCGCTCCAGCCATTTTTCCGCCAGGGCCACCGCCTCGTCCTTGTGCAGTTTCTTCACCTTGAGCAAACCCAACGTGACGTTCTGCAAGGCGGTGAGGTGCGGGAACAGGTTGAACTGCTGGAAGGCCATGCCGGTCATGGCGCGATGGCGGGCGATGACCTTTTCCGCGTGGCGAATGCGCTTGCCGTTGACCTCGTCATAACCGATGGATTCGCCATCGAGCAGGATCTGCCCGCCCTGGAACTCTTCGAGCATGTTCACGCAGCGCAGCAGCGTGGTCTTGCCCGAGCCGCTGGAACCGATCAGCGTCACGACGTTGCCACGCTGCATGGTCAGGTCGACGCCCTTGAGCACTTCGAGTTGGTCATAGCGTTTGTGCAGGCCGCGAATGTCCAGCAAGGGTTGGCCGTTTTGTGCGTTGGTTTGAGTCTGTGTCATGGCAAGGCCACCCGCTTTTCAATGTGCCGGCCGAGTAACTCGATGCCGTAGTTGATGACGAAAAACAGAAATCCGGCGAACAGGTAAAACTCAAGGGTCATGAAGGTCCGGGCGATGATCTGCTGGGTGCTGAGCAGCAACTCCGCAACGCCGATCACCGACAGCAGGGTCGAGGCCTTGACGATCTCGGTGGACGAGTTGACCCAGGTCGGCAGGATCTGCCGCAGTGCCTGGGGCAACAGCACGTAGCCCAGGGCCTGATAGAAGGTCAGGCCGATCGCCTTGCTCGCTTCCATTTGTCCGCGCGGTAAAGCCTGCAAGGCACCGCGCACGATTTCCGACACGTGGGAGCCGCAAAACAGCGTCAGCCCCAGGGCACCGGCCTGGAACGCGCTGATCTGCCAGCCCAGCGCCGGTGCCATGTAAAAGCACGCCAGCACCAGCACGAACACCGGCGTGCCGCGAATAACATCGACATAAAAACGAAACGGCGCGCGCATCCAGAACTTGCCGTATGTCAGGACCAGACCGGAGAACACCCCGAGCAGCGTGCCCAGCAGAATCGCCAGGGCCGAACACTGCACGCTGGTCAAAAAGCCCTGCCACAACACATCGCGGGCCACCCACAACTCATGCAACCAACTGGGAGATTCGTACATGTGGGGCTCCTATCGGCGGATCGCCAGACGCTGTTCGAGGTAACGCAGCATCATGGCAATGAGGTAACAGGCCGCCACATAGAGCGCCGTGGTCACCAGCCAGGTCTCGATCACCCGGTAGCTCTCGACATTGATCTTGCGCGCGTAATAGGTCAGCTCCGGCACGGCAATCGCCGCCGCCAGGGAGGTGTCCTTGAACAGCGAAATGAAGTTGTTCGACAAGGCCGGCAGCACATTGCGCAACATCACAGGCACCGTGACGTAAGCCTTGACCTGCCATTCGCCCAGGCCGATCGCCAGGCCGGCTTCGCGCTGGCCCTTGGGAATGCTGAGCAATCCGCCGCGGAACACTTCGGTCAGGTACGCCCCGGCGTACAACGACAGGGTGATGATGAACGAGGGAATCTTGTCCAGACGAATCCCCAGGCTCGGCAAGGCGAAGTAGATCAACAGAATCAACACCAGGATCGGCGTGTTACGGATCACCGTGACATACACCGAGGCCAGCACCCGCAACGGGCGATGCTTGGACAGCAAGGCAAACGCCATCAGCAGGCCGATCACGCAGCCGATGGCGATCGACACCAGCGCCAGCTCCAGGCCCAGACCGAGCCCCGCCAGCAAGGTGTCGAAATCGCGCCACACGGCGGCAAAGTTCAACTGATAGTTCATGGTCGGCAGTACCTTGAGCGGGGCGTTTTAGCGCCCCGCTCTCACGGGATCATTTGAATTCGACGGGGAAACCGATTGCAGGCGAAGGAAGTTCTACACCGAACCACTTCTTGAACGACGCCGCGTAGGTCGGGAACTCCACGCCGGTCATGGCTTCATGCAAGGTGGTGTTGACGAAGTTCAGCCAGTCCTGATCGCCGCGCTTGACCGCGCAGGCATAGGTTTGCGGGCTCCAGGCGTAGGCCGGGCTGCGATAGCGGCCAGGGTTCTGCACCATCAGGTATTTGACCGAGGACTGATCGGTGGCCGCCGCGTCGGCGCGGCCGGAGTTCACGGCCTGGTACATCAGGTCCACGCTGTCGTACTGATCGACCTTGGCCTTGGGCAGCGCCTGATGCACCAGTTCCTCGGCGTACACGTTCTGCAGCACGGCCACCGTCACCTTGTCGCCGGCAGCCTGCATGTCGTCGATTTCCTTGTACTTGCTGTTGGCCGGCAGCAGCAGGCCGACGCCTTCACGGTAGTACGGCAGGGTGAACGCCACCTGCTGGGCACGGCTGGCGGTCACGGTGATGAACTGGCAGCTGATGTCGACCTTGTCGGTCAGCAGGTTGGGAATTCGCGCATCGGAAGACTGCACCACGTACTCAACCTTCTCCGGGTCATTGAACAACCCCTTGGCGATCATGTGGCCAATGTCGATATCAAAACCCTGCAACTTGCCATCCGCCCCCTGGAAGTGCCACGGCGCATTGGTGCTGCCGGTGCCTACAATCACTTTGCCACGGGCCAGAACGCTATCGAGCTTGCTGTCCGCCGCCTGGGCCACGCCCACGGCAGCGGCAGAGGCCGCGATTAAAAGAACACACGCTTTGAACAAGGAAGGACGGTGATGCATGGCAAGCACTCCAGGATGATGTTTATTCCGCTATACCGGAACTTAGTATGTAACAGCGGAACAGACAGCAGAAAGTGTGCCACAGCTCGGACAGGGAATGTAGGGAAGATTGAAAAGTGTTTTGAATCAAACAGATGGATTGAAACGAAGAAAGGGTGTTACCGAAGGGGACGATGGCGTAGCGCTACCGTTGGCTACGCAGGCGGGTATCTGGTTCACAAATGGTGCGGGGGATGTTTCTGAAATGGGCATGGTGCGTTGCAACTTGTGTTATCGGCTGCCGGCGTCCGTGTAGACCTCACCCCGCTCCCTTTTTCCGACCGCTATGACGGTGATGACCAGAACTTCATCGACGACCCTGTAGACCAATCGATAGCCGGCACTGCGCAATTTGATCTTGTAGGCATTCCCGAGTCCGTTAAGCCGGTCTCCCGGTACGTGCGGATTGACAAGCCGCTCCTGAAGCTTCTTCTTGAACTGATCCCTCACGGTTGCGCCGAGCTTCTTCCATTCTTTCCAGGCTTTTTCCGAAAACTCCAGCTCATAGGTCATCAATGGAAACCTTTATGGTCGGATCGTTTTCTCGCTCCTTGCAGAGTGCAATCAGCTCCAGGTCTTCCAGACGGCTCATCAGTGCCTCATATTCCCTGGCAGGGACGCAATAGAAGGCAGGCTCGTTACGGTTGAGAATTGCAACGGACTCTCCCCCGCCCGCAGCCACTGTCCCCATAGGGTTTCTTTTCAGTTCAGAGATGCTTGCCACGACCTGCGAAAGCACGATGTGTGTCATGAAACAGTTCCTTGGGATGCTTTTAGAGACACTCAAAATAGCACTCCCAATGGCATTCGGGTGTGATCCCAACGGATGAAATAGCGTGTTCAAGCACGGTTGAAGTTCCTCTGCTGCGATGGGCCGGGACGACGGCACAAAAAATTATCACTTCAAGGCGTTTCCCGTTTCCGAGCTTCCCGTGGGACTGCTCCCGAAAAACCGTAGGAAACATCTGCGTTGGACAACCCCCCGTCCGGCTGCTTTATTCAATATCCAAGTGATAAGGCGTCTTAACAGCTGCGACGTATTTCGCGCCAGCTGGACCGGGAGGCATTCATGTCCTTCAAAGTCATGATGGTGTTCGGCACACGACCGGAAGCCATCAAGATGGCACCCCTGGCCCGGGTCCTGCGTAACTGGCCCGGGATCGAACTGAACATCTGCTCGACCGGCCAGCACCGGGAGATGCTCAAGCAGGTACTCGACTCCTTCGAGCTGACGGTCGACGAAGACCTGCACGTGATGACCCAGGACCAGACCCTCAACGGCCTCTCCGAACAGTTGCTGGAGCACCTGGACAGCACCTACATGCGCGTGCGACCGGATATCGTGCTGGTCCATGGCGACACGACCACCAGCTTCATCGCCGCCCTCGCCGCGTTCAATCGCCAGATCCCCATCGGCCATGTCGAAGCCGGCTTGCGCACCGGCAACTTGCGCGCGCCCTGGCCGGAGGAAGCCAATCGCCACCTGACCGGGGTCATCGCCGACCTGCATTTCGCCCCGACCACCAAGAACGAAGACAACCTGCTGCACGAGGGCGTGCCCAAGGCCAATATCGAAGTCACCGGCAACACGGTGATTGACGCGCTGCTCTGGATGCGCAATCACCAACAGGCCACCGGCTGGCAGCCCGCCGCCGACTCGCCGCTGGCCGTGCTCGACGACAAACGCCGCATGGTGCTGATCACCGGGCATCGCCGGGAAAACTTCGGCGGAGGCTTTCGCAACATCTGCCTGGCCCTGGCCACCCTTGCCGACCGTTACCCCGATGTGCAATTCGTCTACCCGGTACACCTCAATCCGCAGGTGCAGCAAGCGGTGTACAGCGTGCTGTCGGGCAAACCCAACATCTATCTGATCGCCCCCCAGGACTACCAGCATTTCGTCTGGCTGATGGGACGTGCGCATTTCATCGTGACCGACTCCGGCGGCATCCAGGAAGAAGCGCCGGCCATTGGCAAACCGCTGCTGGTGCTGCGCGACGTGACCGAGCGGCCATCGGTGCTCGAAGGCGGGACGGTATTGCTGGTGGGCACCGACACCGACCGCATCGTCAAGCAGGCCAGCCTGTTGTTTGACGACGACGCCACCTTCCAGCGCATGAGCCGCCCGCACTGCCCCTACGGCGATGGCCATGCCAGCGAGCGCATCGCCAACCGCCTGGCGACCTGGCTCAAACAACGCGCGGCAAAGGGTAAAGCGGTATGAGTTTCGGCCTGGTGGATTTTTTCGCCTATGTGCTGTTCGGACTCAAATACCTGGCAATTACCCTCGCACTGCTGATGTTTGTACTGGGACTCGATGACCTGTTCATCGACCTGGTGTACTGGACCCGCAAGCTGATCCGCCGCTGGCGCATCTATGAAAAATTCAAACGCGCCGATGAGCAGCGCCTGTACAGCATCGGCGAAAAACCGCTGGCGATCATGGTGCCGGCGTGGAACGAAGTCGGCGTGGTCGGCGAGATGGCCCGCCTGGCGGCCTCGACCCTCGACTACGAGAACTATCAGATTTTCGTCGGCACCTACCCCAACGATGCGCAGACACAGGCCGACGTCGACGCGGTCTGCCTGCACTACCCCAACGTGCACAAGGTGATCTGCGCCCGCCCCGGCCCCACCAGCAAGGCCGACTGCCTGAACAACATCATCGACGCCATCCTGCGCTTTGAAAGCGAGGCGAAAATCCAGTTCGCCGGGTTCATCCTGCACGATGCCGAAGACGTGATTTCGCCGATGGAACTGCGCCTGTTCAACTACCTGCTGCCCAGCAAGGACCTGATCCAGATTCCGGTCTACCCCTATGCCCCGGAATGGAAAGGTTTCACTGCCGGGCACTACGTCGACGAGTTCGCCGAGAACCATGGCAAGGACGTCATCGTTCGCGAGGCGCTGACCGGCCAGGTGCCCAGCGCCGGGGTTGGCACCTGCTTCAGCCGCAAGGCCGTCAGTGCCTTGCTCGAGGACGGCGATGGCATTGCCTTCGACGTGCAGAGCCTGACCGAGGACTACGACATCGGCTTTCGCCTCAAGCAAAAGGGCATGAAATGTATCTTCGCCCGCTACTCGGTGAGCGACCCGAAGCTGGCGCTGGAGCAACCCTGGGTGTTTGGCATGAACCGCGCGTTCTCCCAGGTGATCTGCGTGCGCGAGCACTTTCCCCGCGACTTGCAGCATGCGATCCGGCAGAAATCGCGCTGGATCGTCGGCATCGTGTTCCAGGGCACGAAGAACCTCGGCTGGAGCCCCAAGGGTCTGCTCAACTATTTCCTCTGGCGTGACCGCCGTGGCCTGATCGCCTACTTGCTGAGTTTCCTGGTCAACCTGCTGTTCCTGGTGTTGCTGGTGATGTGGCTGGTGACCCTGGTGTTCCCCGAGGCCTGGCGTTACCCATCGATCCTCACCGACAGTTCTCTGCTCACGGCGCTGCTGTGGCTCAACGGCCTGATGCTGGTCAATCGCTTGTTCCAGCGCGGCTGGTTCGTCACCCGCTATTACGGAATCGTCGAAGGCTTGCTGTCGGCGCCACGCATGATGTGGAGCAACTTCGTCAACTTTTTCGCCAACCTGCGGGCACTGCGCCAGGTCATGGAAATGGGCGATTCGCGCCGCGTGGCGTGGGACAAGACCACCCACGAATTCCCCGCGCTGGCCCAGGCGCAGCGCACACCGCTGGGTCATCGGCTGGTGGAAAAAAGCCTGCTCAGCGAAGAACAACTGGAAGCGGCGATCACCAACCCGGTGCGCCGGCGCCTGGGCCACGAACTGTTGTTGCGCGGGCATATCGATACCACGCAACTGGTGCAGACCCTGGCCGAGCAACTCGATATGGAATGGGCGCCGCTCAACCCGTTCAAGCTCGACCCGCGCCTGATCGACGCGGTCCCGCGAAAGGTCGCCACCCACTACGGCGTGCTGCCCGCCGCCGAAGAAGGCAGCACCCTGGTACTGGCTTCCGAAGGACCGGTCAGCCAGGTGTCGCTGGGCGCGATCAGCCGGCAGTTGAAGCGTCCGGTGCGTTGTCGCCTCGCCCCGCAAGGTCGGGTGACCCTGGGCATTCGCTATTGGTACCCCAGTGCTCGGCAAAGTACGGACGTGCATCACATGCTCGAAGTGCTCGAACGCCATCAGGACGATGAAGCCTTGCTTGAGCGCGTCAGCCACCATCAGGTGCTGCTGGGCAACTTGCTGCAAGTGCGCGGGATGGTCCCGCCATCGCTGTTCAATCAGGCCTTGATCGACTTTGACGCCGAACGCATGTCCCTGGGCGAACACCTGATTTCCCGGGGCATCATCACCCAAGAGGTACTCGACCAGGCACTGGCGGAACAGGCCGCCGAACAACAAGCCGCCTTCAGCATTGCCCGGGAGGTTGAATGAAGTCCGGCCATCGTCATGCCCTGCTCCTCGGCAGCCTGTTGCTGAGCCTGAGCGCCACTTGGGTGCGGGCCGAACCCCTGAGCGATTTCGAGCAGTTCCGCAGCTTTCCCTACATGGACCGCAGCTACCGCGAGGCGAAGAAAGGCAACTGGGCCGAAGTCGAGCGCTTGATGCGGCATCTGCTGGAAAAAGTGCCGAAGAATGACGAAGCACGGGCCCTGCTGGTGGAAGCCCTGGCCAAACAGCGGCGCTACAAGGACGCGGTTCAGGCACTGCCGGACAACCCGCAAAACAGCGACGCCCTGCTCAACCTGCGCCTGACCTGGATCGAACAGGACCCGCCCGGCAGCAGCCAGGTGGAGCAATGGATCGCCAGCAGCAATCTGAATCAGCGCATTCGCCTGTGGCAGGCCTACAGCCTGAGCCTGGCCAAGTTCGGCGGTGCGCAACGGGCCCACGACTGGCTGGCGCAACTGCCGCCCAAGGGCGATACAAAAATCCTGCAGATGGCCCGGGCCAACTGGTCCGAACAGCTGCGTGACTGGGATGGCACGATCAAGGAACTGGCGCCCCTTGCAGCCAATAAGCAGCTCGATGCGAAAGGCTGGGAACGCCTGGCCAACGCTTATGTGCAGCGCCTGGACGAGCAGCCCTTGCAGCACTTGTTGCAACAGGCGCCCAGCCCGGAAGCGGCGCGTAAAGTGCGACTGGCCATGGTCGACCGGGCGATTGCCATGGGCCACCAACAGCAGGCGCAACGCTGGATGCAATCGCTGCCACCGGCCGACCTTGCCGATCCGGCCCAAAGCCAGCGCTTGTGGGAACTGGCACGGCAAACCGGCGACACGCCGACCGTGCAACGCTTGAGCAACCAGTTGCAGCGCCCCTGCCTGGAGACGGTCGATTGGCTGTCCCGGCGCGATCCACAAGCCGCCCTCAGCCAATTGCAGGGCTGCAAGCCCGACGAAGACCCGCAGACCTGGCTGATCCTCGCCGAGCGCCTGCACGCTACCGAACTGCTGCAAGGCACGCGCTTGCCCGAGCCGTGGGACAGTCGCCGGCAAGCACAACTTGTCGATGTGTGGCAGGCCGAAGGCCGTAGCGACAAGGTCATGGCCTGGCTCGCCAGCCAGCCGCAGACGGCCGACGTGGTCAAGCGCCGGGCCGAACTGGTCCAGGCATTGGGTCGCAACAGTCAGGCGCAATCCCTGTGGGAGCAGCATTACCGGCAGACCGGCAACCTTCGCTCGCTCGATCAGGCCACCTATCTGGCGTTGAATGCAGGCCAGCGTGAACACGCGCAGAAACTGCTCGAAAGCGCCTATGACCGCCACAACGGCAAGCTGCCGGCACCCCTGTTGCAACGGCTGGCCACCCTCTATGCCTCGTCGCTGCTGTCTCAAAAGCTGACGCCTGCACAACAGCAACGCATGGTCTCGCTGATCAATCGTGTCGACCCCGCCACCCGTGGCCAATTGCTCGCACAACTGGCGGAAAACGGCCAGTGCGATGCGGTGCGCCAAGCCCTCGGCGATCATCCGCAGAGCGCTGGCGATTACCGTGCGTTGGGCCGTTGCGCCATGCCGGATCGTCCCGGCGAAGCGGTGGTTTACTACGGAACTGCGGAAAAACTCGGCGACCGCGACAGCCGCCTGCCGCTGGCCTACGCACTGGAAGCCGCCGGGGATTCCCCCGGCGCCCTGGCCATCTGGCGCAGCATCCCGGCGTCGCAGTTGAGCGACAACGCCCGACTCACGGCCAGCCGCAGCGCCCTCAACGCAGGCGACCCCGAGACCGCCGAACGTTATTGGCAGCAAAGCCGCAGCCGTGGCGCCAATGAGTGGGCGCTGGGCGCGGCGATTGCCGATGCCCGGGGTGATCACGCCCTCGCCTTGCAACGCCAGCGCTCCGCGCTGCAACAATCACCGGATGCCGGCCATTACTACGCTGCCTCGGTCACCGCGCAAAAGGCTGGCGACCTGCCGCAAAGCACGGCCTGGCTGGCCGAAGCCGTGCGCCGCGAACCGGACAACCCCCGCTATCGCGCCGACTACGGCATGCGCCTGGCCGGTAGCGAAACCCGCGAAGAACGCGCCCGCGCCATCCCGTATCTGCAAAGCGCGACCCGGGACTTTCCGGAGGACTATCGCCTGGGCGAGACCCTGGCCTTGCGTTACGACGAAACCGAAAACAGCGCCGCGGCCCGCGAGGAACTGCGCCGGGTCATCGACCTGGAACAAAACCCGGTGGCGGCGGACGACGAGGACGGCAGCATGGAAGCCCGGCGCTATCGCCAGCGCCGCGCCCACGAAACCCTCTCGCGCCGCGACACCCGCACCATCGCCAGCACCTGGTCGCCCGCCGGGGTCTCGACCAACGACTTCCTGCTGCCCGACGACACCACCGGTTCCCGGCGCCGTTCGAGTTCACAAAACGTGCAACTGGCGATGTGGGACCACGCCCTGGGTGATGAACCCAGCCGCGCCGGCAGTACGCTCTCGGCCTACGGTCGCGTGTTGCTTGGCGGGGTCGGTCGCTACAACTACGCCGAGTCCCTCGGCACCGGCATGGGCCTGCGCTACAAGCCCTGGGGCACGGCCAACATCAATTTCTACGGCGAGATCTACAAGCAGAGTCAGTTCGATGACGACGACAGCCACCGCCTGAGCCTGGGGCAAATGCTGATTCCGGAAAAACTGGCCGATCAGGTCGAGAATCACCGCAAGGACGGGCACACCACCACGGATTATCTGCTGCGCTCCACCGCGTCATTTTTCGATCAGGGGCGCTTCCGCAACGACTGGCGCGTGGACGAAAGCGATTGGGAGGAACGCTTTCTCTATCTCGATGCCGCGTGGTGGACCAAGGCCGGCGACCATCAATGGCTGTCGCGCTTCCAGCAGGGGCACGCGTGGAAGTTGCCGTTCAACAGCGCGCAAACCGTCATGCCGTACGGCTTTCTCGAATTTGCCAGCCAGGACCCGAGCAACGACTGGCGCCAGGATCTGCGCACGGGCATCGGCCTGCGCTGGCAATGGTGGTTCGACGACGACATCTACAACGCCTACCGCGCGCACCTGACGGTTCGCACCGAGTATCAGCAATGGCTGGGAGGCAATCTGTATGAAGGCGGCAACGGCGTGCTGCTGGGCGTGGAGATGAATTTCTGATGAGGCGATTGCTACTGGTTTTGTGCCTGATATTGAGTTGCACGGGCGCCCTGGCGGATGAGCGGATTTTCTATCAGCCGCTCAATGCCGATGCCAACCTGAGCCCTGCGCAATGGCAACGGATCTGGCAGGACACCGCGAGAAACGGCACCCACACGCTGATCGTGCAATGGACTGCCTACGGCGATTCCGACTTCGGCGGCGCCAAGGGCTGGCTGGCCAACAGCCTGAAGCTGGCCCGGGAGCAAGGTTTGAACCTGGTGCTGGGCCTGTATATGGACCCGGCCTACTACCAGCGCATCGACGAACTGGACAGCGCCGGGCTGGCGACCTATTGGCAGGCCCAGCTGGGGCGCTCGCTGGCGCAGCAACAACGCCTGCGCACCGAATGGAAACTTGCGGTCAGCGGCTGGTATTTGCCGCTGGAACTGGATGACGCGCATTTTCAAGCGGCGGATCGACGCCAGACCCTGCAGCGCCAACTCAAGGACCTGACCGGCAAACTGGATGCGCCCCTGCATGTCAGCGCCTTCAGCGCCGGCAAGCTCGCACCGCAGGTCAACAGCCAATGGCTGACAACATTGGCCAACGAGGGCATCCAGGTCTGGTGGCAGGACGGTGCAGGCACCGGTCGCCTGCCGCCTCTGGTGCGCAGTGGTTACGCCGATGCACTGCCCTGCTCCGTCGGCATCGTGCGTGAGGCGTTCCGTCAGGTCAGCGCCGAGGGGCAGGCCTTTCGCGCAGAGCCCACGACGCCGGCCACCGCTTCGACGGGCTGTCATTCATCGGCGGTGTTTTCCCTGCGTTACCGGCCCTGGGCCAAGGTGATTCTCGACAACCAACACAACAGCAAGGTCGGCGATGTACAGAACCATTGAAGATGAAGTGCTGAAAAAATCGGCGCCCCGGGAACTCAAGGCCGAGTTCATCCAGCATGAATACGAACGCCTGCACAGGTTTTGCGTGCTGATCTATCTGGTCAGCATCACGGCCTGGTTTTTCTACGACTTGATCATCAGTTTCATTGGTGGCCAGGGCTTCACCTGGCGCTCGTGGGTGTTCCTCAGTCTCTTCGCGATCATGGTCATCCTCTTGCTGTTTACCCGCCAGGCGCGGCATTTCCATTGGCTCAACGTACTGTTTGTATCGACGATCACCATTGGCACGCGCCTGCTGATCGAAGGTGTGGATGTCAAGCATCAGGCCGCCTGGTCGTTACTGGCGGCATCGACCACCCTGTACAGCGCCTCGATGCTGCCGCTTAGCCGCTGGTCATTCTTCGCCGCGCAAGTCATTACCTGGGCGGTGCTCAATCCGTTTTACAGCCCTGAGCTGGACCTGCTTGATCTCAAGGGTGTAATGACCCTCAGCTATACCGGGTTTCTCGGTGCACTGACGATCTACAGCTTCCTCGCACTGCGCAAAGCCAAGCTCTACAACTTCATCATGTCCAAGCTCCTGCTGGACCAGGCCTACATCGACACCCTCACCGAGATTCCCAACCGGCGCTCGTTCATGACCATCGCCGACAAGCAATTGCACGCCCTGCCCCGTGAGCATGATCACTACCTGGCGATGATCGATATCGACAACTTCAAGAAGGTCAACGACGTCTACGGCCACGACATCGGCGATGAAGTGCTCAAGCGCATCGCCCAGAACATCAAGGCCGTGATGAGCCCCTACGAATATGCGCGGCTGGGCGGTGAGGAGTTTGCGATTTACCTGGCCGGCGTGCGCCGCGAGGATGCCGAAGCGCTGGCCGCGCAACTGTGCCAGGTGGTGCGCGAGTATTCCGGACAACACCCGGTGACGGTCAGCATCGGCCTGACCCGGGTGCTGGACGACGACACCTTGAACCAGGCCTTGATCAAGGCGGATGCGGCCTTGTATGAGTCAAAGCATACGGGCAAGGATCGGTATACGTTTCATCAGGAACTGTCGGTCGCCTGATCTGCCGTCATCGCGAGCAGGCTCGCTCCCACAGGGAATATGCATTGAACACACATCCTCTGTGGGAGCGAGCCTGCTCGCGATGGGGCCATCAGCCGCTACACAAAATCACCCGCCAATACGCGCCAGATAAACCCGCGTCACCCGCCGCTCTTCAACCGACATGACCGTCAGGTGCCACCCCTCCCATTCATGGCTATCGCCAATCATCGGCAACCGATCCAGCAAACTCACCACCAATCCGGCGAGGGTCTGGTAGTCCTCAGTCGGCTCTGCGGCAAACCCGGTACGCTGGCGCACCCGCGCCAGGTTCAAGGCACCGCTGACGACAAATCCACCCTTGTCCTCGACCACGTCCGGCCCTCCGATCTCGCTGGCGTCCGGCAACTCACCGGCAATCGATTCGAGGATGTCGGTCATGGTCAGCACCCCGACAAAATCGCCGAACTCATTGACCACGAAGGCAATGTGAGTAGACGCCTTGCGCATCTGCTCAAGGGCATTGAGGATCGAATAGCTGTCCAGCAGGTTGATGGTCTGGCGCGCCATCTGGGCAAGGTCGGGCTGGTTGCCGGCCAAAAACTCCTTGAGCAACTCCTTCTTGTGCACGAAACCCAAAGGCTCATCCACCGCGCCGTCACGAATCAACGGCAGGCGCGAGTAGGACGAGTGCATCAAGCGCGTACGAATGGTCTCGACATCATCGGCCAAGTCGATGTGGTCGACATCGGCGCGCACGGTCATCAAGGTACGAATCGGCCGTTCGGCCAGTTGCAGCACGCCGCTGATCATCACCCGTTCACGGCGATCGAACAGCTCTTCGCTCGGCGCCTCACCGTTGTCGAGCAGGTCGGCAATCTCTTCATCGACCTCCTGCTCCGCCAGTTTGCGTCCGCCCAGCAGACGCATGACCGCGTGGGCCGTGCGCTCGCGCAGCGGTCGCATGCCCTGCATCGAACGCTTGCGGCGGGCCCGGGCGATCTGGTTGAACACTTCAATCAGGATCGAGAAACCGATGGCCGCATACAGATAGCCTTTGGGAATGTGGAAGCCCAGGCCTTCGGCGGTCAGGGCAAAACCGATCATCATCAAGAAGCCCAGGCACAGCATGATCACCGTCGGGTGCGCATTGACGAAACGGGTCAGCGGCTTGCTGGCCACAATCATCAGGCCGATGGAAATGATCACCGCGATCATCATCACCGCCAGCTCATCGACCATGCCCACGGCGGTAATCACCGCGTCCAGGGAGAACACCGCATCGAGCACCACGATCTGCGCCACGATCGGCCAGAACAACGCGTAGGTCGTGTTGGATGAACGCTGGCCGACATGCCCTTCCAGGCGTTCGTGCAACTCCATGGTGGCCTTGAACAACAGGAACACACCACCGAACAACATGATCAGGTCACGGCCGGAGAAGCTTTTGTCGAACACCTCGAACAGCGGCTGGGTCAACGTCACCAGCCAGGAAATACTTGCCAGCAGGCCCAGTCGCATGATCAACGCCAGGGACAAACCAATGATTCGCGCACGGTCACGCTGCTCCGGCGGCAACTTGTCGGCGAGGATGGCGATGAACACCAGGTTGTCGATACCCAGTACCAGTTCCAGCACAATCAGCGTCAACAAGCCCAGCCAGGCGGTGGGGTCGGCTAACCATTCCATATGAATGTCTCGATCTCTTTAAGTGAATTCAGAATGCCGGGCACGGCAAGGCGCGGCGCAGAGGCCGTGGGAGTGCAATGTCAGGGGTGTTCGGAAATCGGAAGACCGGATGCTTCACGTACATCAAGACTGCGCGTTGGCGCGAAGGGAAAGGGTAACTGGGGGGCTCCGTGAGGGTGCTCATGGGGGTCCTGAAAGAGAAAAGGACTTGAATCGTACAGGTGACAGGGACAATTCCTACAGCTGGAAATCATTTCAAGATCTGTAGCAAGATTCAGAATCTGGTTGTTCTTCAGGCCCTCATCGCGAGCAGGCTCGCTCCTACAGTTGATCTGTGTCGCCCACAAATCCCCTGTGGGAGCGAGCCTGCTCGCGAAGCTCTTAGCCTTTTTTAACCCGCTCGATATACCTGTTCACCACCGGTGATTTCTCAAACCGCCGATAAATCAACGCCAACCACGAAGACGCCTCGCAATCCTGAATCTGCCGATACACCACATTCGGCAAACTCACATGCCCGACCACCGACTCCGGCACCACCGCAACGCCCTGCCCCAATGACACCAGGGCAATCACCGCCACCAGGCCTCCAGGCTGTGCCCCCAGCTTCGGCGAAAAATCACCCTGGGCGGCGACCTGCAGGGTGCCGATGACCTGTTCGGGAAGGATGAAGTTTTCGTTCTGCAGGTGTATCGAATTGATCGCCGGCAAACGGTTGAGCCAGGAATCCACCGGCAACGCCAGCACGAAGCCCTCGGCCATCAGCCGCACAGACTCGATGCCTTCGGGCATGGCCAGCGGGCAACGGACGTAGCCCAGATCGAAACGCCCCTCGAGGATCATGTTGGCCAGGCTGGCCATCGGGCTTTCCCGCACGTTGAGGCTGACATCCGGGTACTGGTCGGCAAACCCCTGCACCTGCTTTTGCAGCACCCCCGAATACACCGCCGAAGCCACGTAGCCCAGTTCGATATGCCCGATTTCGCCGCGACCGGCGCGTTGTGCATTGCGCTGTGCCGACTCGAACTGGCGCACCGTGGCATCGGCTTCGATCACCAGCGCCGCGCCGGCTTCGGTCAGGCTGACATCCCGCGCCTGACGCAGGAACAACCGCGCCCCCAGTTCCGCTTCCATGTCCTGGATCTGCCGGGTCAGGGTCGGCGGCGCGATCCCCAATTGCTCGGCGGCACGGGTGAAATTGCGCTGCCGGGCGACGGCGAGGAAATAGCGGAAATGGCGAATGTCCATTCGATGCATTAGCTCAAAGGTAATGAAGTGATAGTGCCTGCCTAACGAAGGCACCGGTTACCGGCGATAAGCTGCACGCAACCTCACAGTAGAGAACACCTGTCATGTCCGTCAAACCCAGTGTGAGCCCGCGTCAGACCCTACTCACCGCGTCCGCTGTGTGTGCGCTGATCGTGCTCGACACCAATATCGTCGCCGTTACCTTGCCGAGCATCGCCCGGGACCTGGGCGCGAATTTCGCGGATATCGAGTGGGTGGTCAGCGCCTACATGCTGGCCTTCGCCGCGTTGCTGCTGCCCGCCGGCAGCCTGGCCGACCGCTTTGGCCGCAAGAACACCCTGATGTGGGGGCTGGGGATTTTCATCCTTGCTTCGGTCGGTTGCGGCGCCGCGCCGAATGCGGTGTTCCTGGATATCGCACGGGCCATCAAGGGGGTGGGCGCCGCGCTGTTGTTGACCTCGGCGCTGGCCTCCATCGGCCACACCTTTCACGATGAAGTGGAACGGGCCAAGGCCTGGGCGTTCTGGGGCGGCTGCATGGGCGTGGCGACCACGGCGTCGCCAACCCTGGGTGGTTTGATCACTGAATACGTGGGCTGGCGCTGGATTTTCTATCTCAATCTGCCGGTGGGTCTGTTCCTGATGTACAGGGTCTGGCGCGCGGTGCCGCATTCGCGCGACACGCAAGCCGCACGACTCGACCCGTGGGGAAGCCTGGCTTTCAGTGCCAGCCTGCTGTGCCTGATCTGGGGCCTGATCGAAGCCAACCGCATTGGCTGGAGCAATTCCGTGACCTGGATGCGCCTGCTCGGAGGCGCCCTGCTGCTGGGGTTGTTTGTGGTGATCGAGCGCTTGCAACGGCGGCCAATGATCGACCTGCAGCTGTTCCGTCACCCGCGCTTCATCGGTGCCCTGCTTGGCATGTTCTTCTACGCCGCCTGTGCTCAAGTGATGATGACGATGCTGCCGTTCTACCTGCAAAACGGTCTGGGGTTAAGTGCCATTGCCGCTGGACTGGGCATGCTGCCCTTTGCTGTCACGATGTTGATTTTCCCGCGTATCGGTGCACGTCTGGCCGGGCGCGTGAGCCCGGCGAACATGATGGCTGCCGGACTGGCGTTGGTAGGCAGCGGTAACTTGCTCAGCGCCTGGGCGGTCAGCGCAGGTGGCTATCTGTCATTCGCCCTGGCGATTGCCGTCATCGGCGCCGGTGCGGGACTGCTCAACGGCGACACGCAGAAAAACATCATGGCCTGTGTCCCCCGCGATCGGACCGGCATGGCGTCGGGCATGAGCACCACCATGCGCTTTAGCGCAATCATGCTGGGGATCGGTGTGTATGGCGCGCTGCTGGCCGGTCATAGCGAACGGTTGCTGCATGACAGCCTGATGTCTCAGGGCGGGCAGTGGCTGGAGCAAGCCCACGGGATCGCGTCCCGAGTAGTGGCCGGTGACATGGCCGCAGCGATGAACCTATTGCCACAGACGGCACAACCGCTGGTCGAGCCCCTGGCGCGTCAGGCCTTTGTTGGCGGCTTCAGCCTGTTGCTGTGGGTGGCGGGACTGACGGGACTGCTGGCTGCACTGGTGGTCGGGACGCTAATGCGCAATCCGATCCCCGTCCCGTTGGGTTTGAAAATACCTGCTTGACATTAAAGTTAGCTTCAAGCTTAGCCTCCACTCATCACTGATGAGGAGTCAAGCATGTCGCCCTTTCAATCCTTGCATCTGCCCAACGGCCAGACCCTCGGCAATCGCATCGCCAAAGCCGCGATGGAAGAGAACCTCGCCGACGGCCAGCAGGCGCCGGATCGTGCGCTGTTTCGTTTGTATCAAGCCTGGGCCGAAGGCGAAGCCGGACTGCTGCTGACCGGCAACGTGATGATCGACCGCCGCGCCATGACCGGCCCCGGCGGTGTGGTGCTGGAAGACGAACGCCACCTGGAACGGTTTCGCCAGTGGGCCAGCATCGGTCGTGCCGGTGGCGCGCACGTCTGGATGCAGCTCAATCATCCGGGGCGCCAGACCCTGGCTAACCTCGGCCAACAGGCATTGGCGCCCTCCGCCGTGGCCCTGGACATGGGATCGTTTTCGAAGATGTTTGCCGAGCCCAAGCCCATGAGCGAGGCCGACATCGAAGAGGTGATCCAGCGTTTCGCGACCAGCGCCGCGCTGGCGGAAAAAGCCGGTTTCAGCGGCGTACAGATTCATGCTGCCCATGGTTACCTGCTGAGCCAGTTCCTCTCGCCGCTGACCAATCGCCGCAGCGACCACTGGGGCGGCTCGCTGGAAAACCGCGCGCGCTTGCTGTTGGCGGTGGTCGACGCGGTACGCAAGGTCGTGTCGCCAGGCTTTTGTGTGGCGGTGAAGCTCAACTCGGCGGACTTCCAACGCGGCGGGTTCGATGCCGACGATGCCCGGCAAGTGATCCAGTGGCTTAACGAAAAGCCGATCGACCTGCTGGAACTCTCCGGTGGCAGCTACGAAGCGCCGGCGATGCAGGGCGAAGCCCGGGACGGCCGAACCCTGGCCCGCGAGGCATACTTTCTGGACATGGCCAAGGAACTGGCCAGCGTCGCGCGCATGCCAGTGATGGTGACGGGCGGGATTCGCCGCCTGGCCATCGTCGAGCAGGTACTCGACAGCGGCATCGCCATGGCTGGCATCGGCACAGCGCTGGCGGTTGAACCGCAGTTGGTCAAGCACTGGCGCGAAGGCCGGGACAGCCACCCGCAACTGCCGCCGATACGCTGGAAACGCAAACCCCTGGCGGCGCTGGCGAACATGGCGGTGGTGAAGTTTCAGTTGCAGCGCCTGAGTCGCGGCCGCAAGACCCGGCCGCAGGTGTCGGCGTTGTTGGCGTTGGTTCTGGATCGGTTCTACATTGCCCGGCGGACCCGGCAGTACCGGCAGGCGATGGGTAAGTAGCCAACATTGATGGCGGCTGAAAATCCGCTATCGCGAGCAGGCTCGCTCCTACAGGGAAACGCATTCCAACTGTAGGAGCGAGCCTGCTCGCGAAGGCGCCACTGAAGACAACACAACCTTAATTGGGCAACAGCTCATCAATATGCCGGTACTCAGCCTGCAACTGCGCGGCCAACACCCTGCTGCGCCCAAGGCGAATCGGCCCCCGCTCCATGTCGATGACCAGCCCCTGACAGTCAAGCGCAGGTAACGCTGCCCACTCCTTCAACCGGCCATCGGTCACCACCAGCACCCTCTGCTGCTCCGCCGCAAAGCGCATTCGCCGCGCTGCAAGCCAGTGCCCCGCTTCACCCAGCGCTGCCAATAAAGGCGTGCCACCACCCGCCCCGAGCCCATCAAGCCAGTGGCGCAAACCGCTGGAGGCTTTCAGCCCCTGCACCTGCCATTTGGGCGACACGCCACTGGCGGTCAGCAAGGCCAGGCGAGCGCGCTGGCGGTAGGCATCGTCGAACAGTTGCGCCAACAGCCCTTTGGCATCGCTCAATGCCTGATGGCGACGGGTCGAAGCCGACGCGTCGACAATCACCAGCAACAGTTCATGGAGCGAGCGGGTGCGCAGCTGGAACAACAAATCCGCACGTCGGCGTGGCCGGCCGTTGAGCAAGGTTCCGGGCCAATTGACCAAGCCGTCGCGCGCGCTGTGCCGCTTGCCCTGCTTGCCGTGGTCCAGGCGTCCGGCTCGGGGTCTGGCATTCGCCCCCGCGTCGGATCGGGGGCGAATGCCTAGGGCTTTTTTGGCCAGCTGGGTACTTCTCGACGGGCGCCGGTCGGCAACGCCTGTGCGGGCATTTCGCCCCACTGACCCTGGCCTTCGCCTGGGTTGGAATTTTGCGGTGATGTCGCCTGGTTTTGCTGTGGTGCCTGTGCCCGCTGTTCACGACGGCGATGGCGCAAGGCAAACTCCGCGACCGCGTCGATATCTTCCTCGGCAATGGCATTCGCCCCACGCCACGCCGCATGGGCCCGCGCCGCGCGCAGCCAGACCAGATCCGCGCGCAGACCATCGACGCCGGCCGCGAAGCAGTGTTCGGTAATCTGCGCCAGTGCCGCATCATCGAGGGGAATGCTCGCCAGTGCACCGCGCGCCTTCTCGCAGCGCTCGCGCAAGGCTTGCTGCCCGCTCTCCCACGCGTCGCAAAAGCCTCGGGGATCGCTGTCGAAATCCAGACGGCGACGGATGATCTGCCCTCGCTCGGCCGGAACAGTGTGACCGCCGAGTGCGACGTTCAAGCCAAAACGGTCAAGCAACTGAGGCCGCAGCTCGCCCTCTTCCGGGTTCATGGTGCCGATGAGCACGAATTTCGCCGAGTGACGGTGGGAAATGCCGTCGCGCTCCACCAGATTGGTGCCGCTGGCGGCCACGTCGAGCAGCAGGTCGACGAGGTGATCGGGCAGCAGATTGACTTCATCGACATAGAGCACGCCACCGTCGGCCTTGGCCAGCACACCGGGAGAAAACTGCGCGCGGCCTTCGCTCAGGGCGGCATCCAGATCGAGGGTGCCGACCAGACGCTCTTCGGTGGCGCCCAGCGGCAAGGTGACGAACTGGCCACTGGCGAGCAGATCGGCCAGGCCCCGGGCCAGGGTCGACTTGGCCATGCCGCGCGGGCCTTCGATGAGTACCCCGCCGATCTTCGGATCGATGGCGGTCAGGTACAGCGCCAGTTTCAAGTCGTCGGCGCCGACCACGGCGGAGAGGGGGAAATGCGGGATGTCGGTCATTTTTGAATCTCGGTCATGGTCGGTGATCTCACAAACACCCTGGCCCCCTGTGGGAGCGAGCCTGCTCGCGATGGTGTATCAGATGAATCGATGTGACTGACACACCATCGCGAGCAGACTCGCTCCTACAGGGGGACGGTGGTGCATCAGGTGTCTTCTTCTATATCCAGCAACAGGTTTTCCAGCGCCTCACGGTACTCGCCCGGCTCCTTCCACATCCCCCGCTGCTGCGCTTCGAGCATGCGCTCGGTCATGTCGCGCAGGGCGTGGGGATTGTGCTGGCGGACAAAATCCCGGGTGCCGGGGTCCAGCAGATAGGCATCGGCCAGCAACGCGTACTGATGATCGTCGATCAACTGCGTGGTGGCGTCGAAGGCGAACAGGTTGTCGACGGTGGCCGCCATTTCGAACGCGCCTTTATAACCGTGACGTTTGACGCCTTCCAGCCACTTCGGATTGGCCGCGCGAGAGCGGATCACCCGGTTGAGTTCTTCCTTGAGCGTGCGAATCTTCGGCAGGTCCGGCTGGCTGTGATCGCCGTGATAACTGGCCGCCACCTCGCCACTCAGGCTTTCCACGGCAGCGAGCATGCCGCCCTGGAACTGGTAGTAGTCATTGGAATCGAGCAGATCGTGTTCACGGTTGTCCTGGTTCTGCAGCACCGCTTGCACCTGGCTCAGGCGCTGGGTGAATTGCTCGCGGGCTGCCGTGCCTTCGTCGGAACCGCCATAGGCGTAACCGCCCCAGTTCAGGTAAACCTCGGCCAGATCCTCGCGGCTCTGCCACAGGCGTCCGTCGATAGCGCCTTGCACACCCGCGCCGTAGGCACCGGGTTTGGCGCCGAAAATGCGCCAGCCGGCCTGACGTCGCGCCGCCTCTTCATCGATTCCCGATTGCAGCAGCGCTTCGCGTTCGGCACGAACCTTGGCGGCCAACGGGTTGAGATCATCCGGCTCATCCAGCGCGGCGACCGCTTGCACGGCGGCATCGAACAGGCGGATCAGGTTGGCAAAGGCATCGCGGAAGAAACCCGAGACCCGCAACGTGACGTCCACACGCGGGCGGTCGAGCAGGCTCAGGGGCAGAATTTCAAAATCATCGACTCGCTGGCTGCCCGTGGCCCACACGGGACGTACGCCCATCAGCGCCATGGCCTGGGCGATGTCGTCACCGCCGGTGCGCATGGTCGCCGTGCCCCACACCGACAGCCCGAGCTGGCGCAGGTGATCGCCGTGATCCTGCAGATGGCGCTCGAGGATCAGGTTGGCCGACTGGAAACCGATGCGCCAGGCGGTGGTGGTGGGCAGGTTGCGCACATCCACTGAGTAGAAGTTGCGTCCGGTGGGCAGTACGTCCAGGCGACCGCGACTGGGCGCGCCGCTGGGGCCGGCGGGGACGAAACGACCGTTCAAGGCGTCGAGCAGGCCGCGCATTTCTGCGGGGCCGCAGGCGTCGAGCCTGGGTGCGACCACTTCGCGCAAGTTGTCGAGGATGGCCTGCACTTCAGCCCAGCCCGCTTCCTGTAGGAGCGAGCCTGCTCGCGATGAAGTGTCAGTCGACATCGATGTGTCTGAAAGTCCATCGCGAGCAGGCTCGCTCCTACAGGGGACCGTCAGTGCTTGCGAAATCAGTTGCGAGGCGAACAGCTCGAGACGCTCGCGGGTATCGCCCGTGGAGCGCCAAACCTCGTCACTGATCGACAACAATGATTCCGGTCGAGGCCCGTTCCACGGCTCGGCCAACGCACAATCGAGCGGATCGAAACCGAGTTCAAACGCCCTGGCCAACGCCCGCAACAGGCTCGATTGCGCCCCGCGCCCATCACCTCGCGGAATACGCAGCAACGCCAGCAAAGTATCGATGCGCAGGCGCCCGGTCGGCGATTCGCCAAACACGTGCAAGCCGTCGCGGATCTGCGACTCTTTCAAGTCACACAGATACGTATCCAGACGCGGCAGCCAGATCGCCGCATCGGCGTCACTGTCCAGCTGTTCGTCCAGTTGCAGTTCGCGATCGATGTGGGTATCGCGCACCAGTTGCAGGATGTCGCGCTGCAACTCCCGGGCGCGGCGTGGATCGAGCAGTTGTGCTTCGTAGTATTCGTCGGCCAGCAATTCGAGGTTGCGCAGCGGACCATAGGTTTCCGCGCGGGTCAGTGGCGGCATCAAGTGGTCGATGATCACCGCCTGGGTGCGCCGCTTGGCCTGGGCGCCCTCCCCCGGATCATTGACGATGAACGGATAAATATTCGGCAGCGGCCCGAGCAGCGCATCCGGCCAGCAATTTTCGGACAGACCGACACCTTTGCCCGGCAGCCATTCCAGATTGCCGTGCTTGCCGACGTGGATCACACCGTGGGCGCCGTAGGTGTTGCGCAGCCAGAAGTAAAACGCCAGATAACCGTGGGGCGGCACCAGGTCCGGGTCGTGATACACCGCGCTCGGGTCCACCTGATAACCCCGGGCCGGCTGGATGCCGACGAAAGTCAGGCCGAAACGCAACCCGGCGATCATCATTCGCCCGCCTCGACACATCGGGTCATTCTCCGGCGATCCCCAACGCTCCAGAACCGCCGCGCGATTGTCTTCGGGCAGTGCGTTGAACATCGTCATGTAGTCGTCCATGGCCAGGCTTTGCTGGCAGGGACGCTGGTCGAGGTTGTCGAGATCGTTGCTGACTCCACCGAGCAATTGCTGAATCAGGCCAGTGCCGCTGTCAGGTAACTCCGCCGGCAGCGGGTAACCCTCGGCATGCAGTGCACGCAGGATGTTCAGCGCTGCGGCCGGTGTATCGAGGCCCACGCCATTACCGATTCGACCGTCACGGGTCGGGTAGTTGGCGAGGATCAGGGCAATGCTTTTTTCTGCGTTGGGCAATCGCGCCAGATCGATCCAGCGCCGCGCCAGTTCGGCGACGAAATCCATGCGTTCCGGTGCAGGCCGGTAGCAGACCACATCGGACTGACTGCGCTCGCTGCGCCAGGCCAGGTCCTTGAAGCTGATCGGGCGGCTGATGATGCGCCCGTCCAGTTCCGGCAACGCGATGTGCATCGCCAGATCCCGAGGGCCGAGGCCCTGCTCGCTGGCGCGCCAGCCGGGTTCGTTGTCCTGGGCGCAAATCGCCTGAATCACCGGGATGTTGCGGCGAAACGGTCGCAGATGAGGCGCTTCGGGACTGGATTGGGCAAAGCCGGTGGTGTTCAGGATCACCCCCGCCTCGACCTCATCCAGCCAGTCCTCGACCACCGAGAGGCAGCCGGGCTCTTTCAAACTGGCCAGGGCAATCGGCAGCGGATTCAACCCCGCTGCCTGCAAGCGCTGGCAGAAAACATCGATGAAAGCGGTGTTGGCCGCTTGCAGGTGCGAACGGTAAAACAGCACCGCCGCCACCGGCTGATCGGTCTGCCAGTCGGCTTGCCAGTCCTGCAGTGTCGCGGGGCTTTTTTGCGGGTGGTAGATCGCGGTGCGCGGCAGGGTTTGCGGCTCTGTCCATTCGTAGTCGCGACCCAGCCAGCGATCGGCCAGGCAACGAAACAGGTTCAGCGCATTGGCCATGCCGCCCTGGCGCAGAAAGTGCCACAAGCGGTCGCGGTCTTCGGCAACCACGGTGCTCAGGTCACTGAGTTCGGGGTCCGGGCGGTCATCGCCCGGCACCAGGATCAATTGCACCCCGCGTTGCGACAACTCCACCAGCCGTTCGACGCCATAGCGCCAGTAGGCGATGCCACCGTGCAGTGAAATGAGAATGACTTTGGCGTGACGCAGCACCTCATCGACATACAGGTCGACCGAAGCGTGATTCTGCACCTGCATCGGATTGGCCAGGCGCACGCTCGGATAATCGTCGGGCAACTGCTGCGCCGCTTCGGCGAGCAGTGCCAGGCTGGAGTCGCCGCTGCACAGGATCACCAGTTCGGCGGGGGTTTGTCCAAGGTCGGCAATGTTGTCATCCGACACGAAACCGCCGGGCTGGGTCCTGAGCAGGTGCATGGCTTACACGCTGAGCGCGGCGCGCAATTGCGCTTCGAGGGCGGCGGCATCCAGCGTCTGGCCGATCAATACCAGGCGCGTGGTACGCGCTTCATCGGCCGCCCACTGACGGTCGAAATGCTTGTCGAAACGGGTGCCCACGCCCTGGATCAGCAGGCGCATCGGCTTGTTCGGGATCGCCGCGAAACCCTTGACCCGCAGGATGCTGTGCTGCACGACCAACTGAGTCAGTGCATCAAGCAGCAGGCTTTCGTCGGATGCAGGCAGTTCGATGGAAATGGAGTCGAAGGCGTCGTGATCGTGGTCGTCATGATCGTCGCCGTCGTGGTGATGATCATGGTGGCTGTGGCGGCCGTCGATATGCTCCTCGGAACCGGCGCCGAGGCCGATCAGCACGTCCAGCGGCAGGCGACCGTTGCTGGCTTCGATGACTTTCACCGCCGGCGGCAGTTCTTCGGCGACTTCCAGGCGTACGCGGGCCAGGTCTTCAGGGTTGATCAGGTCGGCCTTGTTGAGGATCACCAGGTCGGCGCTGGACAATTGGTCGGCGAACAGTTCGTGCAGTGGCGATTCGTGGTCCAGGTTCGGGTCGAGTTTGCGCTGGGCGTCGACCTGGTCCGGGAAAGCGGCGAAGGTACCGGCGGCCACGGCCGGGCTGTCGACCACGGTGATCACCGCATCGACGGTGCAGGCGCTGCGGATTTCCGGCCACTGGAAGGCCTGGACCAGCGGCTTTGGCAGGGCCAGGCCCGAGGTTTCGATGAGGATGTGGTCAAGATCGCCGCGACGGGCCACCAGTTCGCGCATCACCGGGAAGAATTCTTCCTGGACGGTGCAGCACAGGCAGCCGTTGGCCAGTTCATAGACGCGGCCGCTGGCCTCTTCTTCGGTGCAGCCGATGGAACACTGCTTGAGGATTTCGCCGTCGATGCCCAGCTCGCCGAACTCGTTGACGATCACTGCGATGCGACGCCCCTGGGCGTTGTCGAGCATGTGCCGCAGCAAGGTGGTTTTGCCCGAGCCGAGGAAACCGGTAACGATGGTGACGGGGAGTTTGGCCAGTGTTTTCATCGGATGCCCTTTGGCAAGGTGGCGGGCATACGGGACGAGAACCGGCGGCGCAGGAGCGCGTCGGAAGTGTTCGCCACCGGATCACCCCGCCCGGTTGTAGTGAGAATCTGTATCGAGGCAGGTCTCCTGGCTGACGGTGTGCCGGTCGTTCGACCGGCGTTGACTGCGCCTTCCCGCGCGCTCAGGACCTGAGCATGCAGTGGCGTGGCAGCGAACATCACCGTTCACAGTTGCGGGGGCAGCCGCGGCATCGACCGCGTTCCCTTCTTAGCTTCGACACAGGCCGAAGAACCTCGAAAGCGCAAGGCTACGCATCGTATTGGGGCGGGTCAATGATCATGCTGAGTTCTGTGGTGGCGGGGATGCCGCTATCGCGAGCAAGCTTTGCTCCCAAAGGTTGCCAGTGCCCTTGTGGGAGCAAAGCTTGCTCGCGATTGGGGCAACCGGGTCTGGAGTTGAGAACCGATGCCAATTGACGCCCCACCCCCGCCCATGCTCTCCTACACAACTTGTTACGGGTGCCCTTCACAGGGTGAAACGGGAAACCGGTGAATCGTGTGCTTTACTCAAAGCCACGTCAGTCCGGTGCTGCCCCCGCAACGGTAAGCGAGCGAAGCGTCAGATCCACTGTGCCGATGAGGCATGGGAAGGTGATGCTTGCAGGTACAGGCACAGCCTGCGCCCCTCGTGAGCCCGGAGACCGGCCCGCAACACGAAGTGATCAAACTTCAGCTATGACAAACCCGCGGTGGGCGGGCGCTGTTCGAACCTCTGCATGCGTTGACGTGCGGGGATTCTTCATGCGCTCTAATTCCCCGCTGACAGAACAGAGGGAAACGCCATGTCGATCATCAGCAGCACCGGCCACAGTGCCTCCTCCAGCAGCACTTCCACCCTTGCCCAACGCATCACCGCTGCTGTCTGCGCATCGGTCCTGGGTGCGTGCCTTGTGTATTTCGCCGGTTTCTCACACATCGAAGCGGTGCACAACGCCGCTCACGATACCCGTCACAGCTCCGCATTCCCGTGCCATTGAGACCTGCCGACATGATCAAGCGTATTGCGCAAACCGCAGGTTTCACCGGGTTGCTGGCGGCCCTGCTGCTGACCCTGCTGCAGAGCTTCTGGGTCGCCCCGCTGATTCTGCAGGCCGAGACCTACGAAAAATCCGAACCGGCGGCCGTTGAAGTCCATGAACACGCCGCCGGCACCGCCGCGCACACCCACGACGCCGAAGCCTGGGAGCCGGAAGACGGCTGGCAGCGCGTGCTGTCGACCACGGGTGGCAATCTGGTAGTGGCTGTTGGTTTTGCCCTGATGCTCGCCGGTCTCTACACCCTGCGTGCACCGACCAAGACCTCTCAGGGCCTGCTCTGGGGCCTGGCCGGTTACGCCACCTTCGTGCTGGCGCCTACCCTTGGCCTGCCGCCTGAGTTGCCGGGCACCGCCGCTGCCGATCTGGCGCAACGTCAACTGTGGTGGGTTGGCACCGCCGCTTCCACCGCCGTCGGTATCGCACTAATCGTGTTCAGCCGGCATTGGCTGATGAAAGTGCTGGGCGTGGCGATTCTGGCCGTGCCCCATGTGATTGGCGCCCCGCAACCGGAAGTGCATTCGATGCTCGCTCCGGAAGCACTGGAGGCGCAGTTCAAAATCGCTTCGCAACTGACCAACGTCGCGTTCTGGCTGGCCCTTGGCCTGATCAGCGCCTGGCTGTTCCGCCGCAAAAGCGAAGGTCAATACCACGCATGACCGATGCTGGCACAGCGCCGACCCTGGTGGTCGGCCTGGGCTGCCAGCGGGGCTGCCCTGTCAGTACGCTGCGGGCGCTGCTGGATCAGGCACTGCAGGCACACCAGATTGAGTTGCATCAGATCAAGGCCCTGGCCAGCATCGACTTGAAACGCGATGAACCGGCGTTGACCGAACTGGCCGAACAACTTGGCCTACCGGTGTCGTTTTTCAGCAGCGCGCAATTGACGCCCTACCAATCGCTGCTCAGCCACCACTCGCAGATCGCTTTCGAACGCACCGGCTGCTATGGCGTGGCGGAAAGCGCGGCGCTGGCACTGGCCGAGCAATTGGCCGACGCACCGGCAACACTGCTGGTTCCACGGCAAAAATATGCCCAGGCAACCTTGGCGTTGGCCTGCGCGCCCCGAATTCCCCGATAATCCTCGCCTTCGATCATGAGCAATCTTCATCTGAAGCCTGCCTGACCCTCTTTTCTGACAGGAGCTGACGATGACCGTCTACTTCATTGGCGCCGGCCCCGGCGATCCGGAACTGATCACCGTCAAGGGCCAGCGATTGATTCGCAGCTGCCCGGTGATCATCTATGCCGGCTCGCTGGTACCCACCGCTGTACTGGAAGGCCATAGCGCCGAACAAGTGGTCAACAGCGCCGAATTGCATCTCGAACAGATCATCGACCTGATCAGGGCCGCCCACGCCAAAGGCCAGGACGTGGCCCGCGTGCATTCCGGCGATCCAAGCCTGTATGGCGCCATCGGCGAGCAGATTCGTCATCTGCGCGAGCTTGGCATTCCTTTCGAAATCATTCCCGGCGTCACCGCCACGGCAGCCTGCGCGGCGCTTTTGGGGGCGGAACTGACCCTGCCGGACGTTTCACAAAGCGTGATTCTGACCCGCTACGCCGACAAGACCGCCATGCCCGCCGGGGAAGAACTGGGCAGCCTGGCGCAGCACGGGGCGACCATGGCGATTCATTTGGGGGTCAATCATCTGGACAAGATCCTTGCCGAGCTGCTGCCGTATTACGGCTCGGACTGCCCGATCGCGGTGATTCACCGGGCGACCTGGCCGGATCAGGATTGGGTGGTGGGGACGCTCGAGGATATTGCCGGGAAGGTGGCGGCGAAGGGGTTTCGACGTACGGCGTTGATTCTGGTGGGCCGGGTGTTGGGCAGTGATCACTTTAGCGAGTCGTCGCTGTATCGCGCAGGGCATGCGCATTTGTATCGCCCATAAGGGCCCCATCGCTGGCAAGCCAGCTCCCACAGTTGACCGCAATCCCCTGTGAGAGCTGGCTTGCCAGCGACGAGGCCATTGAATTTCACCCATAAAAAAACGGCGCTCACGGTGCGCCGTTTTTCATGTTTGCAGCGAACGCCTTAGTAGTAGGCGTTTTCTTTCTGCGTGTGGTCAGTCACGTCACGCACGCCCTTGAGCTCCGGAATGCGCTCGAGCAGGGTGCGCTCGATGCCTTCCTTCAAGGTCACGTCGGCCTGGCCGCAGCCCTGGCAACCGCCACCGAACTGCAGAACGGCGATGCCGTCCTCGACCACATCGATCAGGCTGACCTGACCGCCGTGGCTGGCCAGCCCCGGGTTGATCTCGGTTTGCAGGTAGTAGTTGATGCGCTCGTTGATCGGGCTGTCGGCGTTGACCATCGGCACCTTGGCGTTTGGCGCCTTGATGGTCAGCTGACCGCCCATGCGATCGGTGGCGTAGTCGACGACAGCATCATCCAGGAAGGCTTCGCTGAAGTGGTCGATGTAGGCGGTGAAGCTTTTGAGCCCCAGCGCCGTGTCTTCGGGCTTTTCTTCGCCCGGCTTGCAGTAGGCAATGCAGGTTTCGGCGTATTGGGTGCCAGGCTGGGTGATGAAGATGCGGATGCCGATGCCCGGGGTGTTCTGCTTGGAAAGCAGATCAGCCAGATAATCGTGGGCGGCGTCGGTGATGGTAATAGCGGTCATGGAAACTCCTCGCAGGCTTGGGCGCAGTTTACGCCAATCAACGCCGCGCACAAAGTCCTAGTATTTTTGTCGGGAAAGATTCTGCTGGCTGCCCCTGTAGGAGCAATGCTTGCTCGCGATGACGGCGGCACATTCACCCCTATGTTTGCAGGCTTGCCGCCATCGCGAGCAAGCTTTGCTCCCACAGATCTATTACAGGTTTTCGTAGCGGTTCATGTCCAAAACGCCCTCTTCCACCGGGTCGGTCTCGTGGATGTAGCGGCTCAGGTCGTGAAAATACTGCCAGAACTGCGGATGACTGCGACGAATCCCCCAGCGTTCGACGACTTTCTCGAAGCGCTCGGCATCCCTGGCGTTTTCCATGGCATCCACAAAATCCGGCACCTCGGCGGCGGGGATGTTGAACATGAAATTCGGGTAACTGCTGAGAACGCCGGGGAAAATGGTGAGCGTATCCAGCTCAGGCTGATAACGCAGTGACTCGCCCAGCAGGAACGCAACGTTGCTGTGGGCACGGTTGCGCAACAGGCTGTAGACCACCCGCTGGCCACTCGCGGTTTCGACCCGCAGCATGGTCGCTTCCGGCAGTTGATCGATGACCTTGAGCCCGGCGGCCGGGCGCGAGGTCAGGCGGCTCAGGGCCTGCTCGGCGCCTTGCAAGACCGGATCGATGTTCGGCCGTGAACAATAGGCGCCGTCGCAACGGTTGATCGGATCCGGCTTGGCATTGAGTTCACCGTAGCGCGCCAGCAACTGCATCGCGAAATCCCGTTTGGGGTCTTTCGCATCAAGTACCAACGCCGTCGGTTTGTCGTCGTCGATGGACTCATAGTCCATCCACATCTTGATTTTGCCGCTGCTCTGGTACCAGTCGTCGAGGTAGCCGATCCGCGATTCGGCCGGCATCAGGCGCAGGAAGTTCTGCTCGGCACCGTTGCGGATCAGGTCGAAATACAGGCGCGTCTGGGCCTGATGGGACACATTGCCGAACACGTCGAAATTCACCGCCAACTGGTAATAGGTGCGTTCCAGCAACGGGAAATCGAACAGCCACATGGTCTGCGGCACTTCTCCGATCAGCCCCTTGGTCACGGCGGCGCTGTCGAAATGCCGGAAAATACTCAGCAATGCGTTGTCGTTGCCCGCCCACAGGGTCGACCAGCTCGGCGCCGGCAGCTCGGCATAGCTGTCGCGGCGTAGCGCCTCGTATTCGTTCCGCTTGTTGCGGTAGTTGTGCCACAGGCTCAGCACACTGCCGACGTCGTCGTTCTGCCCCGGCATCGCCAGCAGCGGCGTGGCCTGGCCACGGTAATTCGGGTCGGTGATGTAAAGGTCGTGTTCCGGCGCCTGGAACAGCGCCCAGAAGTTGTCGCGGATCACATCGGTGGCAATCTGCCCCCGACAAACCGGACCGCGAATGAACGTGCGAACGAAATACTCGGCGTTATCGAGCATGAACTGATAACGCGCCTGGGCCGGAATCGCCTCGAACGTCGCAAAGGGGTTGGCCCGACGCTCCGGGCCGTAACCCGGCAGTGCGGTCACTTGCCAATTGCCGTTGTAGAACAGGCTTTTGACACGGGCCATCTTCGCCGCGCTCAGCGGATAGGTGATGTGGGTCTTGTGCACGATCACGCCCTGCACCGGCCACAAACGATAATAAAACTGCGTGCCCGGATCGTCGTTCGGGCGGCGGGTATTGATCAGGTCGATGGGCTGGCCGGTAGGCGTGCGCGAACGCACCCACTGAAAGAAATGCCCCGGCTCGCCGTCCTTGAAATAAATGTGTGCAAGGAACCAGTGCTCGAACAACCAGCGCCCCACCAGGCTTTGCCGGGCGCCCGGTGCGTTGAGCAGGTTCTCCCATTGCACCACTTGCAAGGCTTCCTTCGCGCTCGGCACCAGGCCCTGCTCATCGATCGGCGCACCCGCAGCCAGCCAGCGCTGCAAAGTCTGATATTGCTGATCGGTCAAGCCAGTCACGGCCAGGGGCATGCCCTGTTGCGGATGGGAACTGGCATAGCCGTCGAACTCCGCCGGCATGGGGCACATATTTTCGCGATTGAGGCCCAGCACAATGTCGTCAGGCAGCTTGGCATTGGGTTGCAGTGGCGTGCGGTGACCCAGTTCCAGCATCCGTGCCATCAGCGCGGCCTGGCTGCCCTGGGCGTCGAGCACCGAGTAGAAGCCCTTCTGCTGCCACGCGCGCTTGCCGAAAGCGTCATAAAACAACCGGGTCGGTGCGGCGGCCTGGCCGCGATCGCCGTCGTAAACCGGGGTTTTGCTCGCACCCCGCGCCGCGCCTTCGCCACTGCCCAGGTTGAGCTGACAGGCGGAGTCGTAGCAGGCGTGGCAGGCCACGCACTTCTCGGTGAAGATCGGCTGGATGTCTCGGCTGTAGGAAATAGAAGAAGAGATAGCAGGAGAAATGGCCGAACCTTGCGCCATCGCGCCCCAGCTTAAGCACAGCAACAGACTGCTGATGACGACGCGATACGACATGTCCTGATCCCGATCCTTGAAAACGCCGCGATTCTACCGGCCCGAAGGCCGGGCCAACATGAGCGATATTCATGCAAAAACCGGACATGCTCCAAAAGCGCACAGGTTTGCTATGATCCCGGCCCTTCGTCATGGTCTTTTCGAGTAGTTCCAATGTCCGATCGCAGTGTTCGCCTCCAAGCTCTCAAGCACGCCCTCAAAGAGCGCATTCTGATCCTCGATGGCGGCATGGGCACGATGATCCAGAGCTACAAGCTCGAAGAGCAGGATTACCGTGGCAAACGCTTCGCCGACTGGCCGAGCGATGTCAAAGGCAACAACGACCTGCTGGTCCTGACCCGTCCGGACGTCATCGCGGGCATCGAGAAAGCCTATCTGGATGCCGGCGCCGACATTCTGGAAACCAACACCTTCAACGCCACCCAGATCTCCATGGCCGATTACGGCATGGAAGCGCTGGTCTACGAACTGAACGTAGAAGGCGCTCGCCTGGCGCGCAAGGTCGCCGACGCGAAAACCCTCGAGACCCCGGACAAGCCGCGCTTCGTCGCCGGCGTGCTCGGTCCGACCAGCCGTACCTGTTCGCTGTCGCCGGACGTGAACAACCCCGGCTACCGCAACGTGACCTTCGATGAACTGGTGGAGAACTACACCGAGGCCACCAAAGGCCTGATCGAAGGCGGCGCCGACCTGATCCTGATCGAAACCATCTTCGACACCCTCAACGCCAAGGCGGCGATCTTCGCCGTACAAGGCGTGTTCGAAGAGCTGGGCATCGAGTTGCCGATCATGATCTCCGGCACCATCACCGATGCCTCCGGCCGTACCCTGTCCGGTCAGACCACCGAAGCTTTCTGGAACTCCGTGGCCCACGCCAAGCCGATCTCTGTCGGCCTGAACTGCGCCCTGGGCGCCCGCGAACTGCGCCCATACCTGGAAGAGCTATCGGACAAGGCCGGCACCCACGTCTCGGCGCACCCGAACGCTGGCCTGCCCAACGAATTCGGCGAGTACGACGAACTGCCGTCGGAAACCGCCAAAGTCATCGAAGAATTCGCCCAGAGCGGCTTCCTCAACATCGTCGGCGGCTGCTGCGGCACCACGCCGGGCCACATCGAAGCCATCGCCAAGGCCGTAGCCGGCTATGCGCCACGCCAGATCCCGGACATTCCCAAGGCCTGCCGCCTGTCGGGCCTGGAGCCGTTCACCATCGATCGCAACTCGTTGTTCGTCAACGTCGGCGAGCGCACCAACATCACCGGTTCCGCCAAGTTCGCCCGCCTGATCCGTGAAGACAACTACACCGAAGCCCTGGAAGTCGCCCTGCAACAGGTCGAAGCCGGCGCCCAGGTGATCGACATCAACATGGACGAAGGGATGCTCGACTCGCAGAAGGCCATGGTGACCTTCCTCAATCTGATTGCCGGCGAGCCGGATATCTCCCGCGTACCGATCATGATCGACTCCTCGAAATGGGAAGTGATCGAAGCCGGCCTCAAGTGCATCCAGGGCAAGGGCATCGTCAACTCGATCAGCATGAAAGAAGGCGTCGAGCAGTTCATTCATCACGCCAAACTGTGCAAGCGCTATGGCGCCGCCGTCGTGGTGATGGCCTTCGACGAAGTCGGCCAGGCCGACACCGAAGCGCGCAAGAAGGAAATCTGCAAACGCTCCTACGACATTCTGGTCAACGAAGTCGGCTTCCCGCCGGAAGACATCATCTTCGACCCGAACATCTTCGCCGTGGCCACCGGTATCGAAGAACACAACAACTACGCTGTGGACTTCATCAACGCCTGTGCCTACATCCGCGACGAGCTGCCCTACGCCCTGAGTTCCGGTGGCGTGTCCAACGTGTCGTTCTCGTTCCGTGGCAACAACCCGGTGCGCGAGGCGATCCACTCGGTGTTCCTGCTGTATGCGATCCGCAATGGCCTGACCATGGGTATCGTCAACGCCGGCCAGCTGGAAATCTACGACCAGATCCCGCAGGAGTTGCGCGATGCGGTGGAGGACGTGATCCTCAACCGCACCCCGGAAGGCACCGACGCCCTGCTCGCCATCGCCGACAAGTACAAGGGCGACGGCAGCACCAAGGAAGCCGAGACCGAAGAGTGGCGCAACTGGGACGTCAACAAGCGTCTGGAGCACGCGCTGGTCAAGGGCATCACCACCCACATCGTCGAAGACACCGAAGAGTCGCGCCTGTCGTTCGCCCGTCCGATCGAAGTGATCGAAGGGCCGCTGATGGCCGGCATGAACATCGTCGGCGACCTGTTTGGCGCCGGCAAAATGTTCCTGCCGCAGGTGGTGAAATCCGCCCGCGTGATGAAGCAGGCCGTGGCCCACCTGATCCCGTTCATCGAACTGGAAAAAGGCGACAAGCCAGAGGCCAAGGGCAAGATCCTGATGGCCACGGTAAAAGGCGACGTGCACGACATCGGCAAGAACATCGTCGGCGTGGTGCTGGGCTGTAACGGCTACGACATCGTCGACCTCGGTGTGATGGTGCCGGCGGAGAAGATCCTGCAGGTTGCCAAGGACGAGAAGTGCGACATCATCGGCCTGTCCGGCCTGATCACCCCGTCGCTGGATGAGATGGTGCACGTGGCCCGCGAGATGCAGCGCCAGGACTTCCATCTGCCGCTGATGATCGGCGGCGCCACCACCTCCAAGGCGCACACGGCGGTGAAGATCGAACCCAAGTACAGCAACGATGCCGTGGTGTACGTCACTGACGCCTCCCGCGCGGTGGGCGTGGCCACGCAATTGCTGTCCAAGGAGCTCAAGGCCGGTTTCGTCGAGAAGACCCGCGAGGAATACGTCGACGTGCGCGAGCGCACCGCCAACCGCAGCGCCCGTACCGAACGCCTGAGCTACGCCGCCTCGATCGCGAAAAAACCGCAATTCGACTGGGCCAGTTACACCCCGGTCAAACCGACGTTCACCGGTACCAAAGTGCTGGATAACATCGACCTGAAGGTGCTGGCCGAATACATCGACTGGACGCCGTTCTTCATCTCCTGGGATCTGGCCGGCAAATTCCCGCGCATCCTCCAGGATGAAGTGGTGGGCGAAGCCGCTACTGCGCTGTATGCCGACGCCCAGGCCATGCTCGCCAAACTGATCGACGAGAAGCTGATCAGCGCCCGCGCCGTGTTCGGCTTCTGGCCGGCCAACCAGGTGCGCGATGATGACATCGAGCTCTATGGCGATGACGGCAAGCCCCTGGCCAAGTTGCATCATCTGCGCCAGCAGATCATCAAGACCGACGGCAAGCCGAACTTCTCCCTGGCCGACTTCGTCGCGCCGAAGGACAGTGAGCTGACCGACTACGTAGGCGGCTTCATCACCACCGCCGGCATCGGTGCCGAGGAAGTGGCCAAGGCCTACCAGGACGCCGGCGACGATTACAACTCGATCATGGTCAAGGCCCTGGCCGACCGTCTGGCCGAGGCCTGCGCCGAGTGGCTGCACCAGCAGGTACGTAAAGAGCACTGGGGTTACGCCAAGGACGAAGTGCTGGACAACGAGGCGCTGATCAAAGAGCAATACACCGGCATCCGCCCTGCCCCGGGCTACCCGGCCTGCCCCGATCACACCGAGAAGGCCACGCTGTTCGCCCTTCTCGACCCCGAGGCCGCCGAAATGCGTGCCGGCCGCAGCGGCGTGTTCCTCACCGAACACTACGCGATGTTCCCGGCGGCGGCGGTCAGCGGCTGGTACTTCGCTCACCCGCAGGCGCAGTACTTTGCCGTGGGCAAGATCGACAAGGACCAGGTGCAGAGTTATACGTCGCGCAAGGGTCAGGAGCTGAGCGTCACCGAGCGCTGGCTGGCGCCGAACCTGGGTTACGACGAGTAATCCCTTTGCCGACCACAATATTGTGGTCGGCACAAATCCCTGTGGGAGCGAGCCTGCTCGCGATAGCGGCCTGACAGTCAAAGTTGATTCGACTGAAAGGACCTTATCGCGAGCAGGCTCGCTCCCACAGTTGTTTTGTGTACGCCTTAATTGTCTATGCTTACCACTCACACATTCGTGACGAGGGGTTTATGGACGATCCGGTCGACAACAAGCCGCCAACCTTCTGGCAGATGCTGCACAGCGTCATGGCGGCGGCATTCGGGGTGCAGAGCGGGAAGAATCGCGCGCGGGACTTCACCCACGGCAAGCCCAGTCACTTCGTGATCCTGGGGATCCTGTTCACGGCGGTGTTCGCACTGACGCTCTACGGCATCGTACAACTGGTGGTGCACCTGGCAAAGGTCTAGTGCATCAGGGTCTGCAGGCTGAATGGGTAACGATAGGACGTCGGCCGCCCCTTGGCCGACAGCTTGTGAAAGTCCACACCGAAATCCGCCGCTGCGCCCATGGACAGCAAGCGTTTGGCCTGTGCCCGGTCAATCAGCTGTAACAGCGGTATCTGCCGGTCACGTCCACCGTATTGGCTGACGTCGACGCCTTCGTCGTAGTCATGCAACTGCACCAGCGCCCAGCCGCCCAGACTGAAATGCCCACCCAGCAACACACTCAGACGGTTGTCCAGCAAGGCATGCAGCGCTGCGGGCGAGTTGTTGATGGTGCCGAACAACGCATCCTTGCCGGGTTTGCCACCCGTCTCCTCGAAGGCCTGCATCACGCCAAACATCATTTCGTCATTGGCCGACCAGACCAGCGATGTCTGCGGGTAGCGCTTGAACAGCGTCCTGGCCTGTTCGTAGGCACGCTCCCGTGTCCAGCCGCTGGAAACCAACTGACGCAAGTGCACTTCGGGGTGTTCGGCCAGCGCCCTGCGCATGCCCTTTTCCCGCAATTGCGCGGACGGTGTGAGTTTCAATCCGGAAAAGGCCAGCAAGTCTATGGACTGGCCGGGCGCAACCGGCGGGTGCAGGCGGATCAGCTCCTTGAGCATCAGGTAGCCGCCTTCCTCGTCGTTGGGTACCAGGCTGCCTACCCAGTCCGGGTATTTGTCCGACCGTGCACCCAGCAACCGCACCTGGTCCTGACTCAGGCCGTTATTGACAATAAACAGCTTCACCCCGCTACCCAGGGCCAGGCGCAGGATTTCAGGAGCAATGTTTTGCTCGTTGACGAACACCAGATAGTCCGGGCGTTTTGTCCCTTGCAGGGCATCGCGCGCCTGCTTGAGGGTGATGTCAGAGTTGCGGTCCGAATATTCGATACGCAGGTCCATGCCCAGGTTTTTGGCAGCCGCCTGCATGAATTGCGAGTAACTGACCCAAAAAGCTTCCCTGGTGGTTCCCGGATTGAGGAACAACACCGACGCGGCCTGAGCGCAAGGTCCCACGACCGTGGTCAGCGCCAGAAATAAGCCACACAGAAACTTCAACATTTATCGCCCGAGCCCCCGGAAATTCGCCGCGCATTATAGCCAGCGAACGCCCGCAAAACGGCGTTTATTGCAGTTTTTGTCCGACAATCGTCAGACCAGGGCCCGGACGGGTCGTTTACTGATGACTCACCCAGAAAATCGCCGTGCTGACCACCAGAATGATCAGGAACAGAATCGCCCAGGCATCGACCGTGCTATCGCTTTTCCTTGCTTTGGTTGGGTTGCTCATTGCATCGCCTCTTGTCGGTTTTATCGGTGATTGCAGAAAGACTCGACCAGAGTTAAGACGATGATTGCCCGCACGACAAATGTGGGTTAGACGGCAACTATTCGCGTTAGGCGATTTGGTTCTTTACATATATTGAAACATCACTTTTGCGCATAACTGCAAACTGGTATCTTGCCCCGGCTCCGTGGGGAGTGCGCGGCCGTGCGCGCAGAATTGCAGAGGCTCTTGGACTGCGGCAAGCACAAAAACGCAGCTGTATCCGAGCGACCCAGCCTGAGAACAGGACTTATATGTACGTATACGACGAGTACGATCAGCGGATCATCGAGGACCGCGTCAAGCAGTTCCGTGATCAGACCCGACGCTATCTGGCAGGCGAGCTGAGTGAAGAAGAATTCCGCCCTCTGCGCCTGCAGAACGGGCTTTATATCCAGCGTTTCGCGCCGATGTTGCGAGTGGCGGTGCCTTACGGCCAGCTGACTTCGCGCCAGATGCGAATGATGGCCAAGATTGCCCGTGACTACGACAAGGGCTATGCCCACATCAGTACCCGGCAGAACGTGCAGTTCAACTGGCCGGCAGTGGAAGACATCCCGGACATCCTGGCTGAACTGGCCACCGTGCAGATGCACGCGATCCAGACCAGCGGCAACTGCCTGCGCAACGTCACCACCGACCAGTTCGCCGGTGTCGCTGCGGACGAGCTGATCGACCCGCGTCCATGGTGCGAAATCGTTCGTCAATGGACCACTTTCCACCCGGAATTCGCCTACCTGCCGCGCAAATTCAAGATCGCCGTCAACGGTTCGACCTCCGACCGCGCCGCCATCGAAGTCCACGACATTGGCCTTGAGCCGGTGCACAACGCCGCTGGCGAACTGGGCTTCCGCGTGCTGGTCGGTGGCGGCCTGGGCCGTACGCCGGTGGTGGGTGCATTCATCAATGAATTCCTGCCGTGGCAAGACCTGTTGAGCTACCTCGACGCCATCCTGCGGGTCTACAACCGCTATGGCCGTCGCGACAACAAGTACAAGGCCCGAATCAAGATTCTGGTAAAAGCACTGACCCCTGAAGTCTTCGCGCAAAAAGTCGATGCGGAAATGGAACACCTGCGCGGTGGCCAGACCACGCTGACCGAAGCCGAAGTGCATCGCGTCGCCAAACACTTCGTCGACCCGGACTACAAGGCCCTGGACAATCAGGCTGCCGCCCTGGCCGAACTCGACAAGGAACACCCGGGCTTCGCCCGCTGGCGCAGCCGCAACACCGTGGCGCACAAGAAGCCGGGTTATGTGGCCGTGACCCTGTCCCTGAAGCCGACCGGCGTTGCGCCGGGCGACATCACCGACAAGCAGCTCGACGCCGTGGCCGATCTGGCCGAGCGTTACAGCTACGGTCAATTGCGTACTTCCCACGAGCAGAACATCATCCTGGCCGACGTTGAACAGAGCCAGCTGTTTACTCTGTGGGGCGAGTTACGCGAGAAAGGTTTCGCCACGCCGAACATCGGCCTGTTGACCGACATCATCTGCTGCCCTGGCGGTGATTTCTGCTCCCTGGCCAACGCCAAGTCGATCCCGATCGCCGAATCGATCCAGCGTCGCTTCGACGACCTGGACTATCTGTTCGACATCGGCGAACTGGACCTGAACATTTCCGGTTGCATGAACGCTTGCGGTCACCACCACGTCGGCCACATCGGCATCCTCGGGGTGGACAAGAAAGGCGAAGAGTTCTACCAGGTATCCCTGGGCGGCAGCGCCAGTCGCGACGCCAGCCTGGGCAAGATCCTCGGGCCTTCCTTCGCCCAGGACGACATGCCAGACGTGATCTCGAAACTGATCGACGTGTACATCGAACAACGTACCGAAGACGAGCGCTTCATCGACACTTATCAGCGTATCGGCATCGACCTCTTCAAGGAACGCGTCTATGCAGCGAATCATTAAGAACCAAGAAGTCGTCGACGAAACCTGGCACCTGCTGCCCAAGGATTTCAACATCGACGAGATCAGCAACTGCGACGACCTGATCGTCCCGTTGCAGCTGTGGCGCGAACACGCCCGCATGCTCCAGGCCCGCGACGGCGGCCTGGGCGTCTGGCTGGACGCCGATGAAGAAGCCGAAGAAATCGGTGAAGACGCCAACAAGTTCCAGGTCATCGCCTTGAACTTCCCGGCGTTCACCGACGGGCGCAACTACTCCAACGCTCGCCTGCTGCGTGACCGCTATGGTTTCAAGGGTGAATTGCGGGCGATTGGTGATGTGCTGCGCGACCAGTTGTTCTACATGCACCGCTGCGGTTTCGATGCCTTTGCCATTCGCGCCGACAAAGACCCGTACGAAGCCCTGGAAGGTCTCAAGGACTTCTCGGTGACCTATCAGGCCGCCACCGACGAACCGCTGCCGCTGTTCCGTCGCCGTTGATCCTGATGCCTTGAGCCCCTTGCGGGCTCAAGGCTCATGGCGTGTTACGACCCCCCTCCTACCACCGGAAACGGCCGCCCCAAGGCTACCCAGTTGTTGTAGAGCTTCGCCCGGTCTTCCAGTGTCGTGAACGCCGCGAACGGGTTGTCGAAAGCTCCAGCCGGTAATGCCACATCCTGCGTTAATCGCCCCCACAACTCCTGCGAAGCATCGGCGTGCGTCAACAATCGCCAGACCCGTGCCTGAAGCTCCGGATAATTGACCTGAAAATCCGGGGTGAGCGTCAAAGTGTTCATGGTCCCCAGAAACCGCCCGCCCCGTGGCTTGAGCGCCAGGCGTTGCCAGATCTGCAGGTGGGCATCGTGTCGTCCTTGATCCATGTCGCGTAGCCAGGCTGCCGGATCGGCATAGTTGTTTCCCGGTGCACTCAACCACAGGTTCAATCCGGTGTTCTCCCTATGGCTGACGAGCCGTCGCAGCGTGTCTTCGTCCGTTATGGGATTGCCCCACAACAGCACTCGATCCCTGGCGACAGCCTGATTCAGTACGGACTGGGGAACGCGATGAATCCGGTTATTGCGCAAGTCCAGCGCATCGAGATACGGCTGATCCATGATTCCGATCGGGCACGACGTGATTTGCGTATCGTCGAGCCTCAGTACTCGCAACTGACTCATACCGATGACTACAGGGGGAGCACCCAACGGGTTATTGCCAAGATCCAGCGATTGAAGGTTAGTCAATTGAGCCAACTGGCCGGCCTCGGCGCCTTGAAAGGTCAATTGGGTGGTACGCAGGTTCAACGAGGTGAGGTGTTGTAACTGAGGTATCGCTGGCGGCAAAGCGCTCACCAGTTGTCCGTTGATGTCGGGCAATCGCAGGTCCGTCTGTTCCAGGTTCAGGGTTCGCAGATTGGGAAAACGTTCCAGAAAGCCATTCAACGTTTCCCGTTCGAACACGTGGAAGCTTCCGAGGTTCAGCCCCACCACATCATTGAAACGGACATTCAGGTCCGGTAACCGATGAAAGTCCTCGTGGCTCATGTTCATCGTGAAACCTGCAACGTGATCTCCTGAATAGTGGCTATTGGGCCTGGGTGAGCGTTTCTCGAAGATCGAAATCAGTTCATCGGCGAGTTCGCCTCTGGTTTCAAGCTCGTACTCCATCGTGTCTTGCAAGATTTCCACGTTACGCGATGCGATCTCCGCGAAGGTAAGGTCCTCTGTCCCCGGGTCGCCTATTTGCAGGAAAGGCACGTCCATATCATGGATGTCTTGCGCCACTTGATCGAGCCAGGACTCAAGGTCCGTATGCAACTGCTGCAACTGCTGTCGCAAGTGATCGATGTGAGCCTGCGCGCCACTTCCTGCACGCTGCAGAATCTCATCGACTTCGTTGCTGGAAAACTCGGGGTAAATGTCCTTGAGCTGCAACCTCATCATTTCTTGCGTCAAGGCCGCCCCTTCAGGCGTGTCGGGATAGCCTCCGCCTCTAAGCCCCGACGCCTCGAAGGGCAGGCCCGAGTCCATTCTGCCCAGACCGAGCATCAGCTCTGAACGAAGCAGCGGCCGGTCGCTGACTTTCAGCTTCAGTTCATTGCCAGGACTGCTGGGTATCAACCCCAATGCCGAACGCTCGTCCGCGGACAGCAAACTGGCGACAGCCTCGTAAATATCTGTGGTCGCAGAGGACTCCGTTGAATGGGTGGCGGGTAGATAGCCCGCGCCAGACCTGATCACGACCCGGCAATCAAGCGTATCGAGCGGGCCACTGCGATCCAGCAGCTGCCTTGCGATTGAACTGTCCCGGATCTCGATTCGCAGGCCCTTGGGCCAGCCAGGCAGATTTTTCAGCGAGTGCAGGGCCAGCGTGTCGGTCTCCGGATTGGAAATCGAGCGCAAGTAAAGACCTTCATAAGCTCGATTGAGACGCACATGTTGCTGGTACTGGCGAGCCTTGCTATCCAGCTGACTGAATAGTTGCCTTGCTTGCGCAGCGTCCGGTGGAGAGCTGAAGTCGATACCGTAACGATCAAGCATCTGCTCCACAGCGGATTTGGGCAGGCCGGGGTATTGCCGTTGGAACAGCTGCACCCATTTGTGCTCGGACTTTTGCAATGCCTGGTACCGGCGATTGAACAACTCGGCGGGCGTCGCGGATGGATCGCTCAGCCCCGCAACTTCCTGATCGATCCTGAAGCGATCAATCGTGTCCGCAAGCAAGGGAGTCGGAGCCCGTCCGGCTTGCATGAGGCGCAGCATGTCATCATCAATGGCACTGACCTTGCCGATCTGTGCCAGCACCTCATCGCTGAACGTCCCCGCCGGAGCGCCGACGCCGCGTAAAAGCTCGACGCGAGAAGGCAATGGCGACATCGGATGCATGGGCGCTTCAGCATCGACGGCTGGCAGGCTCGACCCGGCCGAGGCTTCGCCCTCTGCATCGGGCGCCCTGGCCGGTCCCGCCACATCCCCTCCTTCGCCGTGCAGCGACGCGACACCCTCGGCCAACGGCAAGGCATTGAGCAAACCGAATACCGTGCGAGTGAGGCCTTCGGAACGTTGGTCGGCTGTCTCGCCGTTTACGGCCTGGTTCAGGCCATAACCCGCATCGATCAGGCCAGCCAACACCAGCAAGCCCTCGCCTCCCGGCACAAACAGCGCCAAGGGGCCGAACTGGTTCACCCACTGCACAATCGGCTCGATGACCGCACTCAGATTGTCGCGGTTGACCTGCGCATCATCGCGGATGGTTTCGACGCTGGCCTGGGCAGCGCGCTTCATCGTCAGTACCAACTGCGCAAAGGGATCGGTTGTTGCCGAGGCAAGCTCGAAGCCGATGTAATCGTCGGGATCCCAGTAGCCGTCGTTGTTGAAAAATCCCGCTTCGGCGGTCAGCCAATGTTCCCCGGGATAAACCGCCATGCCCTCCAGCGCGGTGAGGACACCGGCGTGAAAGGTCCCGTCATGTCGATCTTCATCGGCGAAGTGAGCCGCCAGCGCCTGTTTGGTTTCAGGCCTCTTCCCCTGCTCGACCATCCACTGGCGCAGCCGTTTGGTATCGGGAAAGTCATGCAATGGCGAGGAGTTGCCGGGGATGTACAACAAGACCCTGCCGCTGGCACGGTCGCGAAAGCACCAGATGTCTGTCGCGGTGTATCGATAGAGCTTCAACCGACTCGCCTCGATGCTTGAGGGAATCCGCGTCGGCGCTTGCAACTGCTGCATCGTCAGCGTTTCCCATGCCTGATCGCGGGGCAATCCGGCCGCTTGCATGGCCAGTTCGAAGCCCTGTCGGGACAAAACGTTTTCCTGGCGCTGCAACCATGCCGACATGACAAAAGCGGCTTTGGTCGATGTTCTCAGGGGATAGGGTCTGGCATCCGTTATCGCTTGATCAGAGGGCCAGGCCTTGTCGACATAGGCCTGATACTTGTCCTTGAAAAACAGTGTCCAGACCCATTTTTTGTAGTCCGCCGGCCTGAGGTTGATCTGAGTTTGCGGTCCATAGACCTGCGGTTGCGTGGACAGATAGATGCCTTCATACGTCTTGTGATTGCCGCTACCGCGGTCGGCGAACTCATCGACATGGCTGACGATGCGAACAGGGGGCCCGACGTCCGGCGGCGTATACAAGCCGAAGGCGGTTTCACCGAAGCGCCCGTCGCCAACGGTCTGGTAATTGGAAAGCAGCGTTTCGACCAGTGTTCGTGAACTCGCCACCTGCCCCTGGTGCACCCCGTTTTGTGCGGGATGACCCCGGTAGTCGTAATCGAGGGTGACCAGCAAGGCGGTCTGCGGATCAATGCCCGCGCCCCACTTTTGCTTGATCAGCTGTTCGCCAAATTGACCGGGGCTTTGTGGAAGGGCAGTGTCCACGACGGCTTTGAGCTCGTCGCGCAGGGGTAAAGGCGCTGCAGGATCCTGCGGGGAAACCGGGTCGTGTGAAGGTGTGCTCATGGTGCATTCCTTTGCAATCAATGGAGGAATGTCACCCTATCCAGTGCGGACTTTGCGAAACATCGGAGTGATCGCCAGCAGTGCCTGGAAAGTTCGCTGCTGCCGAGTGGAAACTGGATGGCTGATAAAAGCACCTGTGGGAGCGAGCCTGCTCGCTCCCACAGAGATGTCACCAGAAACGCTGCTGGGTCAACCGGCTCCACCAACTCAGCAAAACGCGATCCACCGAGCCACTGGCCGCCATGCCGATGCGCTCCGGCAGGCTTTTGCGTTCGGCGTAGTGCAGGTGATAGAGCTCCGATTGCTTGGCGCGCTCAGCCAGGTATTCGTCGCTGGTCTTGAGTTCGTCCACCAGTTGTTTGTCCAGCGCGGCCACACCAAGCCAGATTTCGCCGGTGGCCACTTCATCGATGGCCAGCTGCGGGCGATAGCGGGAAACGAAGTTCTTGAACAACTGGTGAGTGATGTCCAGGTCTTCCTGGAACTTCTCACGGCCCTTCTCGGTGTTTTCACCAAACACCGTCAGGGTGCGTTTGTATTCGCCGGCGGTCAGTACTTCGAAGTCGATGTCGTGTTTTTTCAGCAGGCGATTGACGTTGGGCAACTGCGCGACCACGCCGATCGAACCGAGGATGGCGAACGGTGCGCTGATGATCTTCTGACCGATGCACGCCATCATGTAGCCGCCGCTGGCCGCCACCTTGTCGATACACACGGTCAGCGGCACGCCGGCTTCACGGATGCGCGCCAGCTGCGAAGACGCCAGGCCGTAGCTGTGCACCATGCCGCCGCCGCTTTCCAGACGCAGGACCACTTCATCCTTGGGCGTGGCCAGCGTCAGCAGCGCGGTGATTTCATGACGCAGGCTTTCGGTGGCCGAGGCCTTGATGTCGCCGTTGAAGTCCAGCACGAACACCCGTGGCTTGGCCTCGGGCTTTTTCTTCTGCTTCTTCTCGGTCTTGACCTGGGATTTTCGCAAGGCCTTGAGCTGGTCCTTGTCGAGCAAGGTCTGCTCCAGGCGCTCACGCAGCCCTTTGTAGAAATCATTGAGTTTGCTGACCTGCAACTGGCCGGCGGTCTTGCGTCGACCTTTGCTGCGCAAGGCCGCAAAGCTGGCCAGGACCACCAGAATGGCGATCACCAGGGTCACGGTCTTGGCCAGAAAAACAGCGTATTCGGACAAAAAATCCACACAGGACTCCTCAAGCGATGCGCGACGTGAAGCGCGCGGGATACCTCCAGCATACCCATGCGTCGGCGTTGCGACCAGTCGTGAAACCTTCACCGACGGGCCTGTAACGGGCATTTCAAACAAGCGTATGTTTTTTCATTGACAGCTCACCGCCATCCTCATAACCTCGCCAAACCTTCAACGTACCGGGACGACGCGGACGTGGGCAGCATCTACTTGATTCGACATGGCCAGGCCTCCTTCGGTGCGGACGACTACGACGTCCTCTCCCCGACCGGTATTCGCCAGGCAGAAATCCTTGGCCAGCACCTGGCCGAACTCGGTATCAGCTTCGATCGCTGCCTGGCGGGCGACTTGCGTCGCCAGCAACACACCGCCACCAGCGCCCTGGAACAATTCGCTGCCGTGGGCCTGCCGGTGCCGATCCTGGAAACCGACTCCGCCTTCAATGAATTCGACGCCGACGCGGTGATTCGCGCACTGCTTCCCGCGATGCTGCCCGATGAGCCGCACGCCCTGGACATCCTGCGCAACGCCGCGCAAAACCGCGCCGAGTTCCAGCGCATCTTTGCCCTGATCATCGAACGCTGGCTGGCCGGCACCTACGACACGCCGGAGCTGGAAAGCTGGCTGGGCTTTGTCGAACGGGTCCGCGGCGGATTGAACAGGATTCTCGAACAGGCCGACAACACCCAGAAAATCGCGGTGTTCACCTCCGGCGGCACCATCACCGCCCTGCTCCACCTCATTACTCAGATGCCTGCCAAACAGGCCTTTGAACTGAACTGGCAAATCGTTAACACCTCGCTCAACCACCTGAAATTTCGTGGCCGCGAGGTGGCCCTGGCTTCTTTCAACGGTCATGCGCACCTGCAACTGTTGAAAGCCCCGGAACTCATCACCTTCCGCTGAGTCCGGACTATTGTGACCCTGGCTGTACTCACCCAGCTGTTATTACCCTGCTCCAATTACCAAAAAAAGGATCAAACCATGACCTCCGTAGCTGATGCCGTACAAGCAATGAAAGCCAAGTTCAACCCAGCCGCTGCTGCCGGTCTGGACCTGGTCTTCGGTTTCCGCATCGACGAGACCAAGCACTTCTCCCTGGTCGTCAAGGACAGCACCTGCGAGCTGAAAGAAGGCGAGAACCCGGACGCCCAGGTGACCCTGGTGATGGACGGCGAAACCCTGGAAGGCATCGTCAGCGGCGAAACCGACGGCATGCAGGCATTCATGGGCGGCAAACTGCGCGCTGAAGGCGACATGATGCTGGCAATGAAACTGTCCGAGCTGTTCCCGGCCTAAGAGAAGCCTCTCTGGCTATACACGAAACCCGCCCTTGTGGCGGGTTTTGTCATTGTAGGAGCGAGCCTGCTTGCGATGGACTCAAGGGCACCGCGTTTAGCCAATCAACACGCGTCATCGTTAACGTCCATCGCGAGCAGGCTCGCTCCTACAGGTACAATGCCACCACTCCCCACACCGGCCACCCCATGGACATCGACCTCGCCCGCACCTTCCTGGAAATCGTCCGCCACGGCAGCCTGGCCGCAGCCGCCGAGAAGCTCCACGTCACCCAGACCGCGATCACCGCACGGGTGCAGAAACTCGAAAGCCAACTGGGCAGCACGCTGTTTGTGCGCAATCGCGCCGGTGCGCGCCTGACGCCCAATGGCGAAGCTTTCGTGGTGTATGCCAATCAACTGGTGGAAACCTGGGAAGCCGCGCGCCGGGATCTGCCGCTGCCCGAGGGCTATCACGATGTGTTGCACATCGGTGGCGAAGTCAGCCTGTGCAACCCGTTGATGCTCAGTTGGGCGGCGGAACTGCGGGAAAAGATTCCCAGCCATGCCCTGCGCATGGAAATTCGCGACGGCGAAAACCTGCTGCGGCAACTGGAACTGGGGGTGCTCGATGCAGCCCTGGTCTATCAGCCCGAATACTGGCCGCGCCTGCAGGTCGAACAGGTACTGGAAGAGAAGCTGGTCCTGGTGCGCCTGCCCGGGCGGGCCGACCCATACGTGTACATCGATTGGGGCCAGGATTTCCGTCGGCAACACGACGCCGCGCTGCCTGAGAAGGCCAAGGCGCCGCTGAGCTTCAACCTCGGTCCTCTGGGCTTGCAATACATTCTGGAAAATGGCGGCAGCGGCTACTTCCGCACCCGCGTCGTGCAGAGCTATCTGGAAAGCGGCGTGCTGGAACAAGTGCCCAAGGCTCCGGAATTCAACTATCCGACCTACCTGGTCTACTCCCGTGACCGCGACTCGCCCATCCTGCAACAGGCCTTCGACCTGCTGCGCGAAGTCATCCGCACCGATGATGACTGGTCGCAACGCTGGGACCCGTTGTCCTGAGTCCGGTTTACACCGGATGATGGCACTTGTGTCATCTTGGTTCGGCCAGCCAGTGCACCGGGATCGACTAATCTGCTGGGAATAACAATAACGACAGGTGATTGCAGTGAGGCAGACCACCGAAGCATTCCGCAGCCGTTACCGCGCAGGCATCCATCCCCTCTACAATCCGTGGCTCCATGGCACCTTCGTGCTCCTGTTCGGCGTTCTGGCCATCGCCGCGTTCTGGAGCACCGTCCACCAGGTCCAACCGCTGCAATGGCTGACGGTGCCGCTGACCTTGTTGCTGTTCAATTTCGGCGTGTACATGGTGCATCGCCACCTGGGGCATCACAAAAAAGCCTTCGCGCGGATGTTCTATGCCCGGCATGCCGGCGATCATCACAGTTTTTTCGCTCCCGGCAACATGACCTACGACAACGCTCGCGACTGGCGGGTGATTCTGTTTCCGGCGTGGCTGATCGTCCTGCACACACTGGTCATCACCTTGCCGATCTGGTGGCTGCTCACCCGGTTCGATACCAATGTCGCCGGCCTGGCGGGTGGCTGCCTGGTCCTCGGCTACCTCGCCTACGAGGTGCTCCACGCCTGCGAGCACCTGCCGCCGCACAATCCGTTGGCGCGCCTGCCATGGATCCGCCAGATGCGTCGCCTGCATGAGCTGCATCACCGCCGCGAGATGATGCAGGAGCGCAATTTCAATATCGTTTTTCCATTGATGGACTACCTGTTCGGCACCCTTTACTGGGAACCGGAGCAGGCCACCCCTTACCTGACGAGAACGCCCATGACCCGCATGCAGCATCAAGTCGACATCGCAGGAAATCCCATCGATGTACTCGCCTACGCCAGCACCGTGACCCGCTGGCCCGAGTGGCATCCTTCCTCGCTGAAGATCAATGGCCAGAAAGGCCCGCTGCACGCCGGCGCCCGGTTCGATGAGGACATTCGCGCAGGCGGACGCGACGGCCATTTGAGCTGGATGGTCGATGAGTATCTGCCGGGACGGCGCTGGGTGGCCCAGGCCCAGGGCGATCATGGTCTGTCGCTGGTGCTCACCTACGAATGCGAGGCGCTGGGGAATGCAACGCGGTTTATCCGCACCCTCGAATATCGGTTCAGCGGCCTGGGAATGCGTATCGCCAACCGGCTGCTGCTCAGGCGCCGGATTGATCGCGAGTCGGCCGCGTCGATGCTGGCCTTGCGCGAAATGGCGGAAAAGCAGCTGGCGCAGTCGGGAGTCAAAGCGTGAGTCGATCGATCCGGTTTCACCATTGGGTGTTGCTGTTGATCGTGCTCATTGGCGCGTTCCTGCTGCTGATGCCGACCAAGGTGCGGCCGGTGGCCTGGACACCGCCGCCCGCCCCCTCCCTCACCAACGGCGTGTATGCCGATAACCAGCGTCTGAAGGACGTGCAACCTGTCGGTGCCGTGGACATCGACGGTCCTGAAGCGCTACTGCTGGAAGACGACATGCTGATCACCGGTCTGCATGACGGCCGAGTGCTGCGTACCAGCCTGGACGGCAAGACCCGCACCGTCCTGACCGATACCGGCGGCCGTCCGCTGGGCCTGGCCCGTCATCCCAATGGTTTGCTGGTGATCGCCGATGCGCTCAAGGGTTTGCTGTCGCTGGATGCCCAGGGTCGGCTGGTGGCGCTGAGCACCGCCGCCGGTGGCGTACCCTTCGGTTTTACCGACGATGTGGTGATCGACAAGCCCGGGCACTTCGCCTACTTCACCGATGCCTCAAGCCGCTTCGGTTACGGCAGGGACGGCGAGGCGATCATCGAGCACGGCGGCGACGGGCGTCTGCTGCGTTACGACTTCCAGAGCGGAAAGACCGAGGTGCTGCTGGATAAGCTGGAGTTCGCCAACGGAGTCACCCTCGGACCGGACGATGCCTTCGTGCTGGTCAACGAAACCGGCGCCTACCGCATCAGCCGCTACTGGTTGAGCGGACCGCAAGCCGGTACTCATGATCTGTTCATCGATAACTTGCCGGGGCTGCCGGACAACCTGTCATTCAATGGCCGCGACCGCTTCTGGGTGGCGCTGTACGCACCACGCAGCGCTCTGCTGGATGCCACGGCGCAGCATCCGTTCATACGCAAGATGCTTGTGCGCGCCATGACCGTGCTGCCCAAACCGGTGGAAAAACGCGGCTTTGCCCTGGGCCTGGACCTCGACGGCAAGGTCATCGCCAACCTGCAGGACGCAAGCAGCGGTAACTACTCGCCGATCACCACCGTGCGTGAATATGGGGAATGGTTGTATTTCGGGTCACTCAAGGCCAGGAACATGGTGCGATTGCCCCTGAAGACCGCATTGCAATAAACACCAGGCCCCCGGTAGGAGCTGCCGAAGGCTGCGATCTTTTGATTTTGATTTAAAAAACAAGATCAAAAGATCGCAGCCTTCGGCAGCTCCTACCGGGGGTGGTGTGTCCCCAAGGAGCCATTGTGGGAGCGAGCCTACTCGCGATGGCAATCGCCCAGTCACCGCCGCTCGGGCTGCCTGTTTTTCTCCGGCTCGACATCTTCCGGCACCGGCTCTTCCTCGGGAAAGGCCGTGGTATGCGCCGGGCTGTTGGGTTCTGGATGAGTGGGAACCGGATCGAACCCACCCTGCTCTTCAGAAGGGAATTTCACTTTGTTCATGGGGCACCTCGCATGGAGCCGTATCGTCGGACTCTGAACATTCGAGGTGCCGGTTTTTATCGCCGTTCCAACTTTCGCTCACCGGTCGTCGGTGACGCTGCAACCAGAGTCAGGACGGCGACTGCAGCTGCCTGACGATCTTGTCCTTGACCTCCAGGCGCTTGGCCTTGAGCCTTGTCACCGCGTCATCGCTGGATTTGGCCTCCTCTGCCTCCACCACCGCTTTATCCGCCTGGGAATACTTGTTGATCAACGAGTCCAGTAACGGATCTTCGGCACGTCTCTTTTGGATTTCTTCCCTTGTGCGGTTCAGATCCTTAAACAGGTCGTGTGACACCGGCATGGAACACCTCCGTTTGTTAATCGGTAGCAAACGCGACTGATTGCGTTCGCCAACTATCAGAATGGCCTCGGTTGGCCGATTCTGTCGACCATCCATCTGACCGGCGGTGCCCGTTCGTCGTCCTGTCGCAAACGGGATCAAACCTTTGCCAACACGACGACCTCCACACAGTAACGATCACCTCGATCAACTGCGTGGAGAAGCACCAATGGACGGATTGAAACTGCGCCACCTCGTTCTGACTTTAGCCTTGAGTACCAGCATGGGCGCGGCTTTTGCAGCGACCTCCAATGATTTCGTCGACAAGGCTGCCGCCGGTGGCATCGCCGAAGTCGAAGCCAGCCGCCTGGCGCTGGAAAAAAGCCAATCGGCCGACATCAAGGCATTCGCCAACATGATGATCACCGACCACGGCAAGGCCAACGACGAGCTGGCGAGCATCGCGAAAAAGAATGACATCGAAGTCCCGGACAGCACGACGCTGGTCAAACAGGCCAAGGAAAAGATCCTCGACATGCGCGATGAATCCTTCGACGCCGCCTATGCCAACAACCAGGTCAAGGCCCACGAAGAAGCCATCAAGCTATTCGAGAAACAAGCCAACACCGTCACCGACGACCAAACCAAGGGCGCCACCGAACTCAAAGGGTTCGCCCAGCAAATGCTGCCGGGGCTGCAAAAGCACCTGGACATGGCGAAAAAGCTGCAAGCGGCTCACCCAAGCAAATAATTGCGCTGCACGACAGGAAAACCGCATCCGTGATGCGGTTTTCTTTTGCATTCGATAAAAAACCGCCGCCAAGGCCCGCGCCGCCTACAGTGAATGTGCTGCGAATGAAAAATGCTGGCAAAAGAGCACAACTATTCCATTCGCCAAATGTCACTGCTTTTGCGCCGGTCGTTTTTCGGGGAATCGGCGCTCTACATAAAAGGAGTCCAGTCTCATGGCGGCACTGCAATCCGGCACCATCGATGCGATTAAAAAAAACCAGGCGCCACTGCTTGCGCAATGGACCCAGAGCCTTGAAGACAGCGGTGCCACGCGCAATCTCAAGGATCAGGACCTGAAACAACAGACTTCGGAGTTCCTGCACCTGATTGTCTCGGGCCTGGAAAAGGGCAACGGCCAGAACATTGCCGCGGCCGGCTGGGACGAGATCCGCCTGTTCCTGGAAAAGCTTTCCCATAGCCGCGCCCTCCTCGGCCATGATTCCTACCAGACCGCCAACTTCATCTTTTCGCTCAAGGGCCCGCTGTTCGCCTTGCTGCAAAATCACTATCAGGACAGCCCGGCACTGCTGGCCGAGCAGGTCTGGGAAATCTCCGAACTGCTCGACGCACTGGGCATGCACACCATCCGCACCTTCCAGAAATCCCGCGAGTCGGTGATCAAGCGCCAGCAGGAAGAGTTGCTGGAACTGTCGACCCCGGTGGTCAAGCTCTGGGACGGTGTGCTGGCCCTGCCGATGATCGGCACCCTCGACTCGCAGCGCACCCAGGTGGTGATGGAATCGCTGTTGCAGCGGATCGTCGACACCGGCTCGGAGATCGCCATCATCGACATCACCGGCGTACCGACCGTCGACACCCTGGTGGCCCAGCACCTGCTCAAGACCGTCACCGCGATTCGCCTGATGGGCGCCGATTGCATCATCAGCGGCGTGCGTCCGCAGATCGCCCAGACCATCGTGCATCTGGGGCTGGACCTGCAAGGCGTGGTGACCAAGGCCAACCTGGCCGATGCCCTGAAACTGGCCCTGACCCGGCTGGGAATGACCATCAGCAAGGCGGACTGAGCCCATGGAGCGCATTCCGATTCTGCAAATGGGGCCGTTCCTGCTGGTGACCATCCAGGTCGACATGCATGACCAATTGGCCCTGACCCTTCAGGACGACCTGTCCGAGCGCATCAGCAAGACCAGCGCCCGTGGCGTGCTGATCGATATTTCCGCACTGGACATGGTCGACTCCTTCATCGGCCGGATGATCGGAACCATTTCCGGCCTGTCGAAAATCATGGATGCCCAGACCGTACTGGTCGGCATGCAGCCTGCGGTGGCCATTACCCTGGTGGAATTGGGCCTGACCCTGCCCGGTGTGAGCACCGCACTGAACGTCGAGCGCGGCATGAAACTGCTACAGGATCGAGTACTCGAGCAATGACCGTGCGCAGCAGCGGTACTCACCCGATCCATATCGAGCAGGACGTGGTCCTGGCGCGGCAGCTGGCGCGCAAGCTGGCGACCGAATGCGGCATGCGCCTGATCGACCTGACCAAGCTGGTCACCGCCGTCAGTGAACTGGCGCGCAACACCATGGTGTACGGCGGTGGCGGCGACATGGACTGGCAGATCCTCGACGAAAACCCGCGCACCGGCCTGCGTCTGATCTTTCGTGACGAAGGCCCCGGCATCCCTGACATCAAACTGGCGATGACCGACGGCTGGACCTCCGGTTCCGGCCTGGGCCTGGGCCTGACCGGCGCCAAACGGCTGGTGGATGATTTCGAGATCGACACCGCTCCCGGCAAGGGCACCCGCGTCACGATCACCCGATGGACATGAACATCGGCAGTTCCATGACCCTGGTGCTGGCCATCGAAGACAGCAGCCAGATCGGTCACGCACGGCGCATCGCGCAGCAACTGGCCGAGAAGAACGGCTTCGATTCGGTTGATGCCGGGCGTGTGGCATTGGTGGCGACCGAACTTGCCAGCAACATTCTCAAGCATGCCAACCGCGGCGAGTTGCACCTGCGAGTGCTACCTCGCGTGGGTGGCGCCGGAATTGAAATGCTCGCGGTAGACCGCGCCAACGGCTTCGATTTGCAGGCCTGCCTGACCGATGGCTTTTCAACGGGCGGCACCCAAGGCATCGGTTTGGGTGCGGTGTCACGTCAGACCGAAGTGTTCGATGTCTACGCCGATTCACGGGGCGCGGTCCTGCTCACGCGGCTATATCCACGCCTGGACAAGGCTCGGGATCTACGCATCGGCATCAGTCAGCACTCGCTGCATAACGATCCATCCTGCGGCGATATCTGGCATCTGGCCTTTGACGGTCCGCGCATCAGCGTTCTGGTAATCGACGGCCTGGGCCATGGCGAAGAAGCCGAACGAGCCGCCCGCGCCGGCGAGAAAGCCTTCGCCCTTGCGCCCTTCGCCGCGCCGGTGCTGGTGCTGGAGGACCTGCATCTGGCCATGATCGGTACCCGGGGCGGGGCGGTGGCCATCGCGCAGATCGACACCGCCTGCGACACCCTGACGTTCATCGGTATCGGCAACATCGGTGCCAGCCTGGTCGCGGTCGACAAATCCAGGGGCCTTGCCTCTCATCCGGGCATCGTCGGCGGCCAGTATCGGAAGGCGCAGGCCTTTGACTATGCTCAAGTCAATGGACAGCTTTTGATCATGTATAGCGATGGCCTGCAATCGCGCTGGAACCTGCAGGACTACCCCGGTCTGGTGCATCGTCATCCCGCCGTGATCGCCGCCGTTTTGCACCGTGATTTCTGTCGTGGACGGGACGATGTCACGGTGCTGGTCATAGCCCTGGAGGCCGTTCATGTCTGAAACACCCATCAGCCCAATTGACGAGCAAGCGGCGCTGATCACGCAGTTGAAAGGCGAAGCCGACGCCCTGCGCGCCGAACTGGACGAAACCAATCAGGGCGTGCTGGCGCTCTACGCCGAACTCGACACCCAGGCCGAACAACTGCGCCAGGCCTCGGACCTGAAAAGCCGTTTCCTGTCCTATATGAGCCATGAATTCCGCACCCCGCTGGGCTCGATCCTGAGCATCGCCAGCCTGCTGAGCGACGAGCTCGACGGACCTTTGAGCCCCGAGCAACACAAACAGGTGGCGTTCGTCAGCAACTCGGCCCGGGAGCTCTCCGACATGGTCGACGATCTGCTGGACCTGGCGAAGATCGAGGCCGGGCGCATCACCATCTCCCCGGCCTGGTTCGACATGCTCGACCTGTTCTCGGCCCTGCGCGGCATGTTTCGCCCGATTGTGGATGGCAGCGCGGTGGACCTGATTTTCGAGGAACCGATAGGCCTGCCGCAGCTGTACACCGATGACAAGAAGCTGGCGCAGGTCCTGCGCAACTTCATTTCCAACTCGCTGAAGTTCACCACCCGTGGCGAGGTCCGGGTGTCGGCACAGCTGGAAGATGGCGACAAGGTGCGTTTTGCCGTCAGCGACACCGGCATCGGTATCGCTCCCGAACTGCACGGCACCTTGTTCGAAGACTTTTCCCAGGTCGACTCGCCACTGCAAAAGCGCCTGCGTGGCACCGGCCTGGGGCTGTCCCTGTGCAAACGCTTCGCGCAGCTGCTCGGTGGCGATGTCGGCGTGCAAAGCTCGCCCGGCAGCGGCTCGACCTTTTTCGTGATCATCCCGCTGGCCATCGCCCTGGAGCCCGCCGATGAAACGTGACCTGCGCTTGCTGATCGTCGACGACAACATCGCCACGCGCTATGCCCTGCGCCGACGCCTGGAACGCCACGGCTATGAAGTGCTCGAAGCCGGGACCGGCAGCGAGGGGCTGGAGCTGATCGGCAGTGTGACGCTCGACGCGCTGATTCTCGACGTCAACCTGCCGGACATGAGCGGCTTCGACATCGTGCGCAAACTGCGCTCCGACCCCGCCACCGCGCTGCTGCCGGTGGTACATGTCTCGGCGGCCTCGATCCAGACCGGCGACATCATTACCGGCCTGGACGCCGGGGCCGATGCCTATCTGATCCATCCGGTCGACCCCGACGTGCTGCTGGCGACCCTGCGCACCTTGTTGCGCGTGCGGGAAACCGAGAATGCCCTGCGGGAAAGCGAGGCGCGTTTTCGCGAGATTTTCTTCAATGTGTCGGCACCCATCGCGGTGCTCGATGCCGACCTCAAGGTGCATGAGTGCAACCACGCCTTCGCCCGACTGATCCAGGACAACCGCGACCCCGAGACCTTGCGCGAGTGTTTTGCCGACGATCAACTGGCCGTCATCGAAGAACTGCGCCTGCGCCTGGCCTATGGCGAACGCTGGAAAGGCACCTTGAGCATGCGCGTGGGCGGCGACGTTCGTGAGACCGAGTGGCAGATCTCGCCCTATCGCACCCCGCAATCGAGCCTGGTGTTTGTCGAAGATGTCACCGAGCACCGTCACCGCGAGCGCTCGCACCTGGCCCGGCTCGATGACGCCACCACCCAATTGGCCAAGGAAGTCGCCGAACGCGTGCGCACCGAAGCCCAGCTGCTGCAGGTGCAGAAAATGGATGCGCTGGGCAAGTTGACCGGCGGCATCGCCCACGACTTCAACAACCTGCTCACCGGCATCATCACCAGCCTGGAGCTGATCCAGAAGCGCGCCGTCGACGGCCGCACCGACAAGGTTCAGTTCTACGCCGAGGCGGCGCTGAACTCGGCCATGAGTGCCGCCTCCCTCACCCATCGCCTGCTGGCCTTCGCCCGGCAACAGCCCCTCGATACCCGGCCGGTGGACATCAACGAGCACATCCGCTCACTGGAAGAATTGCTGGTACGCACCATCGGCGAACGCATTGCGCTCAAGCTTGAGCTGACGAGCAAGGCCGCCATTGCCCTGGTCGACCCGATCCAGCTGGAAAGCGCCGTGCTCAACCTGGTGATCAATGCCCGCGATGCCTTGCCCCAGGGCGGCAACATCTGGGTCAACACCTATGCCGCCTACTCCCATGGCGACCCGAATCTCGCCGACGGTGCCTATGTCGCCCTGTCGGTTCGCGACGACGGCACGGGCATCGACCATAACGTGATCGACAAGGTGTTCGATCCGTTCTTCACCACCAAACCCTTGGGCCAGGGCACCGGCCTCGGGTTGTCGACCATTTACGGTTTCGCCCGGCAATCCGGCGGCGACGCGCACATTCGCAGCGTGGCCCGGCGCGGCACCGAAGTGACCATCATGCTGCCGGCCACCTCCGATCCCACGGCCGCCGAAGCCATTCCCGCCACGGTCGATCCCCAAGGTGCGGGCGAGCACGTGTTGATCGTCGAGGACACGGCGTCGGTGCGGATGTTTGTAAACGAGGTACTGATGGACGCCGGCTACCGCTGCACCCAGGCGGCCGATATCGAAACTGCGCTCGAACGCTTGCAGAACGACCCGTCCATCGACCTGCTGCTGACCGATGTCGGCCTGCCGCGCATGAGCGGCCGGGAACTGGCCGACGTGGCGCGGGGCTGGCGCGAGACACTGCCGATCCTGTTCATGACCGGCTACGCCGAAACCGCGATCAACCGGCAGGTGTTTCTGGGGGATGGCATGGAAATGCTGGTCAAGCCGTTTCAGATCAATGAGTTGCTGGACAAGGTAAGGCGCACCCTCGATGGCGCTTGAAAGTCCGTCATCGCGAGCAGGCTCGCTCCCACAGGTTTTGTGACCGCCTCAGAACCCCTGTGGGAGCGAGCCTGCTCGCGATGAGGCCAGCCGATTCACCACCGACTCAAGCCCTGTCCAATACCTTGGCCAAAAACGGCGCCGTCCGACTCTTCTTGCTCTTGGCCACCTTCTGCGGCACCCCCGCCACCACAACCTTACCCCCCTGATCCCCCGCCCCCGGGCCGATATCGATCACCCAGTCACTCTGCGCCACCACCCGCATCTCATGCTCGACCACGATCACCGTATGCCCCGCCGTCACCAGATTATTCAACTGCTCCAGCAGCCGGTCGACATCCCGCGGATGCAGGCCGGTGGTCGGCTCGTCCAGCACATACAGGGTCGCCCCACGCTGATTGCGCTGCAACTCAGTCGCCAGCTTGATCCGCTGGGCCTCTCCCCCCGACAGTTCGGTCGCCGGCTGACCGAGGCGCAAATAGCCCAGGCCGATATCTCGCAATACCTCCAGCGAGCGGCGCACGCTCGGCTGCTCGGCAAACACCTCCACCGCCTGATCCACGGTCAATTGCAGCACCTGGGCGATGTTGCGGCCCTGCCAGGTGATGGCCAGGGTTTCAGGGTTGTAGCGCGCGCCATGGCAGGTCGGACAAGGCGCATAAACGCTGGGCATGAACAGCAATTCGACGCTGACGAAGCCCTCGCCCTCGCAGGTGGCGCAGCGGCCCTTGGCGACGTTGAAGGAAAACTGCCCGGCGTCGAAGCCGGCTTTTTGCGCATCGGGTGTGGCGGCATAGAGCTTGCGCACGTTATCGAACAGCCCGGTGTAGGTCGCCAGGTTCGAACGCGGGGTGCGGCCGATGGGTTTCTGGTCCACCTGCACCAGTCGCTTGATCGAGGTCAGCCCCGCCGTCACCTGCCCCCCGCTGGTCTGCGGCGCATCGTCTTCGAGGCTGGGCACTTCGGATTCATTGTCTGCCGCTGTACGCCCAAGGTGCGCCCCCACCAGCTCCAGCAATGCCTGGCTGACCAGGCTGGATTTGCCCGAGCCGGAGACACCAGTCACCGAGGTGAAACAGCCCAGCGGGAACTCGACATCGAGCTTGTTCAGGTTATTGCGGGTGATGCCTTCCAGGCGCAGCCAGTCGGTCGGCGTGCGCGGGGTTCGCTGTGGCCTGTCGTGCTCGGCGAACAAATAGGCGCGGGTCTGGGATTCGCTGACGTCCACGAGCCCGGCCGGTGCGCCGCTGTACAGTATCCGGCCGCCATGCTCTCCCGCTGCCGGACCCACGTCGATCAGCCAGTCGGCACGGCGCATGGTTTCCAGGTCGTGCTCGACCACAAACAGGGTATTGCCGGCGGACTTCAAGCGCTGCAAGGCTTCGAACAACGCCTCGCCATCGGCCGGATGCAGGCCCGCCGAGGGCTCGTCCAATACGTAGATCACCCCGAACAATTGCGACCCCAGTTGCGTCGCCAGGCGCAGGCGCTGCAACTCACCGGAAGACAGGGTCGGCGTGCTGCGCTCCAGTGCCAGGTAACCCAACCCCAGGTCGGTCAGGGTGCTGACCCGCTCCAGCAAGTCCTGGGCAATGCGCTGTGCCGCCAGGCGTTTTTCCACCGACAGGTTCGGCGTATGGCGCACGTCCGGGGCATTGGCATGCCCACTGGCGCCATGGGCGACGCGCTGTTCGCGGGCCTCGCGGGTCTGGGTGTGGCTCAACACCTCACCGGCCTCTTCAGCCTCCTGCAGGTACTGCTCGGCCGCCACCGGTCTCAGGACTTCGGCCACTTGCAGCAACGGCATCTGCGCCAGTTCGCCGATGTCCAAACCTGCGAACGTCACCGACAGCGCCTCGCGCTTGAGGCGTTTGCCCTCGCACAACGGGCAAGGGCTGCCGAGCATGAATTGCGAAACCCGCTTCTTCATCAGCGCACTTTGCGAATGGGTGAAGGTGTGCAGGATGTAGCGCCGTGCGCCGGTGAACGTGCCCTGATAACTGGGCTCCAACTTGCGCTTGAGGGCGATGCGGGTTTCTTCCGGGGTGAGTCCGGCATACACCGGCACCGTCGGGGTTTCTTCGGTGAAGAGAATCCAGTCGCGCTGTTTTTTCGGCAAATCGCGCCAGGGAATGTCGACGTCGTAGCCCATGGTCACGAGGATGTCCCGCAGGTTCTGCCCCTGCCAGGCCAGCGGCCAGGATGCCACCGCACGCTGGCGGATGGTCAGGCTCGGGTCCGGCACCATCAGCGCCTCGGTGACTTCATAGACCCGTCCCAGGCCATGGCATTCGGGGCAGGCGCCTTGCGGCGTGTTCGGCGAGAAGTCTTCAGCGTACAGCATCGTCTGCCCCGCCGGGTAACTGCCGGCGCGGGAGTACAGCATGCGGATCAGGCTCGACAACGTGGTGACGCTGCCCACTGATGAGCGCGTGCTCGGTGTGCCTCGTTGCTGCTGCAAGGCCACCGCCGGCGGCAAGCCCTCGATGGAATCCACGTCCGGCACCCCGACCTGATCGATCAGGCGCCGCGCATAAGGCGCCACGGACTCGAAATAGCGGCGCTGGGCTTCGGCGTAGAGGGTGGAGAATGCCAGCGACGACTTGCCCGAACCGGACACCCCGGTGAACACCACCAGCGCATCGCGGGGAATATCGACGTCGATGTTCTTGAGATTGTGTTCCCGGGCGCCGCGCACCCTGACCATGCCTGAGGGAGGGTTTGAGGTGCGCGTTGAAGTCATCGGGTCGCCTTGATTAGATTGTTGTCTTTACACAAATCCACTGTAGGAGCGAGCCTGCTCGCGAAAGCGGTGTGTCAGGCAACATCAATGTTGAATGACAAATCGCCTTCGCGAGCAGGCTCGCTCCTACAGTGGTTCCTCTCAAGCATTGAGGACGGTGCGGATCATTTGCGTCAGCGCCTGCGGGCTATAGGGCTTGCCCAGCAAATGCGTATCAGGGCTGAGCTGGTGGTTGCGCGAGATAATGTCACGGGTGTGGCCCGAGGTGAACAGCACCGCCACCGGAGGATTCTGCACTTTCGCCCAGGCGCCCAGGTCCGAACTCTTGATCAGCCCGGGCATGACCACGTCGGTAAAGATCAGGTCCACCGCCACCCCTTCCAGCAGCATCTGCATGGCCACGTCGGCATTGGCCGCCGTCAGCACCTGATAGCCCTCTTCGCACAACAGCTCCACGGTCGAGGTGCGCACCGCTTCATTGTCCTCGACCACCAGAATCCGTTCATGCCCGCCCCGTTGCGGCACATCGGGCACCGTGGTTTCGGTGTGCAACGGCCGCAGGCTGCGCGGGAAGTACAGCTGCACCCGCGTGCCCTCGCCGACGACGCTGGACATCTCGACATGCCCGCCGCTCTGTTTGACGAAGCCAAACACCATGCTCAAACCCAGACCTGTCCCCTGGCCGTCAGGCTTGGTGGTGAAAAACGGTTCGAACGCCTGGGCCAGTACCTGCGGCGGCATGCCCGAACCGGTGTCGGCCACCGTGACGCGCACATAGTCGCCGGCAACAATGCCCTTGCCCGCGCAGAACGATGGGTCAAGGTTGATATTTTGCGCGTGCAGCTCAATGGTCCCCTCGCCCTTCATCGCGTCACGGGCATTGATCGCCAGATTGAGGATCGTGTTTTCCAGTTGATTGCGATCGACGAACACCGGCCAGGGATCCGCGGCGGCGCTCATCCGGATCAGGATGGTTTCCCCCAATGCCCGCTGCAGCAGTTCGCCCAGGCCGTCGAAAATCTGCTGGGGCGTGTAGATCGCCGGGGACAACGGTTGGCGTCGGGCGAAGGCAAGCAATTGCGAGGACAGCTTGGCACCGCGCTCGACAGCGGCAATCGAGGCGGCGACCCGGCGCTGCACATTGGCATTTTTCGACTCATGGCGGGCCAGCAGGTGCAGGTTGCCGGCGATCACTTGCAGCAAGTTGTTGAAGTCGTGGGCCACGCCACCCGTCAGGCCGCCAATGGCTTCGAGCTTCTGTGACTGGCGCAACTGTTCTTCCGCCGCCAGCCGCGCCTCCACTTCGTCAGCCACGCGCTGCTCAAGGTTGCGGGTGAACTTGAGTAACGATTCCTCAGCGGTCTTGCGTTCATGGATGTCGATCAGCACCCCGGGGAAACGAAACGCCTCACCCTGCCCGTTGAACTCGCAGCAACCGCTGCCGAGCACCCACAGGTAGCTGCCATCCGGGCGCAAGACACGATATTCGGCGTTGAAGGGCGCACCGGTTTCAATGGATTGTTTGACGTGCTCCTGAACCCAACTGAGGTCATCGGGATGGATGTGTGCTTCGGCGATGTCCTGGGGCAGGTTCTCCAGGCTCTGTCCGGGGGGATAGGAAAATGTGCGGGCAAAGCGTTCATCGCCGCTCAGCACGTTGGCCTTGATGTCCCAGACGAATGAGCCGATCAGCGCCCCGGCATTGAGCGCCAGGCGCACCCGTTCGTTGTCGGCACGATAGGCATTTTCCGCGGCCTGACGCAGGCGTTCGGAGATGACGAACTCGGTGGTTTCCACGACCATCGCCATGACCCCGGCCGGGCGGCCTTCATCGTTGGCGACCGGACTGTAGTAGAGGTCGAGCCAGACATCCTCCGGCACCCCGTCGCGCAGCAGCACCAGGAGCTTATTGCGATAGGACAAGGTGCCACCGGCCAGGCAGGTATCGACCACGTGGCGGTTGAAATCGGCGACTTCGGGCCAGCCCAGTTCCACGGGCGAACCCAGCAGGTAGGGATGCCGCCCGCCGGCAAAGTGCGAATAGGCGTCGTTGTAGATCATGTAGCCGGCCTGGCCCCAGAGCATCACCATCGGCAATGGCGAGGCGAGCATCAGCTGCACCGTGCCCCTCAGGCTTTTTGGCCAGGTGTCGATGGCTCCCAGTTCGGTGCGGCTCCAGTCGAACGTTCGAATACGCTCGGCCATCTCGCCGCTCCAGCCGGCACACCCGTGGCTATCGTCTAGAAACTGCATTGGCTGGCTCTGATGTGCACCCGTATGGTTCGAGCTACGCGGATGCCAATGGTTCATCAATGTAGGAGCGAGCATGCTCGCGATGGTCGTCAACGATAACGCTGGCAGCCTGACACCCCGCAGTGTCCTGTCGTCCATCGCGAGCATGCTCGCTCCTACAGGGGAGTGTAGCCCCTTACACCTCTATCAGATGCGCGAGCGGGTTGTAGCCCGACTTCAAGGTAGCCGCGACGTCGAGGATCGCCTTCTCGATGCCATTCAGATGCATGCAGGTCAGCTCGATCGCCGCGCTCTGGTTGCCCGCCTCGATGTATTCGATCAGCCGCAGGTGCTCATCGTCGCGACAGGCTTCGTGGCTGTCGTCGTCCAGCGCGGCGGCGTACAGCGAGGCGCGGGAGATCAGTTTCTGGAACCAGTCCAGCAGCACCGGGTTGTTCAGGCTGCGGGCAAGCTTGATGTGAAATTCGCCCAGCAAATGGATCAAGCGCTCGTGGTCGCCACTCTGGTGCGCCTCGTCCTCCAGCAACAAATGATCGCGCAGGTCCTGTGTCACCGCTGTATCACGGCGACGGCACAGTTCGCTGACGATGCCGATCTCCACCAGACGCCGGGTTTCGAACAGCGAACGGATCTCTTCATCGCTGGGCAATGACACCGATGCACCTTTATTGGGCTCGGTGGTGACCAGGCCATCGGCTTCCAATTGCTTGAGCGCGGCCCGCACCGACGTGCGGCTGACATTAAACAATTCGGCGAGCGAAGCCTCGCCCAGCTTCATCCCCGGTCGCAACGAGCGCTTGCTGATCGCCTCGTAAACCCCTTGGTAGACGCGGTCGACCGTGGTCTCCAGTTTCTTTTCGCTCATTCGATGACTCCTTCAGCGCCAGTCAACCGACCCCAGGCGCATGCACAGCCTTGAAAGAGGGGGTTGCACCGGCAGGTTAATCCGGGTATTTCTAAATTGCATCCAGATTTTGCATACAATAATTAGAGGAATGCACCATTATGGGTCATCCAGTTGCAATTGAAGTGCGAAACGTCTCAAAACGGTATTCAGACGATCCAGGCCTGGCACCGGCCCTGGACAACGTCTCGGTCAACATTGCCGATAACGAGTTCTTCACCCTGCTCGGCCCCTCCGGCTGTGGCAAAACCACTTTGCTTCGCACCATCGCCGGCTTCGAACACGTCAGCGACGGTGAAATCCGCCTCGCCGGCGAGCCGGTCAACGACCTGCCGCCGTTCAAGCGCCGGGTCAATACGGTGTTCCAGAGTTACGCACTGTTTCCACATATGAGTGTTGCGCAGAATATCGCCTTCGGCCTCGAGATGCAGGGTCTTGAACGCAAGCTGATCCCCCAGCGCGTCGACGAAATGCTGGCGCTGGTGCAGATGCAGCATCTGGCCAAGCGCAAACCGGCCGAATTGTCCGGCGGGCAACAGCAACGGGTGGCTCTGGCCCGGGCTTTGGCGCCAAAACCGAAAGTGCTGCTGCTCGATGAACCGCTGTCGGCGCTGGACTTGAAGCTGCGCAAGGAAATGCAGGTCGAACTCAAGCGCGTGCAGAAAGAAGCCGGGATCACCTTCATTTTCGTCACCCACGACCAGGAAGAAGCCCTGACCCTGTCCGATCGCATTGCCGTGATGTCCGCCGGCAAGATCCTGCAGATCGGCACGCCCAACGAGATCTACGAGCGTCCGCAACACCAGTTCGTCGCGCAGTTCATCGGCGACATCAACTTCCTGCCGGGTCACCTCAAGCGTGGCGAGCACAACGAAAACCTGTTCGTGCCCAGCGGCATGCCGGTGGAAATCCCCTGCCCGCCCCAGGGCATCGACGGCAAGGTGCAACTGGCGTTCCGCCCGGAACGTTCGCAACTGGTGGACCCGACGCAACCGCACCACTTGCGCGGGGTGATCGAGGCCGTGCTGTACGTCGGCACCGCGACGCTTTACCAGTGCCGTCTGAACAACGACATCAAAGTCATGCTGCGCGAGAACAACGAAGGCCTGAACCGCAACCGCGGGGTCGGCGATCGCGTGGCGGTCAACCTGCCGCCCCACGCCTGCCTGCTGATGGAGGCCTGAAATGAGCGTCAGCAGCACTTCCCCCGCCCTCAACCGGGCGCTGTTGCTCAGCCCGGTGGTTCTGACCCTGCTGGCCCTGATCGCCATTCCGCTGGGCATCATGGGCTACATCAGCCTGTTGCCGCGCAACGTCTATGGCGGCGTCGACTGGCAGGCCAACTGGCAATTGCAAAGCTACGTGCAGCTGTTTTTCCAGGAAGGTTTCGACGGCGAACTGGAGCTCAACTGGGTCTACGCCCAGGCGCTGCTGCGCTCGGTGTTCCAGGCCGGTGGTACCACGGTGCTGTGCTTCCTGTTCGGCTTTCCGGTGGCGCTGTGGATGTCGAGCCTGACCCCGCGCCGGCGCAACCTGATGGTGCTGCTGATCACCATCCCGTTCTGGACCAACCTGCTGATCCGCAACTACGCCTGGTTGATCATCCTGCGCGAACAGGGCTGGGTCGCCCAGAGCCTCAACGCGTTGTTTCCTTCCGCCGGTGGCATCACCCTGCTCTACAACGACTTCGCCGTCAGCGTCGGGCTGGTCTACAGCTTCCTGCCGTTCATGATCCTGCCGATCTATTCGACCCTGGAAAAACTCGACTGGCGCCTGGTGGAGGCCGCCTATGACCTGGGCGCCAATCGCTGGCACGCGCTCAAGCGGATCATCCTGCCGCTGTCGATGCCGGGGGTGATTGCCGGTTCCCTGCTGGTGTTCGTACCGAGCCTCGGCGCCTTCATCACCCCGGCGATTCTCGGCGGTGGCAAGACGCTGATGATCGGCAACCTGATCCAGCAACAGTTCGGCACCGCGCGCAACTGGCCGCTGGGCAGTTCGCTGTCGTTCCTGCTGCTGGGGATTCTGCTGCTGTCCCTGGTGCTCTACGCGCTGTATAGCCGCAGCGCCGCCAAAACCCTTCGTCGGGGAGCCACCGCATGATCGCCCTGCACCTGAAAAAACTGCCGATGACCCGGGAAGTCAGCCTGCTGATCCTGGCCTATCTGTACCTGCCGATCTTCGTGCTGATCGCCTACAGCTTCAACGCCAACCGTTCGGCGACGGTGTGGACCGAGTTTTCCTTCGCCTGGTACGGACGCATCCTGGCCAACCCGTCGATCCAGACGGCAGCGCTGAACTCGATCATCGTCGCCGGCATCGCCACGGTCTGCGCCACCGCCATTGCGCTGCTCGCGGCGCTGGCCACCTACCGGCCGTTCTATGGGCAGAAGATGGTCGAGGGCGGGATCAACCTGCCGCTGATCCTGCCGGAGATCGTCACGGCGGTGGCCACCCTGCTGCTGTTCATGTCGCTGGGGATCAAGCTCGGGCTGCTGACGGTGATCGTCGCGCACATCGGCTTCTGCATTCCCTTCGCCTACCTGCCGATCCGCGCACGACTCAATGACCTGGACAAGAGCCTGCTGGAAGCGGCGAACGACCTGTACGCCAACCCCTGGCAGGTGTTTCGCCGGGTGACGCTGCCGCTGTTGTGGCCGGCGGTGCTGTCCGGGTCGGTGCTGGCGTTCGTGGTCAGCCTCGATGATTTCATCATGACCTTCTTCGTTGCCGGACCGGGTTCCACGACCCTGCCGGTGTACATCTTCTCGGCGATCAAGGCCGGCGTAACGCCGGAGATCAACGCGATCTCGACCCTGATGCTGGTGATTTCCATCGTGCTGGTGGTGCTGGCCTTCTGGCTGGGACAGCGCGGCAAAAACCAATAAATCCTGGAGCGCTTCAAACATGAAAACAAAAAGCATGTGTTTCGCTGTCGCCGGTCTGGCCCTGAGTTGCTTCACCGCCCTCAGTGCCCAGGCCGCCGAGCCCAAGGAACTGTTCTTCTACAACTGGACCGACTACTACCCGGTCGACCTGCTGGCCAAGTTCGAAAAGGAGACCGGCATCAAGGTCACCATGGACGGCTACGACAGCAACGAAACCCTGCTGGCCAAGTTGCAGGCCGGCGGCGCCGCCTATGACGTGATCGTGCCGTCGCAGTCGATCATGCGCACCCTGATCAACCAGAACCTGCTGCTGGAAATCGACACCCCCACCCTGCCCAACTTCCAGTACGTGAAACCGGCGTTCCGCGATCCGGCGTTCGACCCGGGCCGCAAATTCTCGGCGCCGTATTTGTGGGGCACCACCGGGTTCTCCTATGACAGCGCCCGGGTGCCTGGCGGCAAACTGGATGATTCGTGGAAAGAGTTCTTCGAGCCACGCAAGGAACTGCAAGGCCAACTGGCCGCGCTCGATACGTCGAGCAGCGTGATCAACGCCGCCAGCCATTACCTGAACGTCGACGAATGTACCGAGAACCCGCAGGACGCCAAGCGCATCCTTGAGCTGCTGCAAAAGCAGAAACCCTTCCTGAAGATGTACAGCTCGGACAACACCGTCGACCGCATGGCCTCCGGTGAAGTGATCATGATGCAGAACTGGAACGGTTCCACCGCCCGGGCCACCTTGCAGAAGAGCACCATCAAGTACGTGTACCCGAAAGAAGGCCTGGCGATGTTCCAGGACAACTTCGCCGTACCGAAAAGCGCGCCACACCCAGGCAACGCCAAGATCTTCATCGACTGGATGATGAAACCGGAAAACGCCGCCGCCGTGTCCAACGCCATCGCCTACGCCAACGGCATCCAGAGCGACAAGCTGATCGACGCCAAGTGGCAAGTGATGGACGCGATCAACATGCCCGACGAATTCGCCTCTCGCCTGCGCCCTGAAAAAGAGTGCAGCAACAAGGCGCGGGAACTGCAGGACCGGATCTGGGCGAAGCTCAAGGGCTGATCGTCCGACTGGAGACCGAGGCGCGGCCATCGCGAGCAGGCTCGCTCCTACAGTGGATCTTCGGCGTTCACAAAACCCCTGTAGGAGCGAGCCTGCTCGCGATGACGCCCTCCCACACAACACAGAATTTGAGGTAACCAATGACCCAATCCCGCTGGCTCCGTAACGTACGCCCCTACGGCGCCCCCGCCGAAGACCTGCTGATCGAAAACGGCCGCTTCACCCAGCGCCGCCCGGCCTCGAGCAGCGAACTGCTGGCCACCGACATCGACGGCCAGAACCAGCTGCTCACCGCCGCCCTGGTGGAAAGCCACGTGCACCTGGACAAAACCCTGTACGGCCAACCCTGGCGCCCGAACAGCGCAGGTCCGACCCTCAAGGACTACATCGCCAACGAGCGCCGTGTACTGCGCGAAGTCGAAGCACCCATTGCGCAACGCGCCGGCGCCCTGCTGGAAAACTGCATCGCCCGTGGCTCGCTGATCATGCGCTGCCACGTCGACATCGACCCGGAGTTCGGCCTGCGCCATGTCCAGGCCATGCAGCAACTGCGTGAAAAATACCGCGACCTGATCGACCTGCAACTGGTGGTGTTCCCGCAAACCGGCCTGATCAGCCGCCCCGGCACCGCCAAGCTGATGCGCGAAGCCATGACCCTGGGCGTGGAAAACGTCGGCGGCCTCGACCCTTGCGGCATCGACAACGACCCCATCGCACAACTGGATTTCGTCTTCGAACTGGCCAGTGAATTCGACCGTGGCGTGGACATCCACCTGCATGACAAGGGCGAACTGGGCCTGTGGCAGATCAAGCTGATCGCCGACTACACCGAGCGTTTCAGCCTGCAGAACCGCGTGATGATCAGCCATGCCTACTGCCTGGGCATGCTGCCGTGGAGCCAGGTCAAACCCGTGGCCGAGCGTCTGGCCGCGCAGGGGATTTCCCTGATGAGTTCGGCGCCGGCCGATACCGCCGTGCCGCCGTTCCTGGCCTTGCGCGAAACCGGCGTGAACGTCTGCCTGGGTTCGGATGGCATTCGCGATGCCTGGTCGCCCATGGGCAACGGCGACATGCTGGAGCGAGCGATGTTGCTGGCGTTCCGTTTCGATCTGAGCAAGGACGAAGAACTGGCGGCGGCGTTCGAGGCGGCCACCGTCAATGGCGCGCGGGCGCTCGGGGTTGAAAGTCACACGCTTCAGATCGGGCAGCCGGCTGACTTCCTGTTGATGCCGGTGCAAACCCTGGGTGAAGCCGTGGTATCGCGACCCGTGCGTCAGGTGTATCGCGGCGGGCAGTTGATCGCTTCCGGTGGTCGTTTGCTGGAAAGCCGTTTGTGAATCGCATGCCTGTAAAAAGAGTGGGCCTGAAAGCAAGCTGCGTGGTCGGCTTCGACGGCACGCAACACGTGCTCTGGCGCAACGGCGAAGTGGTCTTCGAAGGCTCGCGCATTGTCTTCGTCGGCCGCGATTATCCGGGGCCAGTGGATCAGTGGATCGACTATGGCAACGCGCTGATCGGTCCCGGCTTCATCGATCTGGATGCCTTGGGCGACCTCGACTCCACGGTGTTGACCCTGGACAACGGCGACGAGCGCGAGATGGGTCGCATGTGGTCGGCGGAGTATCTGGCGCGCGGACCACGGGAAAGCTACAGCGCCGATGAAGAAGTTTTCAAATACCGCTACGCCTTCACGCAACTGATCCGCAACGGCATCACCACCGCCATGCCGATCACCTCGATGTACTACCGCGAGTGGGCCGAAACCTACGACGAGTTCGCCGCCGTGGCGGGCGTCGCGAATGAGCTGGGACTGCGCACCTACCTCGGCCCCTGCTACATGAGCGGCATGAGTTACTGGCAGGCCGACGGCACGCTGGCCCACCACTGGGACGAAGCCCGGGGCCTGGCGGGACTCGATGCGGCCGAGCGATTCTTCAAGGATTTCGACGGCGCCAACAACGGCCTGATTCGCGGCGCGCTGCTGCCCGATCGTATCCAGACCTGCACCCCGGCGCTGTTGCAGCGCACTGCCGCACTGAGTCGCGAACTCAATGCACCGGTGCGCTTGCATTGTTGCCAGGGCTTAAGCGAAGTAGCGATGGTCGAGCAACTGCGCGGCACGTCACCGCTGGGCTGGTTGCAGCAACTCGACCTGTTGACCCCGCGCAGCCTGCTGCCCCACGGCATCTACACCCGTGGCGATGACGACTTGCAGCGAGTGGTGGACGGTGGCGCGAGCCTGGTGCATTGCCCGGTGGTGTTCGCCCGGGATGGCGAGGCGCTGAATTCCTTCGGTCGTTATCGGGCTAAGGGCATCAACTTCGCCTTGGGCACCGACACCTGGCCAGCGGACCTGCTGGACAACATGCGCCAGGGTTTGAACATTGCCCGCTTGATGGAGGGCGGCAACTCACTGACCAGTGCGTTGGACATGTACAACGCCGCCACTCTGGGCGGTGCCAAGGCCTTGGGTCGCGACGATATCGGTCGTCTGGCGCCGGGGGCCAAGGCCGACATCACCGTCTTCAGCCTGCGCGGCCTGCATCTGGGGCCGCTGTTCGATCCCCTGAAAAACCTGATGCTGGCCGGTCGCGGTGACGACTGCATCGCCAGCTACATCGACGGCCGCTGCGTGATGCAGGACGGTCAGGTCAAGGGTGTCGACTATCCCGCCCTGCAACGCCAGGCCCAACGCCAATTCGAAAAACTGATGCGCAGTCACAGCGATCGGGCCTTCGGCCAACCGGACTGGAAATCCCTGTTCCAGCCGGCCATCCCGTTCGCCGACGACGACAGCGCACAGGTGCCCGTGAGCACCATTGATCCCCTTATCTAGAGCCTTCTGCCTATGCAAAGCTTCGACTTCAGCCAGCTGAACCCACGGGAAAAATACAAGATCCTGATCGGCAGCGTGGTGCCGCGACCGATTGCCCTGGTGACCACCGTCGACGGCGAAGGCCGGGTCAACGCCGCGCCGTTCAGCTTTTTCAACGCGCTGTCCGCCGACCCGCCGATCCTCGCGCTGGGCGTGGAAAACTACGGCGACCTCAGCCCCAAGGACACCACGCGCAACATCCAGCTCAATCAGGAATTCACCGTCAACATCGTCAGCGATGCCCTGGTCGAAGCCATGAACGTCTGCGCCGTGCCCTTCGCCCCCGGCTTCGATGAACTGACCGCCGCCGGCCTCACCGCCATCGCCGGCACCACGGTCAAATGCCCACGCATTGGCGAAGCCCCGGTGGCACTGGAATGCCGGCGGATGATGGCGCTGAACATCGGCCAGTCGCGGGAGATCATTTTCGGTGAAGTGCTGATGGCCCATGTGCGGGACGAACTGATCGACCCGGAAACTTTGTACATCGATCAGTTGGGGCTGGATGCGATCGGGCGCATGGGTGGCCACGGCTACGCGCGCACCCGGGACTACTTCGACCTGCCGACCCGCTCATTGCAAGCGTGGACAGAGGCGCCGGGAGGTGGAGAGCGGTTCTGGCCGAAATGATCTGCAAACGCCCCCTGTAGGAGCGAGCATGCTCGCGATGGAAGACAGCGCACCGCGGAGTGTCAGGCTGCCAGCGTCATCGTTGACCGCCATCGCGAGCAGGCTCGCTCCTACAGAAGGGAGCGAGCATCAATCTCAATCAGTGCCGTACTTCGGCGACCGTGGCCCATACAGCAAGCCTGCCGGCTGCCCGGCCGACAGCAAGCGATTGCTCGCCACGCCGGCAATCGGGTAACCGGCATCGTTGGCGCTGTTGATGATCTGCTTCACCGCCGCACTGATCAGCATGCCGACCAGACCGCCACCGCTGTTGTTGCCACCCTCTTCGCTCGACGCCCGCGCCGAGCCGGTCCACAGGGTGGTGCCGGTTTTCAGGTCGACCAGTTTGGCGCTGGCTGTCACCGCGGTTTCGCTGCTGATCACCATGTAGCGCGTACCGTACTCACTCACCGTGATGTACAGCGCGGCGTCGGCGCCGAAGATTTCCTGCAGTTTTTTGGTCGGTGCCTGATGAATATCATCCGGCGTGGTCAGGCCGTTCTGGCGGAAGGTTTCATCGACCAGGGTGATCGGCAGCACGTAGTAGCCAGCCTCGGCCAGCGGCATCGTCACTTGCGACAACAGGCTGTAGGAGGCCTTGACGTCCGGCGACGTGTTCAGCGGCGGCAACACCAGAATGGACTTCGGCCGCGCTTGCTTGTACGCCGAATAGTCCACGGTCTTGGGCGCGACACAGCCACCAAGGAGGGTCAAAGCCAGGGCGCTGGCCAACAGCTTCAGGGCGCGCGGGATCATTTGACGTCTCCTGTCTTCGCGTTTTTAAGCAGAAAATCCATGTACGGGCCGGACTCGGGAAACAGGGTTTTCTCGGTGCGCAGTTCCTGCACCATCTGATCGTCCTTACCCATGCTCAGGTACAACAACCCCAGATGCGCGTGATACCCCGGCGGCACGTTCTTGCCGGTGGAACGGATCTTTTGCAGATCACGTTCCAGCACTTCGGCCTGGGCCTCTTTCGGCGTTTCGCTTTTGAAGTACTCGTAAACCTGGGGTTGATAGTCTTCCCACTGGTACAAGGTTTTCGGGCTGCTGCAACCAGCCAGCAAGGCGCTGGCGGCCAGGGTCAAGGCCAGTAACGACCGCGACAGGGACAGATTCATGGGTTGATGCTCCTTGCGATGTGGGTATCGATCAGTTGCCCGGTTTCCATACACCGGTGTTCATGCCATCGACCAGGCGATTGATCGCCTCGCGCATGGCCAGGTCCAGGACCTTGCCGTTGAGGGTCGAGTCGTAGGCGGCAGTGCCACCGAAGCCGATGATTTCGCGGTTGGACAAGGCGTACTCACCGGCGCCCTGGGTCGAATACACCACTTCGGAAGTGCTGATGTTGACGATGTTCAGGTTGACCTTGGCGTAGGCGACCTGGGTCTTGCCACGGCCGAGAATGCCGAACAATTGATGGTCGCCGGTTTCCTTGCGGCCGAACTCGGTGACATCGCCGGTCACCACATAGTCGGCACCCTTGAGACGCTGGGCCTGGCCCTTGATCGCCGCTTCCTGCTGGATCTCGCCCATGTTGTCGCGATCGAGCACCGAGAAGCGGTTGGTCTGCTGCAGGTGAGTGATCAGGATGGTCTTGGCCTGACCGCCTAGGCGGTCGACGCCATCGGAGAAGATCCCGCGCATGTAGCTGGAGCGGTTATCGAACTTGCCCACGGCCATGGGAATGCGGGTACCGGCCCAGGTCTGGCTGGCACTTTCGACCTTGGCCACCGGCAGCGCACGGGAGCTTTCCGTCGCACAACCGGCCAGCGTGCCCAGCACGGCCATCGCGACGCCCGAGACCAACATCCGAGAGATCATTCTCACTAAACATTCCTTCTGAAAAAAACGATGTATCCCGGCGCGGCAACGCAATGGGGATTGGAAACGGGCGGCATTATGCCAAAGTGCCATCACTGATGACAGGACTAAATTGTTTTTTGACGCCAGGGATCTGGCCCACAGGGTTTTGTGTTGATTACATGATTTGTGCTCGACACAAAAAACTGTGGGAGCGAGCCTGCTCGCGATAGCGGCTTGTCAGTCACATAGGTTGTTGGATGTGCCGACGCCTTCGCGAGCAGGCTCGCTCCCACAGTGTCTTGTGTTGATTGCACGATTTGAGAACGACACAAAAAACCTGTGGGAGCGAGCCTGCTCGCGATAGCGGTGTGTCAGTCACATAGTTGTTGGATGTGCCGACGCTATCGCGAGCAGGCTCGCTCCTACAGGTTTTGTGTGTTTCAGGGCGGGAGCGGGATCAATGGAAATCCCGGCTGCGCACGGAAATGCCGTCGAGCAGAGGACTGAGATCGCTCAAACGTCCGGCGATCAGGTGGCGCACTTCGCCCTCCTTTTCCCAGCGCCCGTCGACCTTGAGCAGTTGTGAGCCCACCAGTACCCGGCGCTGGCGGTCGGCCAGGTCGCGCCAGACCACCACGTTGACGTTGCCGAACTCGTCTTCGAGGGTGACGAAGGTCACGCCGCTGGCGGTGCCCGGCCGTTGCCGCCCGGTGACCAGCCCGGCGACGCTCACCGGGCGGCCGTGTTCGACGTCCAGCAATTCTTTGGAACTGCGGCAACGCCGGGCTTTCAATTCAGCGCGCAGCAAGGCCAGCGGATGCGGCCCGAGGGTGGTGCCAACGCTGGCGTAATCGGCACGCAGGTCTTCGCCGACCGTGGGCCTTGGCAACTCGATGGTCACTTCCTCCTGCCGGGGCAACCCGGCAAACAGCCCGAGCTGTTTCTCCACCCCCGCCACTTCCCAGCGCGCACGATGGCGGTCACCGGCCAGGCCGCGCAAGGCACCGGCATCGGCCAGTTGCTCCTGGGCACGGGCGTCCAGCCGCGCCCGTTCGCCCAGGTCGGCGATGTCGGCAAACGCGCCCTTGCCCCGCGCCGCCTCGATACGCCGGGCGTCGTCTTCGCGAAAGCCCTTGATCATGCGCAACCCCATGCGAATCGCCGGTTGCGCACCGGCAATCGGCTCCAGGCTGCAATCCCAGTCACTGGCGCGCACGTCCACCGGACGAATCTGCAAATGATGTCGGCGCGCGTCCTGCAGGATCTGGTCCGGGCTGTAGAAACCCATGGGCCAGCTGTTGATCAGCGCACAGGCGAACGCCGCCGGCTCGTGGCACTTGAGCCAGCAACTGGCGTAGGTCAGCAAGGCGAAACTGGCGGCGTGGGACTCGGGAAAGCCATAGCTGCCAAAGCCCTTGATCTGTTCGAAGATCTGCGCGGCGAACTCGGCGCTGTAGCCGTTTTTCTTCATGCCGGCGGCCAGTCGCTCCTTGTGCGGTTCGAGCCCGCCGTGGCGTTTCCAGGCGGCCATGGAACGGCGCAACTGATCGGCCTCGCCGGGGCTGTAGTCGGCGGCGACGATGGCGATCTGCATCACCTGTTCCTGGAACAGTGGTACGCCGAGGGTTCTTTCCAGTACCACCTTGAGTTCCGGCGACGGATAACTCTCCGGCTCCTCCTTGTTTCGCCGCCGCAAATAGGGATGCACCATGCCGCCCTGAATCGGCCCCGGTCGGACGATGGCCACTTCGATCACCAGATCGTAGAAGGTCCGAGGCTTGAGCCGGGGTAGCATCGACATCTGCGCCCGCGACTCGATCTGGAACACGCCGATGGTGTCGGCGCGGCTGATCATGTCGTAAGTGGGCCGGTCCTCAGGCGGAATAGTCGCCAGGCTCAGGTTCAGATTGCGATGACGGCGCAACAGATCGAAACAGCGACGGATCGCGCTGAGCATGCCTAACGCCAGGATATCCACCTTGAGCAGTCCGACCGCGTCGAGGTCGTCCTTGTCCCACTGAATGATCGTACGGTCAGCCATGGCGGCGTTTTCCACCGGCACCAAGGTGTCCAGCGGCTGCTCGGAAATCACGAAGCCACCGGGGTGCTGGGACAGGTGCCGGGGGAAACCGATCAGTTGCCCGGTGAGGCTCAGTACTCGTCGCAGCACCGGGCTTTCGGGGTCGAAACCGCCCTCCAGCAAGCGATCCACGGGTGGGGTTTCATCGCTCCAGTGACCGCAGCAATCGGCCAGGGCATTGATCTGATCCGGTGGCAGGCCCAGCGCCTTGGCCACATCGCGTACCGCGCCGGCGGCGTGGTATGTGCTGACGACCGCGGTCAACGCGGCGCGACCCCGGCCATAACGGCGAAAGACGTATTGCAGGACTTCTTCACGGCGTTCGTGCTCGAAATCCACGTCGATATCCGGCGGTTCCTTGCGTTCCTTCGACATGAAGCGCTCGAACAACAGCGTCGTGCGATCAGGGTCGATCTCGGTAATCCCCAGGGCGTAGCAGACCGCCGAGTTGGCTGCCGAGCCACGCCCCTGACAGAGGATTTGCTGTTTACGGGCAAAGCTCACCACGTCATGCACGGTGAGGAAGTAACTTTCATAGCCGAGTTCGGCAATCAGCTTCAGCTCCTTGTTGATCTGCCTCAACACCTTTATCGGAGCCCCTTTCTTCCAGCGCCACGCAATGCCCTCCTTGGCCAGTTTTCGTAGCCAGGAACTGGCCGAATGCCCCTCGGGTACTAGCTCTTTCGGATACTGATAACGCAACTGGCCGAGGTCGAAGGTGCAGCGCCGAGCAATGACCAGGGTCTCGTCGAGCAAGGCTGGCGGATAGAGTTCGCGCAGCACGTCGAGGCTGCGCAAATGCCGTTCGCCATTGGGATGCAGGCGCAAGCCGGCATCGGCCACCGGCAGGTGATGACGGATCGCGGTCATGGTGTCCTGCAAGGCGCGGCGACCGCGCGCGTGCATGTGCACATCGCCGCTGGCCACCGCCGGGATACCCAGTTCCCTGGCCAGCGCCAGCAGATCGTGCAGGCGCCGGGTGTCGTCCTGGCCGCGATGCAGCTGCACCGCCAGCCACAGGCGTTCGGCGAACACCTGCTGCAGCCAGCGGCCCGGCTCGACGTCATCCACCGCGTCCGGCACCCACAGCGCCAGCAACCCCGGCAGCGCTTCGCTGAAGTCCTCGCGCAGGATCTGATACTGGCCTTTCTGCGTGCGACGACGGGCCCGGGTGATCAGCCGGCACAGGGTCTGGTAACCCTCAATGTTCTCCACCAGCAGCACCAGCTTCGGGCCGTTCTCGATGCGGATCTCGCTGCCGATGATCAGCGGCAGCTCCACGGACTTCGCCGCCTGCCAGGCGCGGACGATCCCGGCCAGGGTGCATTCGTCGGTGATCGCCAGGGCCTGATAGCCCTGTTTTCTGGCCCGTTGAAACAGCTCAAGGGCACTGGAGGCACCGCGCTGGAAACTGAAATTCGACAGGCAGTGCAGTTCGGCATAGCCGGCGCTCATGCGAACCAGCCCTGCAACCACAAGGGGCCGTCCTCGCCGACCGCACGCCAGGCCCAGCCCTGCTGGCCGCTACGGGTTTCGATCAGGTAGTAATCGCGGCGCACGTCGCCGCCGTCCCACCAGCCGGACTCGATGCGCTCCGGTCCCATCAGGATGCGTGTGGAGTGTTCGTGCACCGCCAGCGGTTCGGTCAGCAGCCAGCCCGGTCGCTTCACCCCCGGCAATGGCCCGCAGGGCTGGCTGTCGGCACGGGCCTGCCAGGCGCATTCGGGGCGGTGATCGGCCTGAAAGCGCAGGCCCTGCACCGCCTCATCCCCCAGCCGCGCGCGCAGGCGTTCGCGCAGTTGCTCCCAGGGCAAGGTTTGTTGCGGGCGGTCGTCGAACAGTTCCTGACGCTGGGGCACGAAGGCTGGCAGGTCTTCGGCGCACAGGCGAAAGCCGCGCACCGGCGCCTCGACCTGGACTTGCTCCAGCCGCCCACGGGCCAGCTCGAACAGCATGGCCGGATCGCGCTCGGCGCTGAGCAGGCCGACCTTGATCAGGGTGTCCGGGAGCCCCGCATGTTCCAGATGCAGATCGAAGCGCTGCACCCCGCTGTCGCGCCCGCAGAGGAACGCCGACAGGTCGCCGGTCAGCCGGCGCAACGGAAACAGCAGCGCCTGATGGGATTGCACGTCGTAATTGAGTTCGATGCGCACATCGAAGCGATCCGGCGGCAGATAGAACGCCAGCGCCAGCCGCCGGGTGCCGAGCAAGGTGTCCAGATGCTTGAGCACCTGGGCCTCGAAACGCCGGGCCAGGCTCTGCCGGGGCAACGCCTGCACCTGGCTCAAGGTACGCAGCCCCATGCGCGACAAGGCCGTGGCGACGTTGGCCTCAAGCCCGATCCGGTCCACGGGCAACTGCCCCAGGTGGTACTGCAAGGCGTGATCGTCGGGCACCACCAGACCGTCATAGGCATTGGCCAGGATCCGTGCGGCGACCGGGTTCGGCGCGGCGACGATGCGGTGTCGAAAACCCAGTTCGCCCAGTTCGCGGCGCAGGCGTGTTTCCAACTGCGCCCAGTCGCCGAACAGGCCCAGGCTGGACTCGATCTCGAACACCACCGCGCGGGGGTAATGCACGCTGACCTGAGCACTGAAACGGTAGGCCCAGGCCGCCAGAAACTGCTGCCAATGCTCGATCTCGGCCGCGTCGTATTCCGCCGTGGCGAAGCCTTTGCTCAACGCCTGGGCCGCCGTCATCGACTGGCCGGGGCGCAGACCCAGCTCCCGCGCCGAGGCGTTGACCGCCTGCAACACCCGGCGCTGCGCCGGGCCGGTCAGCAGCGCCAGCGGCTCATCGGGGTCGGTACGCTGACGCAGGACCGCGTCCAGCGCCAATTGCGGGAACACAATGCACACCCAGCGCATGGCAACCTCAATGCCCCACGGCGAAGGCAATCGGCGCCGAACGGGCCAGCCCGCCGCGGCACTTGAGCACGCGCAATTGCGCAGGCCGGGCATCGATGGCGATGCGCAGGGCCGCCGGTGACGGGTTGATCGCTTCATGGATCGAGCGGTAGGCAAAGGCCAGGGTCGAACCGGTTTCCGCCGCCACCTGCAAGCGGCGCAAGGCGCGGTCATCGGCCTTGTGCGGCCAGCACAGCACCGCGCCGCAACTGCCCGAACGCAGGCATTGTTCCGCCGCCCACAGCGCATCGCGCTCACTGGCCTGGATGATCGACAACTGGCGCAGATCGACCCCGGCGTTCTGCCAGGCCTGGGGGTACGGCACGAACGGCGGCGCCACCAGCACGATGCGCTCGCCCGCCGCCGACAGCCGCGCCAGCGTCGGCCACACCAGTTGCAACTCGCCCACGCCCTGCCCGGCCAAAAGGATTTCGCTCAGCGCCGCCTCCGGCCAGCCACCCGTGGGCAGCGCCGCGTCCAGCGCGGCATGCCCGGTGGGTTGCGGGCTGGCGGACGGCGGCGCAGGCCGGCCTTTCCAGACCTGGCCGCCATTGAACAGCGTATCCAGCGCGACGACGGCACCCATCAACCTTGCCTCACCAGGCCGCAGAACACCCCTTCGATGGCCAGGTCCCGGTCGGCTTCGACGATGATCGGCCGGTACGCCGGGTTGCGCGGCAGCAGGCGGACCGTGTCGCCGACCCGTTCGAAACGCTTGATGGTCACTTCACCGTCCAGGCGCGCCACGACGATCTGGCCATTGATGGCCTCGGGGCTACGGTGCACGCCCACCAGATCGCCATCGAGAATGCCGTCCTCGATCATCGAGTCGCCACGAACCCGCAGCATGTAGTCCGGCACCCGGGAAAAAATCGACGGATCGAGCAGCAGACGGCTGTGGACCTCGGCATCGGCACCGATGGGCGCACCCGCCGCGACCCGGCCAAGGACGGGGATGTCCAGCAGTTCGGGGCGCGGCGGCTGGCCGAGCAGGCGAATGCCCCGGGCCTGATGCGGATTGACCTCGATGAACCCGGCTTCGGTCAGCGCCAGCACATGCTTGCGCGCCACGCTGCGGGAGGCAAAACCGAAGGCCTCGCTGATTTCAGCGAGGCTCGGGGACTGACCGTGCTCGGCGATACGCTCGCGGATGAAGGTCAGGATGGCGGTACGGCGGGGAGTGAGAGTCGTCATGGAGTACATTTGTACTCTTCTGCGAATTTTCTTACAAGATCTGTCCGTCTGCTCGCACTGTGGCGCACACCGCTGTGGGAGCAAAGCTTGCTCGCGATGGCGGTGCGTCAGACACACCAATATTGATTGTGCAAACGCAATCGCGAGCAAGCTTTGCTCCTACAGGGCGGGGGATGCCAGAAACCCTGCGATGTAATCGATAAACGCCAGCACCTTGGCCGTGGCCCGTCGATGGCTGGGGTACACCGCCAGGATGTGCGGGCCGAAGGAGTCCGGGTCAATGTCGTAGTCGGCCATCACTCGCACCAGTCGCCCGTCCGCCAGGTACGGCGCGGCACTCCACAAGGGGGTATGCAGCAACCCGCGCCCGGCCAGGGCGTTGGCCAGCAGCAAATCGTAATTGTCGCTGCGCAAGCGTGGCGACCGGGGCTGCGCCAGGCTCAGGCGCTGGCCGTCGCGCTCGGCCCACCAGAATTCGCGGCTGAGCAGCGGATGACGATAGAGCAGCCATTCGTGCTCATCGAGGGTCTGCGGGGTGACCGCCAGCCCCTTGCGCGCCAGATACTCAGGGCTGCCACACAGCGCCAGGCGATTGCTGCCGACCACCCGGGCAATCAGCCCCGGCAAATCGTCATGGCCCTCACGCAAGGCCAGGTCGTAGCCACTTTCCAGCAAGTTGACGAAGTCGTCGCACAGGTCCACCTGCAGGTTGATCTGCGGGAACTGCTCGAGAAAACCGCCACACACCTGATCGAGAAACGCCTGCCCGTAGGCCAGCGGCGCGGTGATTTTCAGGTCGCCGCGCAGGCCGTGCTGCAATTGCTCTATTTCCTCGCCCGCCTCGTCCAGCCGCTGCAACACCTGACGCGCGGTGTCCAGATAGAGCCGCCCGGATTCCGTCAGCAAGATCCGCCGGGTGCTGCGCTCGAACAGCCGCGCGCCCAGCTCTGCCTCCAGGTGATTGACCGCCTTGGTCAGGGCCGACGGGGTCTTGCCCAATTGCTCGGCGGCGCGACTGAAGCTGCCCAGTTGCGCCGTGACCACGAACATTTTCAGTGCACCCAACTTGTCCATATTTTTTCCATTCAGGCAAAAACGTTTTTCGCGAGCGAGGCGTTCTGCGGGCCGCGACAAGCCACTACTCTGGCCATCAGACGCAATAACAAGGAAACATTCAATGAAAAGATTCATCCCGAATCTGTTGATGGTCGCTGTGAGTTTTGCCTCATTGGAAGCCATGGCGGCCACGGACCTGGTGTTGTTAAACGGCAAGATTTTCACCGCCGACCGCAGCCAACCCAAGGTTCAAGCTCTGGCCGTTCAGGACGGCAAAGTGCTGCAAGTGGGCAGCGACGCGCAGATCAAGGCCTTGATCGGATCAGGCACCAAAGTCATTGATTTGGGCGGCAAGACCCTGATGCCCGGCCTGATCGACAGCCACTCCCACGCCATTTTCGGCGGACTGGAAATGGTCTCGGCGAACATGGAAGACGAGGTGGTCGACCTCGATGAACTGGAAAAACGCCTGCGCGCCTGGCGTGACGACGGCAAGGCGAAGCACGGCGATGTGTTGAGCGTGGCCGGCATGAGCTCGGCCTACTGGGCCCAGGCCGAGGCGTTGGGCAAGAAATTCAACAGCGGAGAATGGGCCAGCGTGCCGGTCGTCTTTACCGGCAGCGACCACCACACGGCCTGGGCCAACGACGTGATGCTCAAGCGCGCCGGTGTCGATGCCGCGCTGATCAAGTCTTTGCCGGCCGCTGAAGACGGCACCATTGGCAAGCTCAAGGACGGCAGCCCCAACGGCTTCCTGGTGGACGCCGGCTGGGACCGGGTCGCCTCGAAAATACCGGCGCCGAGTGCCGCCGACATGCTCAAGGCCGCGCAAACCGCCGTGCGCTACAACAACAGCCTGGGCATTACCGCGTGGATGGACCCGGCCGCCAACGCCGCGCCGGGCGAACCGGTGTTCGCCCTCAAGCCCACGGAAAAAACCGTCGGTGTGCTGCCCGCCTACAAGGCGCTGTCGCAAAGCGGCGGCATGAGCGCCCACGTTGCCGCGCTGCTGGTGGCCAATCCGAAAAGCGTGCCGGCCGATCTCGAGACCCTCGACAAGGTCCGCCAGCAGTTTCTGGACGTGCCCAACCTGACCCTGCCGGGGATCAAGATCTTCGCCGATGGGGTGATCGAATACCCGGCGCAGAGCGCGGCGATGATCGACCCTTACAACAACTCGCACAAACAGGGCGAACTGCTGATCGATCCCAAGCATTTCGGTGAGCTGGTCAGCGCCATCGATCAACGGGGCTGGCTGGTGCACATCCATGCCATCGGCGACCGGGCGGTGCGCGAGTCCCTGAACGGCATCGAACAGGCGCGCAAGGAGCGCCAGAGCGGTGTCACCCACTCCATCACCCACCTGCAAATGGTCAACCCGAAAGAGTTCGCCCGGTTCAAGCCGCTGAATGTCATCGCCTCGATGCAACTGCTCTGGGCCAGCGCCGACGACTACACCACGGACATGATCAAGCCTTACGTGAGCGCCGCAGCCTTCCGCTATCAATACCCGGCGCACTCGTTGCTCAAGCAAGGCGCGACCATCGCCGGGGCCAGCGATTGGCCAGTGTCTTCGCCCAATCCGTTCAACGCCATGGCTCAGGCCATCACCCGCGAAGGTCCATTGGGTGTGCTCAACGCCGATGAGCGTCTTGACCGTGAAACCATGTTCTACGCGTACACCCTCAACGCGGCCCGCACCATCGGCCTGGAGAAGCAGATCGGCTCGCTGAGCGCCGGCAAGCAGGCGGACTTCATCGTGGTCGATCGCGATGTGTTCAGCGTAGATAACAAGGCCCTGCACGACACCCAAGTGCTGCAAACCTGGTTCGCCGGTCGCGAAGTCTACGCACCCACCCTCTAGCCGCACTGATTTCCCTGTGGGAGCCAGCTCCCACAGGTTTCCTCGCGCCCCAAAACAATCACAATAACGGGACTTCACATGAAAGCCTTGCCCCTGCTCGCCCTCACTTCTTTGAGCCTGTTGCCCCTGTGCAGCCAGGCCGTGCCCTTGAACGATGATTTCGCCCTGCTGCTGGACGTGACCCTGGCCAGCGACTACCGCACCCGCGGCATCTCGCAGACCCAGAACGATCCCGCCGTGCAGGCCGGTGCCACCCTCGCCCACAGCAGCGGCCTGTACCTGGGTGCATGGAGTTCCAACGTCGACTTCGGCGGCGGCCTGAAAACCCGCCAGGAAATCGATTACTACGGCGGTTGGCTGTGGCAAGCCACCGAGGATGTCAGCCTGGATCTGGGCTATCTCAGATACGCTTACCCGAAGGAGAGCCAGTTCAACCAGAGCGAGGTCTACGGCATTCTCAGCGTCTATGGCGTGAAGCTCGGGGCCTATTACTCCGACGATGCACCGGGCATCGACAGCAAGCAGAACTCGCTCTACAGCTACGTCGGTTACGAGACGGAATTGCCTTATGGCGTAGGCTTGAAACTGCGTTACGGCGACATGGACTTCAAGGACCCGCACCTGTATTCCAGCTCGGGCAAGGCCGAGGATTCGTACCGTGAGTGGGAGGTCAAGCTGACCCATGAACTGGCGGGTGTGATGCTGGGGTTGAGCTACGTCGATACCGATTTGTCGAAGAGCCAGTGCGCCAGTAACTGGGGCTTTGATGACGTATGCAGCGCGACCGTGGTGGCGAGCATCAGCAAATCCTTCTGACCACCTTGGCCCCCCTGTAGGAGCGAGCCTGCTCGCGATGGATGTCCGGCAGATGCGTTCATCCAGGCAGCACGCGTTATCGTTGTCGTCCATCGCGAGCAGGCTCGCTCCTACAAAGAGCTCATGTGAGGGCAGAGAGGTAGGTCCACGGGAAGATCCCGCGTTCATGGCCATCGCTGAACACCAGTTGCAATCCGTATCCCTGCGAACTCAGTCCGATCACCTGAATGCGGTCATCGACTAATGGGTTCATCCTCCGCAACCGAAACGCTCGACACTGCGAACACGGGCACTGCCGACGCAACTCGGCATGCCCCAGCACCTGCTCGCGGCCATCCGGCCATTGCAGGTGCAGTTGCCGTTGGCTGCGGGAATTGCCCACCGCCAGCGGGTTCATTGCAGTTGACTCAAGGCGATGCGCACGGCCTTGCGCACTTCCGGGTCGCCGTCGTCCTGGGCGGCCAGCAACGGTGCGATGGCGCCCTTGTCGTTCAACTCGCCCAGGGCCAGGGCGGCTTCCTTGCGCAGGTTGCTGATGCGATGGCCAAGGGTTTCGATCAGTGGGTCGAGGGCCGGTGTGAAGCGCAGGCGACCGAGGCTGCGGGTGGCGCGCAGGCGCACTTGCCAGTAGTCGTCGCCGAGGGCTTCGATCAGCGCCGGACCGGCATCGGTGTGACCGACCTTGCCCAACGTTGTGGCGGCCTCTTCGCGCACTTGCCAGGCCTGATCCTGCAAGGCCCGACGCAATGCCGGCAGCACCTGCGCATCAGAGGCCAGGCCCAAGGCCCCGGCGGCGGCACGACGGACCTCGGTGTCCGGGTCATTGCTGGCCAACCGGGCCAGGGCCGGCAAGGCATCGAGCTGTTTGAGCCAGCCCAACACACCGACCGCCTCACGCCGAACGTTGGCATCCTTGTCGCCTAGTGCCGACAAAGCTGACGGCGCCGCCTCGGCAAAACGCAGTTCACGCAAGGCCCTGAAGGCAGCGATGCGCACGCCGGTATCGGCATGCCCGGTCCACGGCAGAATCACCCTCCCCGCGGCTGTGCTCTTGAGCAGGCTGAGACTTTGCGCAGCGGCGGCCCGCACCGCTTCAGCAGGATCGGTCAGGGCCTGGCACAGCGCCTCGACCACTGGCATGTCCTCCCAGGCTTCCAGCAACCGCGCGGCTTCGGCGCGGACCTCTTCGTTCGGGTCCTCGGCCAGTCGATTGACCAGCCACAGCAGGCCATCGGGTTCTTCAAGATCCGCCAGTTCGATCAGGGCAATGCGGCGCACGCCGGCATCCTCATCGGTCAGGCGAGGTTGCAGGGCGAGAATGTCGTGGTTATCGGTTACATCGAATAGAGAAGTCATAGGGCAAATCGCGGCAGTTGGTTTTCTGGGGGAAGTCCGAGAGGGTTCAGGCGCGGCAGTTGCCGACCCTCTTCGTGACGCAGCAGTTCGAGGCAGTGACGCTTCAATCGGGCAAATGCGTGGCTGGTCACCAGTTCGGTGGTGCGGGGCCGGGGGAAATCCAGGCGCAGGTCTTCGATGATCCGCCCGGGGCGCGGGCTCATGACCAGCAGGCGATCGGCGAGGAACAAGGCTTCGTCGATGTCGTGGGTAACGAACACCACGGTGGTGCGAATCTGCGTCCAGATGTCCAGCAACAGTTCCTGCATGTTCAGGCGGGTCAAGGCATCGAGGGCGCCGAACGGCTCGTCCATCAGCAACAGCCGTGGCCGGTTGACCAGCACCCGGGCGATTTCCACCCGCTGCTGCATGCCACCGGACAACTGATTAGGCCAACGATCCGCAAAGCCTTCGAGGCCCACGAGCGCGAGGATTACATCAGCCGCCTTGTGCCGTTCGGCCTTGCCGATGCCACGCATTTTCAGACCGAAGGCGACGTTGTCGCGCACCGTGCGCCAGGGAAACAGCGTGTGCTGCTGGAACACCATGCCTCGTTGCGGTGAAGGCCCGGCAACCGCTGCACCATCAACCTTGAGGCTGCCGGTGCGCGGTTGCAGGTGACCGGCCAACGCGCCGAGCAAAGTGGATTTACCGCAGCCGGACGGCCCGAGAATGCACACGAACTGTCCCGATTCGATCTGGCAATCGAGGCCCTGCACGGCTTCGAAGGCTGCACTGCCCTCGCCCAGGCTGATCGACAGGTCGCGAATATCGATACGCCCTTCAGGCTGTTGAAAGATGCTCATCAGGCTTTACCTCGTGGTCGGTGCCAGGGCGTGAACAACCCGCCCAGGCGTTTGATCAGCAGGCTGCTGCCCATGCCTAGAACACCGATCAGCAACATGCCGACCACGATGTCGGGGTAGTTCTGGATGGTGTAGGACTCCCAGGTGTAGTAACCGATGCCGAACTGGCCGGAGATCATTTCCGCCGTGACCAGGCAGAACCATGAGGTGCCCTTGCCGATGGCCAGGCCGGTGATGATGCTCGGCGCGGCGCCGGGCAAAATCACTTCCAGCAACATCGCCCGACGCCCTGCCCCAAGGCTTTTCGCCGAGGCGATCAGCCGTGGGTCGACGCCTTCGACGCCGTGTACGGTGTTGAGCAGAATCGGGAACAAGGCGCCGGTGAAGGTGATGAACACCATCGACAACTCCGACGAGGGGAACATCAGGATCGCCAGCGGAATCCAGGCCACGGCCGGGATCGGACGCAGCACTTCCAGTGGCGGCAGCAACAGGTCTTCGGCCCATTTCGAGCGGCCGATGGCCAGGCCCAGGGCGATGCCAATGACCAGCGCCGCGAGGTAACCGGCGAACACCCGACCGAGGCTGCTGCTCAAGTGCTGGAGCAGCTTGCCGGAGTCGCCCAGGCCCAGCGCCGCTTCGATGACGGCCAGCGGGGTTGGCACGTTGGCGAAGGTCACCAGGCCCAGGTTCCAGTGGTGGTTGGCGGCGAGTTGCCAGAACAGCAGGCAGAGCAGCAGTGAAATGGCTCGGGGGAGCCAGCGATTAAATGATCCGTACACAACTCTTCCTCTCAACCGAGCCCCCTGTAGGAGCGAGCCTGCTCGCGATGGTCGTCAACGATAACGCTGGCAACCTGATGCCCCGAGTCGCTCTCGGGTTCATCGCGAGCAGGCTCGCTCCTACAGGGGATTGTGGTGTTCTGGGGTTAGCGAACGGCCACGGCCTGGGTGGTGGCATCGTTGAAGTCGAACACCTTGCCGCCTTGGGCCGACGCGTACTGCTGGGCCTGGCCCTTGAGCAGAAACGCGCTGAGCCGCCCTTTCGCATCGCTGGCAAACCACGCCTGATCCGCCAGCAATTTGATCCCGCTGTCGCTCGCCTGGGCATACACCGCACGGATGTTCTTGCCTTCCTGCTTGAGGCTGGCCAATGCGGTGAACGCTGCTTCTGCCGAGGCGTATTGACGGACTTTCGGCTCGCCACGCACCCAGATTTCCGCCACGTGGCTGAAATCGGTGATGGCTTTGCCGGTCGAGGCATCTACTGCCTTGAGCGGGGTTTGTGCGTAGTTGGCCAACTGCGCCGTGTAGTCCAGGTTCGAGGCCTTGAACGCGGCGCGGATGTACCGGTCGTCGATGAAGCTGTTCAGGTCGAGGCCGCGATCGGCTTTCTTCAGCAGCTTCAGGGTGTCGATGGCGGTGCCGACGGCCTGGCGGTATTCCGGTTTCCAGGTCAGGTCGCGGGTCTGCACGCCCAGCGGGCCGTGGAACAGGTAGTTGACCTCGGCATCGACCCCGGTGACCTTGGCGATCAGCTCGCTGTACTTCTCAGGTTCGGCGGCGAGCAACTGGTTGGCCTCTATGCTGGCGCGCAGGTAGGCGACGACGATTTCCGGGTATTTTTTCGCGTAACTCTGGTCGACCAGCGCGCCGTGGAAAGTCGGTGCGCCGGCCTGGGAGCCGTCGAAGATCTTGCGCGCGAAACCACGGCTCGGGAACAGTTCGGCGAAGGGTACGAAGTCGGCGTGGGCGTCGATCTTGCCGGCCTGCAACGCGGAACCTGCGACCTCCGGCGGCTGGGCGATGATGTTCACGTCTTTCTGCGGATCCCAGCCCTGGGCCGCCACGGCCCGCAGCAACATGCCGTGGGCGGTGGACGCGAACGGCACGGAAATGGTCTTGCCCTTCAACTCCGCCAGCGACTGCACGCCCGAGGCGCTCGGCACCACGATACCGTTGCCGCTGCCCTTGGTGCTGCCCGACAGCACGCTGATGAACAGGCTGTGCTTGCCCGCCGCTTCGAACGCCACACCGTTGAACGAGCCGGGGAAGTCGGCCATGGCACCGAAGTCGAGCTTGCCGGCGACCATCTCGTTGGTCAGCGGCGCGCCGCTGGTGAAGTTCTTCCACTGCACGTCGTACTCGGCGTCCTTGTACTGGCCGTCGTGGGGCAGGTATTTGTCCAGCAGGCCCAGTTCGCGGATCAACAGGCCGCCGGCGGCGCAGTTGATGGTGGTGTCCTGGGTGCCGATGGCGATGCGGATGGTTTCGGCCGAGGCCGACAGGGTGAAGGAAGCCAGTACCAGACCGGCGATAGCGGTGCGCAAGAACATGGGTGTATCCCCTCGAATCATTTATAGGATGTTCGTCTCCGCCACGATCAGGGCGTGGTGGGAAACGAGGGGTGTTTTGAAGCGGGCGTCCGGGGGTGGCCGGATGGCGTTTTGGGGTTGTCACAAAACCTATGTAGGAGCGAGCCTGCTCGCGATAGCGATGGCACATCCAACATCTCATTGCCTGAACTACTGCAATCGCGAGCAGGCTCGCTCCTACAGAGACTGTGTTTCAGCGCAATAAATATGGGATGTCGACTTTCACCGCCCCCGTCGGGCAATCCTTTTCACAGGGCATGCAATACCAGCATTCATCGAACGCCATGTAGGCCTTTTGCGTGGCCGGGTTGATCGCCAGCAGGTCCATCGGGCAGACGTCGACGCACACGGTGCAGCCTTTGTGGGCGATGCAAAGGTCCTCGTCGACCGTGACCGGCGCGTTGGAGCGGAAGAAGATTTCCTGGGGTTGATAGGCCATTTCGCGGTCTCTTTGTGGGTAAGGCTCAGGCCGCAAAGGCGCCGACACGCAGCCGGTCGTAGGCCTGCATTTCTTCGGCATCGAGCGGGATGATGTAAGGCTCGACGGCTTTCTTGAAGCTGGTCATCGCACCGTTTTCGTCCTTCTTCAGGTGGCAATGGCAGAACCAGTCGCTGTCGTTGCGCTGCGGATGGTCGACCCGATAGTGGTACAGGCCCCAGCGGCTCTCGGCGCGGAACAACGAGGCGCGGGCGGCCATTTCCGCGCAGTCGCGGATCATGCTCACTTCCATGGCGCGCATCAGTTCGTGAGCGTTGTGAGCCTTGATCTGATCGAGATCGCGCTGGATGTCACTGAAGCGTTGCAGGCCGATCTGCATCTTCTTGGTCACTTTCGGCGGTTGCAGGTAGTCGTTCACAAAACGGCGCAGCTTGTACTCGACCTGGGCCGGTGGCAGGCCGTGTTCGCGGTCCAGTGGTGCGTAGACGCGCTGCTTTTCGGTTTCGATCTGCTGCGCATCCAGCGCCGAGAAGTCGCGCCCGGTGACAAAATCCGCCGCGTTGTTACCGGCAAACCAGCCATAGGTGAACGCACCGAGCATGTAGTTGTGCGGCACCGCCGCCATGTCACCGGCTGAGTACAAACCCTTGACCGAGGTCTCGGCCTTCTCGTTGACCCACACTCCGGACGCCGAGTGCCCGCTGCAAAAGCCGATTTCGGAGATGTGCATCTCGACCATCTGCGTGCGGTAGTCGGTGCCGCGATTGGCGTGGAACTGGCCACGACTGGGGCGTTCGTTGCTGTGCAAAATCTCCTCGATGTTCTGGATGGTTTCCTCGGCCAGGTGATCGAGCTTGAGGAACACCGGGCCGTTGCCGCTTTCCAGTTCCTGGTGGAACTCCCACATCATCTGGCCGCTCCAGTAGTCGCACTCGATGAAGCGTTCGCCCTTGTTGTTGGCGGTGTAGCCGCCCAGGGGACCGGTGACGTAGGCGCAGGCCGGGCCGTTGTAATCCTTGATCAGCGGGTTGATCTGGAAGCATTCCAGGTTCGCCAGCTCGGCACCGGCGTGATAGGCCATGGCGTAGCCGTCGCCGGCGTTGGTCGGGTTTTCGTAGGTGCCCATCAAATAACCCGAGGACGGCAGGCCCAAGCGCCCGGCGGCGCCGCAGGCGAGGATCACCGCCTTGGCCTTGATCACATGGAAATCGGCGGTGCGGCAATCGAAGCCCATCACGCCGTTGACCGCGCCCTCTTCATCCTTGAGCAAGCGGGTGCAGACCAGGCGATTGGTAATGCTGACCCGTGCCCGCTTCAGCTGGCGGTACAGGACTTTCTTGATGTCATGGCCTTCGGGCATCGGCAGCACATAGGCGCCCATGTGGTGGACCTTTTTCACCGCGTAGTCGCCAGTCTCGTCCTTCTCGAATTTCACGCCCCAGCGGTCCAGTTGCTCGATCGTCTCGAAGCTGTGGGTGGCATAGGCGTACACCGCCGCCTGATTGACGATGCCGTCGTTGGCGATGGTGATTTCCTTGGTGTACTGCTCGGGCGTCGAGTGGCCGGGAATGATCGCGTTGTTCAGGCCGTCCATGCCCATGCTGATCGCGCCGCTGCGCTTGACGTTGGCCTTGTCGATCAACAGCACCCGCAGGTCGCGGTTCTTCTCCTTGGCCTTGATCGCGGCCATGGGACCTGCGGTACCGCCGCCGATGACGACGATGTCGTATTCCTGTTCAACGGTGTTGCGTGTCATGGTCATGCCCCTTTTTGCCGGTCGATCCGCAGGCGGTACTGGAAGGCATCGCCACGGTAGTAGAGGTGTTCGAAGTCCAGCGGCAGGCCGGCGGCGTCGTGGGTCAGACGCTCTATGCGCATGATCGGCGAGCCGGCTTCGACGTTCAGCGCCTGGGTCAGGTCGCTGTCGGCCAGCACCGCGTCGATGGCCAGGTCGGCGTGACCGAGGGCCAGGCCGCAGTCGTTTTCCAGGATCAGGAAAATGTCGCGGGTGACCAGGTCGGCCTTCTCCAGACGCTCGCCGATGGCCTTGGGCAGGTAGGTGATCTCCAGCGAAATCGGCTCGCGATTGATCAAACGCACCCGCTTGATCTGCGCCACGGTCTCGCCTTCGGCCACCTGCAAACGCTCGGCGACCAGCTTGTCGGCGGCGATGAACTTGAAGCTGCGCAGGCGGTTGATCACCTCGTAGCCGCGGCCAGTCATGGACTCGGCCAGGCCTTGCAGGGTGCTGACATTCTGGAAGGTCTTGGGCTTAGCGACGAAGGTGCCCTTGCCGTGGATCTTGAAGATCAGCCCTTCCTTTTGCAGGTCGCCCAAGGCCTGGCGCACGGTGATGCGGCTGACCTTGAACAGCGCGCCAAGCTCGCTTTCCGAAGGCATCTGGCTGTCTTGCGGGTATTCGCCGTCGAGGATGCGGGCGCGCAGCAAGTCTCGTAGCTGGGTATGCAGCGGAACGCTGCCAAGGGAGAGAACGTTATCGGTCATCTGAGATCACTTGTTATAACGAGTTATGACGTGATCTTAGGGTTCTAAGGATGGGTTGAGAAATATTGTTTGGATATAAGGTTAGATACGCGGCGCTGTTCCCTGTAGGAGCGAGCCTGCTCGCGATGGCGGTCCGACATTGATGTTGGATGTGCCGGCGTCATCGCGAGCAGGCTCGCTCCCACAGGTTCAGTGGCGTTTGAGGATTTGGTCCATGACCCAATCGGTTTTCAGCGCCTGTTCCGCCACCGCCGGATGCCGCGCTTGACCACGAATATGAGCGTTCATGCCCATTACGTGATGCCATTGGATGTGCTCATGGTTGGCGATGGTCAGGCTGAGCTGTTCATCGGCATCAAGCTGCACCGGATGCTCGTCGAACACCGAAAAACTGATCCGGCCCTTGCTACCGATCACCTCGACCCGATCTTCCCGGCGATCAGCGACAAAGTTCCAGCAGCCCATGCCCAGCGCCCCACCGGCAAACCGCCAGCTGGCGCTGACGGCATCTTCGGCGGCATACAGCCCGGCTTGCCGCGCAGTAATCCCGGCCACTTCTTCGATATCGCCCAGCAGGTACTGGAACAGGTCGAAGCCATGGCTGGCCAGGTCCGCAAAGTAACCGCCGCCGGCAATCGTTGGGTCGGTGCGCCAGTTGTTGCTACCGTCGAGATCCCTCGGCGATGGGGCTTTGGTGAGCGTCCAGCTCAGGTGCCGGACCTCGCCGATCCGCCCCTCCTCCAACCACTGCCGCACTTGTTGGAAGCGCGGCAACGAACGTCGATAGTAGGAAACGAACAGGTGCAGCCCGGCATTGGCAAAGGCCTCGTGCATCTCACGGCTTTGCCCGGCATTGAGCGACATCGGTTTTTCGACACAGCAATGCTTGCCCGCGGCGGCCACCTTCAGGGCGTAGGCGTGGTGACTGTCGGGGGGTGTGGCGATGTACACCGCATCGACTTCGGGATCGTTGATCAATGCGTCGACGTCGGTGTAAGTCCGGGCGATACCGTGACGCGCGGCATAGTCGCTGACCGCCTCCAGTCGCCGCCCCATCACCGCCACCAGCGCCGAGCCGGGGACCTTGTAGAAGGCCGGCCCGCTCTTGCGCTCGGTCACGCTGCCGCAACCGATCATCCCCCAACGCACCACGTTCATGCGACGTTGCCGATGTTCAAGGCGCGCAGATCCAGTCGCCCGTCTTTCAGCGGTGGGCACCAGTAGTAGCCGCCGGTGATCGGCCGGCTGATCTTGTACAGGCCGTCGGTGACGCCGTCTTCCAGCCCGCTCATGCGCCGCAGCTGGACTTCGAAAGCATCGAGGGAGAAGCCGAAGGCAAGGAACATCAGGCCGGCGCGGTCGTCTTCGATCCAGGGCATCGAGCGACGGACGAAGAAGGCTTCAGGGGTGAAACTTTCCTGGGCGGTGCGCTTGACGTGGGCGGAGATTGGCGCGTCATCGAGTTCTTCGTTGTCGCTCAGGCGCCGCCCCATGATGTCGTCGGTTTCGTGGGAAGGCATGGCGTGAAAGCGCTTGAGGTCGTGCTGCCATTGCTGGATCGCGGCGAAGCTGCCGCCGACCATGCCTTCGGCGCCGTCGGCCACCAGCGCCGCAGCCACAGCGGCTTCATCGCGAGGGTTTTCGGTGCCGTCTTCGTAGCCGGTCAGGTCGTGGCCGTCACGGTGGCGGAAGCCTTCGGTCACTTGCACCAGACGAAAGGCCGGCGCCAGCGCGGCGGCGAGTGCGTTGCTGCGATTGAGCAACTCGCCACGGTCGGTACCGTGCAACCAGCACCACAGCGCGTGTTGCGTCGAAGGGTTGTTCACGCCCACGCCCGTCATGGCAGGGAACGTGCGCAGGCCTTCGATATGGCCATCCAGTGCCTTGACCAGGGGCTCACCGAAACCCACCACAGCCGACGTGCCGTCCACCAGTTGCGTCAGCTTGTCGAATGCAGCCGGCAGATCGGCAACGGACTCCAGGGCGAAGAACATGTGACGGGCTTGAGGCGGAACGGGGGTGGCGAGAATGCCTGGCTGGTAGTGACTCATGTGAACTCCTTCAGAAAGAACGCGAAGTTTAACGCCGGCATCGGTACTTGTGTGGAGCGAGGTCAAAGATTGCGGTCTACGCTTGAGACACAATATCCAGACCTACAACCCCTCTACTCTGCCTGTTGGCGCCTGAAAACCCGTTTTCACACTGTAGGAGCGAGCCTGCTCGCGATGAACGCCGAGTCACCGCGGGGCATCAGGCTTCCCGCGTCAACGTTATCGTCCATCGCGAGCAGGCTCGCTCCTACAGGTCAGGTTTTTGGCAGATGACTTCCATGAGGTAAAGACATGAGCACAGCAGACTTCCTTGGCCAACTGTTTCCCGAGGCCGGCAGCATCCCGGAAAAATACCGCTTCGACAGCCAGATCGAACAGCGCGAATACCTGGTCGATGGCGTCTTGAAAACCTGGCCCGGCGCCCTCGCCACCGTGCGCAGTCCGGTGTACCTGAGCGGTGCGGCGGGTGACGAACAAGTCATCCTCGGCAGCACGCCGTTGCTGGACGCCGAGACCGCCCTCACCGCCCTCGATGCCGCCGTGCGCGCCTACGATCGTGGCCAGGGTTTGTGGCCGACCATGCGCGTGGCCGAGCGCATTTATCACGTCGAAAGCTTCCTCAAACATATGCGCCAGCAGCGCGAGGCGGTGGTCAAGCTGCTGATGTGGGAGATCGGCAAGAACCTCAAGGATTCGGAAAAGGAATTCGACCGTACCTGCGATTACATCGTCGACACCATCGAAGCCCTGAAGGAACTTGACCGCCGCTCCAGCCGCTTCGAGCTGGAACAGGACACCCTCGGCCAGATCCGCCGCGTGCCGATGGGCGTGGCGCTGTGCATGGGCCCCTACAACTATCCGCTGAACGAAACCTTCACCACGTTGATTCCGGCGCTGATCATGGGCAATACCGTGGTGTTCAAGCCGGCCAAGCTTGGCGTGCTGTTGATTCGCCCGCTGCTGGAGGCCTTCCGCGACAGCTTCCCGGCCGGGGTGATCAACGTGATCTACGGCAGCGGTCGCGAAACCGTCAGCGCGCTGATGGCCAGCGGCAAGGTCGATATCTTTGCCTTCATTGGCACCAACAAGGCCGCCAGCGACCTGAAGAAACTGCACCCGCGTCCGCATCGCCTGCGCGCGGCGCTGGGGCTGGATGCGAAAAACCCCGGCATCGTCCTGCCGGAGGTGGACCTGGACAACGCGGTCAGCGAAGCCCTCACCGGCTCCCTGTCGTTCAACGGCCAACGCTGCACCGCGCTGAAGATCCTGTTTGTCCACGAAGATGTGGTCGATGCCTTCATCGAAAAATTCAACGCCAAGCTGGCCACCCTCAAGCCCGGCATGCCCTGGGACAGCGGCGTGGCCCTGACGCCACTGCCGGAATCGGGCAAGGTCGACTACCTGCATTCGCTGGTCGCCGATGCGGTCGACAAAGGCGCGAAAGTGGTCAACCCCAATGGTGGCGCGGCGCGTGCATCGTTCTTCTATCCGGCGGTGCTGTACCCGGTAACGCCGCAGATGCGCGTCTACCAGGAAGAACAGTTCGGCCCGGTGGTGCCCATCGTGCCCTATCGCCATCTGGACACGGTGATCGATTACGTCCTGGAGTCGGACTTCGGCCAGCAACTGAGCATCTTCGGTACCAACCCGGTGGCCGTCGGGCGGCTGGTGGACACCTTCGCCAACCAGGTCGGTCGCATCAATCTCAACGCCCAGTGCCAGCGCGGCCCGGACACTTACCCGTTCAACGGCCGCAAGAATTCGGCCGAAGGTACATTGTCGGTGCATGACGCACTGCGGGTGTTTTCGATCCGGACCCTGGTGGCGACCAAATTCCAGGAGACCAACAAGGATTTGATCAGCGAGATCATCAGTGGCCGCAGCTCGAGTTTCCTGACCACTGACTACATTTTCTGAGGGGACAGACCTGAGCAGTCATCGATTGCCGCCGCTGGCGCGGCGGATCTTGCGTCCACTGCTGGACCCGTACCAGCGTTATCGCCACGCCCGAGTGATTCACGCGGTGCGTGTATCCCTGGGGTTGCTGGCGACCATCCTGCTGACCACCGGCATCCATCTGCCCCACGGCGAATGGGCGTCGGTGACGATGCTGGTGGTGATCGGCGGTTTGCAGCATCACGGCAACATCGGCAAAAAAGCCGCCGAACGGGCCATTGGCACCCTGGTCGGTGCAGCCATCGGCCTGGTGCTGGTGGTGCAGCAGGCGTGGCTCGGCCTGCCCTGGCTGACTTACTTCGCCATGGCGGTGATTTGCGGATTTTTCTCCTACCACGCCATTGGCAAGGGGGGTTACACCGCGTTGCTGGCCGCCATTACCGTGTTCATCGTCGCCGGCCATGGCGACAACCCGATCACCGATGGATTGTGGCGCGGGGTGGACATCCTGATCGGCATTGCGCTGGCGCTGGCGTTTTCCTTTGCCCTGCCGCTGTATGCCGTCTACTCGTGGCGGTACAACCTGGCCGATGCCTTGCGTGACTGCGCGGCGATCTACGGGCGCATCATCGACGGGCAGCCTGTTAGCACTGACGAACACCTCAAACTCATGGGTCGCCTGAATGCGGTGATGGTGCAACAGCGCTCCCTGATGCCGTCGGTCTCCAAGGAAGTGAAGATTTCGATGACTGAACTGGACGCTATCCAGCGTAACCTGCGTATGTGTGTCAGCACGCTTGAGATCCTTGGCAACACTCGCCCGGGTGTCACCGATGCAGGCGCCGTAGCTCAGTTGCAATCGGCATTGCAGCAGGAGCATCGGCTGATTCATGTGCAACTCATCGGCATGGCGAGGGCGTTGAAGTCCGGCATTACCCACCGGCTGAGTCGCCCTTTGGCATCCCAAGCCGTCAGTCTCGAAGCTCCGGTTTATAACACCCTGGACGGATACCGTTTACTGATACAACAACTGGCGGCAACCGTTGAGGAGATGCGCCAGCGGCTGGCCAATACTGCATCGAAGTGGAACAGGTGACTTCTAACTGTAAAAAATCCAGTTACATTTATTGCAATGAGCCTTTCTTAATAGCCTGCGCACCACCCCTTACTAGAATGACGAGTCCCGTATAGCCGGACACAGTAAGGACATCAAATGCTTAGTATCAGTCGCAACTTCTTTATCCCCACCGATCCTTTCAAACTTATAAAAACAACCCCCCACGACGGGACTCAACCACGCCTATTTGTCGAGCAAAACAAGATCCTCTACTCGCTAGAAAAAACCCACAACACTTCCGGACCCAAATTGGAACTTAAGATACCAACAAACCTGGAGATAGAAAGCTTCGGAAAAACCTCCTTCAATTTTATTCAGTACAACCCGACCGAAATATTAAAAAATCCTGGCCTCGTACTTACCAGTCTTGCTCAATACACTTACAACAGTTCACCCTCTAATCGCTTTCCATCCCTCGAAGGACTGAGTGAGATCGAAAGGTCCCAGTACAAGCAAATTGCGAATATGCCAACAACAGAGGCACTTCGCCGCAACCTGTTATCTCTCGTCGACGAAGACATAAGAGATCCATTCAGTACGATAATTAACGAATGGGTAACATTTGGAGTATCCGTCAGTGAAATTGATGTTCGCATCTTTAAAGCTTTCAGCACATATTTTGATGCGGCCATGGATGCCCACGCCATCAAAAAAGGAGATTACACAAAACTCGACTTCGCAGCGCAGAACATCCAAGCACTCATAACAGATCCACGCTGCATTGAAGCAAATTTGACATCATTGCAAATTTTCAAGGCAGCCTTTCAACTGGGCGCCATCCCTGCCGTCTCAAACTTACGTTTGATGATTAACCTTGCTGGCGAAGCTTACTCAAAATTTAGAGAATGGCTAATCCATTTCGACAACAGCAATTACGATGCAGAATTTAAACTCATCACCACATGGGTTTTAGGTACCTGCCTGGCAAACGAGGAACAGTGCCTGGCAGCTTTCCCCTATGACACGTCGCAGTCCATTCGTTTCACCAAGAGTGAAGCCGCCACCAAATTCCCCACCCTGGAAGACTTGGAGAATGAGTTTCGTGGAATTCCAGGTGCGAGTTACATAGTTATTCAGAATCCGAATAACGATACACCGCTTGAAACCGGTATTCGTACCGAAATGATCGCGCACCATCGATCGGCCAACAGTAAGGACGGGCAGGAAAAAGGTGAATCCAGAGGCTCCAGGTTGATGACTTTTCATGGACTGGATCGCTGCAAGCCCTTTCTCACAGGCGCCGAGCTAAAACAGGCTAACCACCTGACTCCGTTACAGAATTTCGTATTGGGAGGATTCAGGAATGTTAACCCTGAAAAATTCATGGAGTACATGAAAGCTGAAAAACAACCACTCAACGAGCAGATTAGAGGTCTGATCGGTAACCGTCGTGTCATACCTTTGGAAAAGTTAACAGTCGCAAGGTTCAACGGAACTGATACAACAGTCATCAACAAACCTTTATTCAATAAGCAGATGGGTACGTACGAAAACCTCCCGGAAATAATTGAACTCATTCCGAACCTGGCAGATGAAAGCAATTGGCAAAAGGAGACCATCCTCAAGATGGTTCCGATGCTGATGAACTACGACCAGAACGCGGAACTCAAACCCGATTGTTCAGAAAACGAAGCATTTCCCGCCCGAACCCAACTCAGAGAGCGAACCAACGAAGCGTTTTTTCGACCGCTGGAAAGGGACTTGTCCCAAGTGAGATTCGACACCGAACAGCAACTCCTTCTTCCTTTGGAGAAGATCGTCGATATAGCGCAGCATATCCATGACTTCTACAGCCACTACACAACCCGTTTGAAGGACATCCAGCAAGACCATCCAATGACGGGTTTATTCGAGAGTCGCGCAGCACTCGCGAAGGAATACACTGAGCAATTCAGATCAAGGGCAACTCTCCCCGAAACGCATCAGACACTCACTCTTTTCACATATTACATGCTTGATGACCTGGACCTCGCCAGTCAAACGCTCTCCAACAGCAAGATCAAGATTGACGATGTAGCGCTTGAATCAATAAAAAAAGAAAAAACCTCAGTACTGCAGCATTTCATTACCCATCGAATATTAAGCGATAGAAACAAAGACTGAGTCCCGCCAACACAAACAGGGCATCTATATTGATGCCTTGCCACTTCCCTTTACACAACAGAGAATCAGGAAAATGTTCGGAAATAACTACAGATTGACGATACAGCAATGTATTCCAATCACAGCAAGCAATCAGGCTCACCTGGAGCCAGTGATTGAAAAAAAGAACAGCAATGCATTCACCCCAATGGACCAGGTGCGAGGCCAGAGTGTCAGCAGCATTGAAAAAATGACTCAGCCGTTCGCTCAACCCGATGACATGGATTATTTATCACCCTACATGATTGACCTGTTAGGCAAGACAACCACTTTATCCTTCGCAGAAAAAGCACTTCAGACCCCGAGAAAACAGTTGCTGGACAGATTGGGCATCGACGACTCACAAGAAAAACAACGCAAGGGAAGGCTATCTGCCGACCAGGTCAATGTTTCCAGATTTTATATTCACCCCGTCAATCAACAGCCTGTACCACTGACATTGAATGGTTCTCCATTTCTCGAACAAGACCCGACAACTCCGTACTTCAGTGCTCAAAAAATCATTACACCCGACTTGCGAATACATCGGCAAAACGAAAACACCCATTTACTGGACTTGCTCCGTTGTAAATCCCGCGATGATAGTGAAATTTTTTTTGATACAGCACCGATCGAAAGGCTGAAAAATTACAACCACACAGTATTCCAAAACGAATCCCAAAGACATGAAAACGGACCGTCCAACAAAACCGACTATTTTATTGAGATGACAGAATACCTGGAGCAAAAGGCCGAGCCTGGGGATTTCATCGTTCAGAACTCACTTGAAAGCAGCAGCGACAAGCACACACCTCATTTCCAGTTCATCCCGAACCAAGTCTCACTTCCGATCTTCTGCCACGCGCCCGAATATGACCCAGAACTCGAACTACAAATCGCCGACTGGCATCTTCCCGCTGTTTATCAAAGAGTTGACCTGCAACAATTCGATTGGAGAGAAAAAATCACTCAACTACAGGCGCAGTGCAAGAAGCTGATTGATGATTATCACATCAGTACTACTCCGTTTTTCAGAATGTTGGAAAACAAGCAGCTTGAGGCTTATCTGGTTTTCAAGAAAGACGGTTCACCCGAGTGGAATATGACACCGGAGGACGCTCAACACACTCCAGGATGGCTTGAAGCTGGCGGCATTTTTATCGCCAACACCCCCAAGGCTGAAGTCTTCAACCTCAAGGGGGCGCAGGAATATTATGCGGCTTACAGCGTACCGGCCGAGCGTATCAACGAGTTGCTTTGACACTCACTGTGCGACAACTTTGCGGAGTTTCAGGCTCCAGCCCTGCTGCATCCCTGCAGCGGCCAGCAAAATCGCCGCTACACCTATCCATTGCAGCAGCTCCAGACGGTGACCAAAGGCAAACCAGTCAACGAAAATCGCCGCGATCGGGTAGATGAACGACAGTGCGCCGGTCAATGCGGTGGGCAGTTTCTGGATGGCGCCGTACAACAGCACGTACATCACACCGGTGTGCACGACCCCCAAAGTCACCAAGCTGACCCAGGCACTCGGCGCCTGTGGCAGCGCGGAAAAGTGCGCGAATGGCGCGAGCAACAGCACGCCGGTGCTGACCTGAATCAGCGCGATCAGATGCGGCGGTGTGCCGGTCAGGCGCTTGATGATCAATGCCGCAATCGCGTAGAGGAATGCAGCGCCCAGTGCCAACACGATGCCGATCAAGTATTGGTCGCCACTTTCGCTCTGCCCGCCATGGGCGCTGACGATCGCCAGCATGCCGAGGAACGAAACGCCCAGCCACGACAGTTTCTGCAGGGTGATTTTCTCGTTGAGGAACACAGCGGCCAGGCCCACGAGCATGAATGGTTGGACGTTGTAGACCGCGGTGCCAATGGAAATCGAGGCACGGGAGTAGGAAGCGAACAAAAATACCCAGTTACCAACAATCGCCACACCGCTGATCACCGCCAAGAGGAAGGTGGTACGGGTCAGGATGCCCGGGCGCAGAAAACCGAATGCCGCGCAAATCAGCAACAACGTGCCGGCACCGAACAGGCAGCGCCAGAACACCACGTCCAGCACCGGTTGCCCGGACACCAGCACAAACCAGCCGATGGTGCCGGAAATCAGCATGGCGGCGGTCATTTCGAACGAGCCACGGCGTATTGTCTTGTCCATCTTTGGACTCCTCTGTTGATGGGCAAAGTATGCCAATCCCCCGAGGCGCTTCTCCAGCGCATAAATCAGGCTAAACTCGGCATCTGCCTTTTTTATCAAGGCCATTTCAGAAAATTGCCTAATTGAGGTTTCGCCATGACCGATGATATCGACCAGGTGCTGATCAGCGCCTTGATGGAAGACTCGCGGCGCTCGCTCAAGGCGTTGGCGCAGATCAGCGGATTGTCATCGCCCAGTGTTGCCGAGCGCCTGCGGCGCCTGGAAGAACGTGGCGTGCTCAAGGGTTATACCGTCGACATCGACCCCAAATGCTTCGGCTATCAACTCCAGGCCATCGTGCGTGTCCGCCCGTTGCCGGGGCAGTTGCAGGAGGTGGAGCGGCAGATCATGGCGATCCCTGAATTCACCGAGTGCGACAAGGTCACCGGAGAGGACTGTTTCATCGCGCGCCTGCACGTACGCTCGATGGAGCAGTTGGACACCCTGCTCGATCGCCTCAATACGCTGGCGGAAACCAACACCGCGATCGTCAAGAAAACCCCGGTCAAACGCCGTTTGCCGCCCATGGCATGAGTCTTCGTTCAAATCGCAGGCAATAAAAAACCCGCCGAAGCGGGTTTTTCATAACAAGGCTGACGATCAGTCATCGCGGCCCATGATGCCGAACAGCTGCAACAGGCTGACGAACAGGTTGTAGATCGATACATACAGGCTGATGGTGGCCATGATGTAGTTACGTTCGCCGCCATGGATGATGGCGCTGGTCTGGAACAGGATGCAGACCGAGGAGAACAGCACGAAACCTGCGCTGATCGCCAGTTGCAGCCCGCTGATCTGGAAGAAGAAGCTCGCCAGAGTCGCACCCAGCAGGACAAAGAAACCTGCGGTGATGAAACCGCCGAGGAAGCTCATGTCCTTGCGGGTGATCAGCACGTAGGCCGACAGACCGCCGAACACCAATGCCGTCATCGCGAACGCCGAGCTGACAACTTCAGCGCCGCCCTGCATGCCTAGGTAACGATTGAGGATCGGGCCGAGCAGGAAACCCATGAAACCGGTCAGGGCAAATGCCGACACCAGGCCCCAGGCGGAATCACGGAGTTTGTTGGTGAGGAAGAAAAGACCGTAGAAGCCGATCAGCACCACGAATATGTTCGGATAGCCAACACGCATCTGCTGGGCGACGTAGGCGGTGATACCGCTGAAAGCCAGGGTCAGGGCGAGCAAGCCGTAAGTGTTGCGCAGGACGCGGCTAACCTCTAGCTGCTCAGCCTGCAAGCTGTTATTAACTGCGTAATCCTGTTCGCGCATGGCGACACTCCTGTTGGTTTGTAACGTTCAGACGCAAAGATCATAACAGACGCTCTGTAACAAGCTATGCAGAGAGTTTGACAGTGTGTTTCATTCAGGTATTATGGCGCCCGCAACAGAAACGGAGGTGTGGCCGAGTGGTTTAAGGCAACGGTCTTGAAAACCGTCGACTGTAACAGGTCCATGAGTTCGAATCCCATCGCCTCCGCCATCTTTATACGACAAAGCCCTGATTATTCAGGGCTTTGTCGTTTCTGGCTCCTGCAAAAACCTCCCAGCCCATACCTTAACCTCGGGCTTTACCTGTGCTCAGACAGGCTTCGCCGGCTACCATACGATCGCCCGCCAGCATGTGTCGATGCCTGCCGATTAGCTTTTGGTTTACGAACCACTTCGACGGGCACTCATATCCGCACCTGCCCTGTGATAGCCTTTTTGGCCTGAACGCTTATGGTCATCCTCATCCTTGAGGATGACCATGTCAGTACATCGGGACTCAGGAAGCCTTTATGTCAGTCAAAAATGCTGTAGCAGTCGTACTGAGGGCGATGCGAAAGGCTCGAGGACTGTCTCAGAAGAACCTGGCAACGGGGATCGAATGAGAACACCAACGGGTTTTTAAGGCAGTACTTCCCGAATGGGACGGACCTGGCGGAGCATTCGCAAACCACGCTCAATGAAGTGGCAAGGCAGCTGAACAGCCGCCCCCGGAAAACACTAAACTACGAAACGCCCGCTGAACGATTTAGCCAATCTGTTGCGTCGACCGGTTGAATCCACAGCCAAAAGCGGTCACTGCCACCTTCCGGGCATGTAGCGCCACCCTAGCCCGCAGCCTTGCTACATCTGCCTCGAGAGCAAACGTCAGTGTAACGGCTGCGGCCAGCTCCTCTGGACTGGAATCCCTGTTGCTGGAGCCTTTGAAAACCGATGCCAGTAAGCTCCTGCAAAAAGGAATGCACGGAAAGTCAGCGAAAGTCATTGCATTAACAGGCGTCGGTCAAGGTTTGATATTTTTAAACTCATTGAGCAAAGCCAGAAGCTGCTGCATTTTTTCCGCACCAAATTGCTCCTCAATCTTGAGGTAGTTGCCCTCCATGCCGTCACTCATGGAGACAAAGCACTGCTGACCGCGCTCTGTGAGCGCCACGAGAACCCTTCGTTGATCCTCGCTGGATTTCTGCCGACGCACCAGACCATCTCGCTCCAGACGCGTCAAAACTCCAGTCATGCTCGGCTTTAGAATGCATGCCTGGTGCGCAAGCTGATGACTTTCAAGCTCGCCCTGCTGGCGCAGTATCCGAATGATCCGCCACTGCTGTTCAGTCAGGTCGTGTTTGTTGAGAGCCGGGCGGAAGAAAGCCATTGCGGCCTCGCGAGCCTGCAATAAGGTCAGCGTCAGTGAAGGTCTGGGGTTAGCCATGATCGAACTACTTGATTGGGCAAGTCGGCAGCTTAGTGTCGCCAGCCAACGGGTGCAAGCGGCGGACCCGCGCTCGCTTATTATCTTGTTAACCATTTTCCGTCTTGGATCAACCCGACATTGCCTGGCAGCAACGCGCCTGTGAAAAGTGCAATCGGTTCCCTGTAAAAGCCATTCTGTCGCAGCGCGGTGGTGGTCATGATGATCCGTACAAGATCAACCCGACCAAGGCCCAAAAGCCTATGCCCCGCTCAACGCAAACCCGATTGGCGCTGGCGATACTCCCCCGGTGTCAACTGCACGTGGCGCTGGAAGAATCGACTGAAATAGGCCGGGTCCTTGAACCCCAGCTGATAGCAGATTTCATTGGCAGAGCCGCCGGTAAACAACAGCAGTCGTTTCGCTTCCTGGATCAAGCGCTCCATGATCAGGCGCTTGGAAGGCAGGTCGGCGATCCGTCGGCACACATCGTTGAGTCGTGCTTCGGTAACCCCGATGCCTTCAGCGTAACGCGACAACGGCCAGTGTTGCTGGTAGTGGGCTTCGATCAATTCATTGAAGCGGTGGAAGATTTTCAGGTCTTCGTGCCTTGCTGGCGAGGCTTTCAACGAGTTGGGACACAGTCGCAGCAGACTGATCATGATCAATCGCGTCAAGCCGTCCAGGGCAGAACTGCGTCCCGGACGTTCAGTCACGACCTCCTCGCTCAGCTCCTCGAACAAATATTCAAGACGGCGCACCTCAGCGGCATATTCCGGCCCAAGGCGAGACAGCGCGACACACACAGCCGGAAACTGTGCCCCAGCAGGCGCCAGGCTGGAATCGGCATCGATCAATTGCCACACCAGTTGCTGACGCACCGTCAACACGTGCCCGTCACTGTCGGCCTCAGTCACGAAGGAATGAGGAATGGTCGGTGGCGTCAGGAAGAACATCGGCCCGGACTCAACGTATTGCTGATCGTCCAGGTACACCCGCACCGTGCCGCTTTTCACGTAGTGAACTTGGAAGAACCGGTCATGCCGGTGAACAGGCATATTTCGACCGAAGAAACCCGCCAGGTTACCCAGCTTGTCGTAATGGACTTCAGCGTCGCTGTAGCGCTGGTCGTACACCTGGCCAATGTTGATGTTCGGGATCGGTTGCCGGTCGGTCATTGCTCGCTACTCATTTTCATTCTGATTCAAGCCTTGCAGTCGCCTTCATCCTGCACCGAATTGGGCAAGACAACCACTGTTCGACCAGTCTGCCACGCTTGACGATAGTTAACATATTAATTATAACTGTTAACACATTAACAAAATCACAGAGCCTCCAAGGCTCTCCCAGGAGAAAAGCATGAGCCGCGCCTTGCATGACGTCGCAACCGGCACCCTCGTTGGTGTCGCGCTGAACTATCAGGGATTGCTGAAACAGCGCCTCGCCGAATTCGAACAGCCGCCTTATCAAAAGCCGCCGGTCAAACCTGTGCTGTTTATCAAGACACCTAACACGCGCAATCAACATGGCGCTCAGGTTGTGCACCCAGGTAATGGCGAACGTCTGCAGCCCGGGCCATCCCTTGGCGTCGTCATTGGTACAACAGCAAGCCGCGTCAACGCAGCGCAAGCACTCGATTACGTAGCTGGCTACACCATCGTCAATGAATACAGCCTGCCGGAAGGCAGCTACTACCGCCCCGCCGTCAAAGCCAAATGCCGTGATGGTTTCTGTGCCATCGGGCCTGAACTGGTACCGACCGCTCAGCTTTCGGACCCGCACAGCCTGGCCATCACGCTTCATGTAAACGGCGAAGTCCGCCAGCAAAACAACACGGCCAATTTCGTCCGCAACATTCCTCAGCTGATTGCCGAGATCAGCGAATTCATGACGCTGCATGAGGGCGATGTGCTGATCACCGGCACGCCGGAAGGCCGTGTCGACGTTCAACCAGGCGACACCGTCGAAGTCGAAATCAGCGGCCTTGGCCGTCTCGTCAACCACATCGTGGCCGAGTAACAGGAGCCTCCATGAAACACGCCCGTATCCGTTTTGAAGGCGAAGTCCATCTCGTCACTGTCGAAGACAACAACGCCGTACGCCTGGCCGATGGCCGCCTGCTGGCCGAAGATCAGGTGCAATGGCTGCCACCCGCCACGGGCAGCATGTTCGCCCTGGGCTTGAACTACGCCGATCACGCCGCAGAACTGGCGTTCAAGCCGCCCACCGAGCCATTGGCGTTCATCAAGTCGCCTGGCACCTACACCGGCCACAACCAGGTGACCTGGCGTCCGGATAACGTTGCTTACATGCACTACGAGTGTGAGCTCGTGGCCGTCATCGGCAAGCCGGCACGCAACGTCAAACGTGAAGACGCCCTGGAATATTTGGCGGGCTACACGGTGTGCAACGACTACGCGATCCGCGACTACCTGGAAAACTACTACCGCCCAAACCTGCGGGTTAAGAACCGCGATGCTACGACCCCCGTCGGCCCGTGGATCGTCGACGTCGCCGATGTTCCGGACCCAAGCAACCTGAAACTGCGCACCTGGATCAACGGTGAACTGCGCCAGGAAGGTTCGACCTCGGACATGATTTTCGACATCCCTTACCTGATCGAATACCTGTCCAGCTTCATGACCCTGCAACCTGGCGACATGATCGCAACCGGCACGCCTGAAGGCCTGGCCGATGTGGTGCCAGGCGATGAAGTGATTGTTGAAGTTGAGGGCGTAGGTCGCCTGGTTAATCGAATTGTCAGCGAAGCGGAGTTCTTCTCCGCCCGGAAAGAGGCTTGAGCACCATGATCAAACACTGGATCAACGGCCGTGAGGTCGAAAGCAAAGATGTGTTCGTCAACTACAACCCGGCGACCGGCGAGGCCATCGGCGAAGTGGCGAGCGGCGGTGCCGAGGAAGTTGCTCAAGCTGTAGCGGCAGCCAAGGAAGCGTTTCCAAAATGGGCCGGCACGCCGGCCAAGGAACGTGCCCGTCTGATGCGCAAGCTGGGCGAACTGATTGAGCAAAACGTCCCACATCTGGCCGAACTGGAAACCCTCGATACCGGCTTGCCGATTCACCAGACCAAAAACGTACTGATTCCCCGCGCCTCGCATAACTTCGACTTCTTTGCCGAAGTCTGCACACGCATGGACGGGCACAGCTACCCGGTCGATGACCAGATGCTCAACTACACCCTTTATCAACCCGTGGGTGTGTGCGGCCTGGTATCGCCCTGGAACGTGCCGTTCATGACGGCCACCTGGAAGACCGCGCCGTGCCTGGCGCTGGGCAATACCGCCGTCCTGAAAATGTCCGAGCTGTCGCCACTGACCGCCAATGAACTGGGTCGCCTGGCCGTCGAAGCCGGCATACCAAATGGTGTACTCAACGTCATTCAAGGCTATGGCGCCACCGCGGGCGATGCGCTGGTTCGACACCCCGATGTACGGGCGATTTCCTTCACTGGCGGCACTGCCACCGGCAAGAAAATCATGCAGACCGCAGGCCTGAAAAAGTACTCCATGGAGCTGGGCGGCAAGTCGCCGGTGCTGATTTTCGAAGATGCGGACCTTGAGCGAGCCCTGGACGCGGCGTTGTTCACCATCTTCTCGCTGAACGGCGAACGCTGCACCGCCGGTAGCCGGATCTTCATTCAGGAAAGCGTCTATCCGCAGTTCGTCGCCGAGTTCGCCGCTCGCGCCAAGCGCTTAATCGTCGGCGACCCGCAAGATCCGAAAACCCAGGTCGGCTCGATGATCACCCAGGCCCATTACGACAAGGTCACCGGCTACATCAAGATCGGTATCGAGGAAGGCGCCACCCTCCTCGCTGGCGGCCTGGATCGTCCGGCCAATTTGCCTGCGCACCTCGCCAAAGGCCAGTTCATCCAGCCGACAGTGTTCGCCGATGTGAGCAACAAGATGCGCATTGCCCAGGAAGAAATCTTTGGCCCGGTGGTCTGCCTGATTCCCTTCAAGGACGAAGCCGAAGCCCTGCAACTGGCCAACGACACCGAATATGGCCTGGCGTCCTACATCTGGACCCAGGACATCGGCAAGGCGCATCGCCTCGCCTATGGCATCGAAGCCGGCATGGTGTTCATCAACAGTCAGAATGTGCGCGACTTGCGTCAGCCGTTCGGCGGTGTGAAGGGTTCCGGTACCGGGCGTGAAGGCGGCCAGTACAGCTTCGAAGTGTTCGCCGAGATCAAGAACATCTGCATCTCGATGGGCAGCCACCACATTCCACGCTGGGGCCTGTAATTGCTGAAGTCGCGAAGGGTCGCGCATCGGCCTTTCGCGGCTTCAATTACCGCCGAGTTGAAACGCACAACAACAATTTCAGGAGAATGATCATGGGCGAAGTGGTCCTGGCTGCGAAGATCTGCCACGTACCTTCGATGTACCTGTCCGAGCTTCCCGGCAAACACCATGGCTGTCGTGAAGCGGCTATTGCGGGGCACAAGGAAATCGGCCGACGCGCCCGTGAACTGGGCGCTGACACCGCAGTAGTGTTCGACGTGCACTGGCTGGTCAACAGTGCCTACCACGTCAACAGCGGTGAACACTTCAAAGGGATCTACACCAGCAACGAACTGCCGCACTTCATCAAAAACATGGAGTACGAGTACCCCGGCTGCCCTGAATTGGGTGAGCTGATCGCCGCCGAGGCCAACGCTGCCGACGTGCGTACCCTGGCCCACAACATCCCGAGCCTTGAGCTGGAATACGGCACCCTGGTGCCAATGCGCTACATGCACATGGGCGTACCGCAAGAGCAGAAATTAAATGTCGTTTCGATTGCCGCCTGGTGCGCCTGGCATCGCCTGCAAGACAGCTTCACCTTCGGTGCCGCGGTACGCCGAGCCATCGAGAAGAGTGACCGCAAAGTGTTGGTGCTGGCGTCCGGTTCGCTCTCGCACCGATTCTCCGACGACCGCAACGCCGAAGCCAATATCCATAACTGGACGCGTGAATTCGATAAACAAGTCGATTTGCACGTGGTGGAACTCTGGCGTCAGGGCCGATGGAAAGAGTTTTGCGCCATGCTGCCGGACTATGCCGAGCACTGCTTCGGCGAAGGCAAGATGCATGACACCGCCATGCTTTTGGGTTTGCTCGGCGGAGCTGACTACAACAAGCCTGCCGAGATCATTACCGAGCCCTTCGGCAGTTCGGGCACCGGTCAGATCAACGCCATTTTCCCCGTTTAACCAGTCCGGCCGCACGGCATTCCCGCGCGGCCTGCAAGGAGCCGTTCATGCCCCACTTCATTGCTGAGTACACCGACAACATTGAACAGCAAGCCGACTTGCCTGGCCTGTTCGAAAAAGTCCACCAAACACTGGGCGACAGCGGCGTGTTTCCGCTGGGAGGCATCCGCAGCCGAGGCGTACGCCTGGACACCTGGCGCATGGCCGACGGCAAGCATGACTACGCCTTCGTGCACATGACCTTGAAGGTTGGCCATGGCCGCGACCTGGCCACTCGCCAAAAAGTCGCGCAACAACTTTTTGAGGTGATCACCGGGCACTTCGCCGAGCTTCAGGCCCAGCGCCTGTTGGCATTGTCATTTGAAATGATCGAACTGCACGAGCAGCTCAACTTCAAGGAAAACAACGTGCACGCCTTTCTCAAGGCGCAGCCCCGTTAAGGCAAACCACCTTTTCGTTTCAGCGGCCTCTCAGACAAAAAGTATAAAACCATGAGCACAGCCAATACCGCCGACACCCTCGGCACCGTTGCACGCGATCGGACCCACAGCACCATCACCTGGCGCCTGATGCCACTGCTGTTGATCTGCTATCTCTTCGCCCACCTCGACCGGATCAACATCGGCTTCGCCAAGATGCAGATGAGCGCTGACTTGAGTTTCAGCGACACGGTCTATGGCTTCGGCGCCGGGCTGTTCTTCGTTGCCTACGCACTGTTTGGCGTACCAAGCAACATGGCACTTGATCGTGTTGGCCCGCGACGCTGGATTGCCATACTGATGGTGGTGTGGGGGACATTGTCCAGCAGCATGTTTTTGATCGACAGCCCCGCACAATTCTATGTCCTGCGCTTTTTGCTCGGGGTGGCCGAGGCCGGTTTCTTCCCCGGTATTCTGGTGTTCCTGAACCGCTGGTATCCCGCCGGTCGTCGAGCGCAAATCACCGCATTATTTGCAATCGCCGTTCCCATGGCCGGCGTCATCGGTGGTCCTCTTTCAGGCGGCATTCTCGAACACTTCCACGACTTTGGCGGCCTGCGCGGCTGGCAATGGATGTTCGTCATTGAAGGGTTGCCGGTCATTCTGCTAGGGCTCGTAGTCCTCAAATGCTTGCCGGACAGCTTCGAGACAGTCCGGTGGCTGACGACGCAGCAGAAGCAGCAACTGCGCGAACAACTGAACAGGGAAGAACACCGGAAATCGATCACGTCGTTTTCGGCCATCCTCCGGAACCCGCAAGTGTGGCTTCTGGTGGCGGTGTATTTCGCGGTGATGCTGGCAGTCAACACGCTGGCGTTCTGGATGCCAACACTGATTCACGGTGCCGGCATTGGCAGCGATGGCAAGGTCGGTCTGCTCAGTGCCGTGCCTTACCTGGCCGGGTGTTTTTTCATGATTGGTTGCGGGCGCTCATCCGATCGACAGCGTGAACGCCGCTGGCACCTCTGTGTGCCATTGCTGATGGCTGCTGCCGGTATCGCCGTCGCCGGGCTCGCCCCCACGGATCCGACCCTGGTGCTGGGCGGCTTGATCGTCGCCGGCATGGGCGCCAGCGCCGCACTCCCGATGTTCTGGCAACTGCCCCCGGCTTTCCTGTCCAACAGCACGCAAGCCGCTGGCATTGCCCTGATCAGTTCCTTCGGCAGCATCGCCTCGTTCTTCGCGCCCTATCTGATCGGCTGGATGCGCGACACAACACAGAGTTCCAGCCTGGCGCTTTACGTCCTGGCACTGCTCATCGCTCTCGGTGGTTTTCTGGTGCTGCGCACTCAGGCCGCCATCGTCAATCCTCAGTAAGAGATCATTGTCATGCTTGATCAACAACTCATTCAGCAAGCCGCCGCCCGCCTCGACCAGGCCGAGCGTTCACGCGAGCAGGTCCGTCAGTTTTCTCTGGACCATCCAGAGATCACCATCGAAGACGCGTACGCCATTCAACGCGCCTGGGTGGCGCAAAAAATCAAGGATGGCCGCAAGCTGGTCGGACACAAAATTGGCCTGACTTCCAGGGCCATGCAGGTGTCGTCGAACATCACCGAACCGGATTACGGCGCACTACTCGATGACATGTTTTTCGAAGAAGGCACCGACATTCCGTTCGAGCGTTTTATCGTCCCGCGCGTCGAGGTCGAATTGGCGTTCATTCTCGGTAAGCCCCTGAAAGGCCCGAACGTAACGGTTTTTGATGTGTTGGACGCCACCGAATGGGTGATCCCGGCGCTGGAAATCATTGATGCGCGCATTCAGCAGGTCGATCCGCATACCAAAGCGACCCGCAAGGTGTTCGACACCATCTCCGACAATGCCGCCAACGCTGGCGTGGTCATGGGTGGCCGTGCCGTACGTCCCACGGAGATCGACCTGCGCAAGGTGCCCACCGTGCTCTACCGCAACGGTGTGATCGAGGAATCCGGAGTTTCCGCAGCGGTGCTCAACCACCCGGCGAAGGGCGTGGCCTGGCTGGCGAACAAACTGGCGGCCTACGACGTCACCTTGCAGCCTGGGCAAATCATCCTCGGTGGTTCCTTCACCCGCCCTGTAGCGGCCAACCCTGGCGATACCTTCCATGTCGACTACGACATGCTGGGCTCGATTGCCTGTCGTTTCGTTTGACTGGAGGCTTGCACAATGGACATGCCTATCAACACCTTCAAGCTTCGCCTGCAAAGCGGTGAAGCGCAGATCGGCCTTTGGCTTGGTCTGGCAGATGCCTACTGCGCCGAGCTGGCCGCCAACGCCGGTTTCGATTGGCTTTTGATCGACGGCGAGCATGCGCCCAATGATCTGCGCGGAATGCTCGGCCAGCTTCAGGCCGTGGCGCCCTACCCCAGCCATCCGGTGATTCGCCCGGTCATTGGCGACACGGCACTGATCAAACAAGTGCTCGATATCGGTGTGCAAACGTTGCTGGTACCGATGGTTGAAAACGCGGACCAGGCACAGGAATTGGTTCGAGCAATCCACTATCCACCCAACGGTGTTCGCGGTGTCGGCAGTGCACTGGCACGCGCGTCGCGCTGGAACAGCATTCCAGGCTACCTCGACAAAGCCGATGAACAGATGTGTCTGCTCGTGCAGATCGAAAATCGCGAGGGCCTGAGCAATCTGGATGCCATTGCGGCGGTAGAAGGCGTCGATGGGGTGTTTATCGGGCCGGCGGATTTGAGTGCCTCGATGGGTTACCGCGGCAACCCGGGGCATCCTGAAGTGCAGGCTGCTATCGAGGACGCCATCTTGCGCATCCAGAAGGCCGGCAAAGCGGCCGGCATTCTCAGCGCGGACCAGAAACTGGCCAAGCGCTACATCGAACTGGGTGCGGCGTTTGTTGCAGTGGGCGTTGACACCACCGTCTTGATGCGTGGCCTGCAAACCTTGGCTGCCACATTCAAGGAGGGTCCTGTGCCTACCAGTTCAGGAGGCGTGTACTGACGGCATCGACCAAACCTGGAAATGCCTGTATGACAATCACCAACCACCCCAGCGCATTGCTGGGGACTGGTCATTATCACTGCTGACTAACGCTTGAGCGCTTTCAATTCGTTGAGCAACGTCAGCAGCGTCTGCAACTTCTCCTCGCCAAACCCCGCCTGCAACCGCTGATAGTTCGCTTCCATGCTCTGGCTCATCGAGTTGAAGCAAGCCTCGCCCTTCTCCGCCAGCCGCACCAGCACTCTGCGTTGATCCTGTTCCGCCTTGCGCCGCTCAACCATACCGGCCGCCTCCATGCGCACCAGCACACCGGTCATGCTCGGTTTGAGGATGCAGGCCAGCTCAGCCAGGCGATTGATTTCCAGCTCATCGTGCTGACTCAGGATACGAATGACCCGCCATTGCTGCTCGGTCAAGCCGTGTTGATTCAACGAGGGACGGAAAAACCCCATCGCGGCTTCGCGCGCCTGGAGCAATGTGAGTGTCAGTGATGGGCGCGGCTTGGACATTGAATGGGTTCGAATTCGATGTTTATTAATATGTGAACTATATTCCAGCGCTGCGCCGATGTCGATGCATCCGGGCCTTGGCAGCCACGATCAAAACCGGCGGCATAGAGGATCAAGACACCTACCGGTCGGAAGGCAGTTAATACACCTCAACAGGTACAGAGCTTCTTGCAAGCCCTGCAGTTGAGTTTCCCTTCACTTTTCCAGGCTGCGCCATGATCAATATCGAAACGCCTACCTACTACTCGGCAACCAAAAAATACAATCTGAGTTTCCCCACGCTTGAACAGGATGTGGAAGCGGATGTCGTTGTGATTGGCGGTGGCTTCTCCGGCATAAACACCGCGTTGGAACTCGCTGAAAAAGGCATCACCAACATTGTGGTGCTCGAAGCTCGATATCTGGGGTTCGGTGGCACTGGCCGCAACGGTGGGCAGATCATGGCCGGTATCGGTCACGACCTGGAGAAGATCAAGACCCAGGTCGGCGAGCAAGGACTGCGCGAGATCTTTGAAATCAGCGAACTGGGTGCCGGCATCATTAAGGACCGAATCGCCAAATACTCGATCGACGCAGACTTCTGCAACGGCTACGGCTACATGGGCTTCAACGCCCGCCAGGAAAAAACCCTGCGTGCCTGGGAGAAGGACTTCAAGTCGATCAATACCAAGGACGAAATCCGCTTCATGGCGGGCTCCGAGGTCAAACAGATCATTGGCTCCGATGCCTATACCAGTGCGTTGCTGCACATGGGCGGTGGCCACGTGCATTCATTGAATCTGTTGCTGGGCGAAGCCAAGGCGCTGGTCGGGCACGGTGCGCGCATCTACGAACACAGCCCGGCGCTGGAAGTCAGCTATGGCGAGCGCATCACGGTGCGCACAGGCCGGGGCTCGGTGAAGGCTTCGAAGTTGCTGTGGGCCTGTGACAGCTTCCTCAACAAACTGGAGCCCGAGCTGCACAAGACCACGTTGAACACCTACGCCTTCCAGTTGATGACCGAACCGCTGTCGGACGAAATGATCAACCGCATCAGCCCGATACGCGGCGCCTACAGCGATATTCGCCCGGTCATCGACTACTACCGTGTCACCAATGAAAACCGTCTGCTGTTCGGTGCCGCGACGCCCTTCGTCGAGCACATCCCACAGGATCTGAAGGCGTGGAACCGCAACCTTATGCTGAAAATTTTCCCGTACCTGAAGGACGTGAGAATCGACCTGGCATGGGGTGGCCCGATGGCCACCGGCGCCAATCTGTTTCCGCAGATCGGCACGCTCAGCGGCCGCAAAAACGCATTTTATGTTCAGGGTTACGCCGGTTTCGGCGTCACGCCGAGCCACATCATCTGCAAGATTCTGGCTGAGGGCATGAGCGAAGGCTCCTCTCGTTATGACCTGATCAGCTCGGTCAAACATGCGCAGATCATGGGCAAAGATCACCTTCGGCCGCTGCTGCTGACAGCAGGCAAGAGCCTTCATCAACTTTCGGGCTATTTCAACGGTCGCCGTTGATCCCGACACTTTCAATCACAGGAAAACTGCCATGCCTATCACCACCCTCAAGAAAGAGATCCAACTGTCCGAGCTCGATGCCTGGGGCACTGTCGCTGACCTCGGTTCTGAAATCCTCGAAGGCGAAGTCAAAGCCTTCGGGAAAATGACGTTTGGCGCGCCGACCGATCCGGTCAGCAGTGCTTACTTCGGCACGACCCAAGGCAAGTTCCGCATGGTTTATCCATTCGCCGAACAAGCAACCGTGGTCACTGGCGAAGTGGTTCTGACGGACGAATCCACTGGGCAGAGCACCCGCTACGCGGCTGGCGACAGCTGGTTCGTCAACAAAGGCACCCCGGTGCTCTGGGAAGTTGTCAGCGAAAGCTTCGTGAAGCATTATTTCGCTGTCGTCTGATCGATCCCCGCTGCCGGTTTCTGCCGGCAGCTTTTTTTGGCGAGGGTTACTGACCATGAACGCCATCCCTGCTCAGGAAGTTGCCGGCCATTGTCTGCAGGCTTTCACTCAACTCGTTCCGGCCAGTCAGGCCGCGTTTTATTGTGTCGACCGCCAACTGCAAGCCCGTGACTTTCGGTTGCACTGCATGAGCGGCGAGATGCATCGCGATTATCTGGACAACTACCGCCAGTACGACCCGCTGCAACCACGCAATTGCCTGTCGAGCGGTCTGACGGTGGTGCCCCTGGGTCTCGCCATGGCTCGACAGCCCGCACGGGACAGCCGTCGCTATCTGGACTTCCTGCAACGCTACGGCGTAGTCGATGTAGTGGAAGTTCTCGCTCATCGCGCAGGCCAGCCAAAGGCTGCGATTTCATTGCTGCGCACGGCCACGCAAGGCGCTTTCACTCCCGCTCAATTAGCCCAGCTCAATGCCTTGCAATCGTTATTGCAAATGGCCGTCGCCAATATGCAACCGCATGAAGACTCGTTGATCGGGCTGACCCCCAAAGAACGCCAGATCGCGCTGTTGTTGCGTCAGGGTGCCAGCAACAAGCAACTGGCCCAGGAGCTGGAAGTCGGTCTGCCAACCATCAAGACTCACTTGATCAACCTGTTCCGCAAGACCGGGGTAACCAGCCGAACCGAACTGGTGGGGGCACTATTTTTATAAGCCGGTTCAACCATCTGGTTGATAGGCGAGTCAGTTTCCGGGCGGCATGATCCAGGTTGTCAAATCACACAACCGGAGCCATGCAATGACCACAAATTCTGACTGGATCACCGTAGGTGCCCTCGCTGACGGATTCGCCCCAGAAGCCTTTATCCTGCCCAACCTGGCCGATCTCAACGGCAAGACCTTCACGCTGCACTTCGCCAACGGCTGGCAGATCGAGCACCGTTTCGAAACAGAAATGCTGAACTGGAACGCCGCTGATGGTCACTCCAGCGGATCTGCCGAGTACCGCGCCACGTCCGTGCGCCCGGGCCTGTATCTGGTCGATTTCATCAAGCGCGAAGCCGGCCAGGCCTGGTCAGTGAGCCTGGTCCTGGATACCGCCACGTCGTCGTTCACCGCCGTAATCGGACGCATGCCGCCACAGGCCGAAACTCAGGAAGGGCTTTACAGCCGCGCGCTCGCTGGCAAAGCCCTGACGTCGGTGGAAGTGGACTTCCTCCATGGCAGCCTTGATCGCCCCTGGCAGGAAGGCCAATGCCCCCATAAGCCAACTCAGGAGCTGACCGGTATTCGCAACCTGTATCGCTACAGTCCGAGCGAAGTCTACGAACACATCTACCTCAACGACCAGTTCTATTCCTGGCAGTGCCTCAAGGGTGTCGAGCAAGGCCTGTGCGATACCGACCGCTGCCATTACTACAAGATTGCCGATGAGCTGTACCTGTTTGTCTGGCGCGAAAAGATCATCCCGACCCTGGGTCTGGTCTTGATCGACATGCAACAGCACCGCAGCGACGGCAAGATCTTCGGCTATGCCGGTTCTTCCTTCGACGAGCTGTCGAACTTTCCGGTCAGCTCCTACTGCCAGGTTCTCAACCGCACGGAGTATCCAGATGCCTGAGTCACGCACGGTTGTCATCACCGGTGCCGGAACGGGCATCGGTGCCGCCTGCGCCCGGTTGTACTCGGCCGAGGGTGCCAATCTGGTGTTGGTTGGCCGACGCCGTGAGCCTTTGGAGCAGGTCGCCCGGGAAACCGGCGGCCTGATCCTGGTCGGCGATGCGGCCTGTCCGGATACGTGGGAAGGTTTCGTAGTGCGGATTCGTGAGCGCTTCGGTCGGCTTGATGTGCTACTGGCCTGTGCCGGCGGTCATGGTCTGGGCAGCGCGACTCAGACCAGTCCGCAAACCTGGGAAACATCGCTGCGCAGCAATCTGGACAGCGCGTTCTACAGTGCCAGGGCCTGCCTGCCGCTGCTGATCGAACAGGCTGGCAACATCGTACTGATCGGCTCCATAGCCTCTTTAGCCGCAGGCCCTGAAGTTTGCGGATACACCACCGCCAAGCATGCGTTGCTTGGGCTCAACCGCTCACTGGCCAGGGACTACGGGCCACGCGGCGTGCGGGTGAACGCTGTGTGTCCGGGATGGGTCACGACCCCGATGGCGGATGAGGAAATGAAGCCGTTGATGAGTTTCTATGGCGACACGCTGCAGCAAGCCTACGACCGGGTTTGTGCCGATGTGCCATTAAGGCGCCCTGCCAGCGCCGAAGAAATTGCTAAGGTCTGTCGCTTTCTTGCCAGCGCCGACGCCTCGATCATCACAGGGGCGACCGTGGTCGCCGATGGAGGTTCGAGCATCGTCGATGTGCCAACGCTGGCTTATGCTCACATGGAAGTCGCCCATGCGTGAAGACTTCAATTTCAGCGGAAAAACGGTACTGGTGACCGGTGGCGCGCAAGGGATTGGCCGGGCAATCGTCGAAGCTTTCGCATTGCGCGGAGCGCGGGTGATGATCGCCGATCTTCGTCTGGCTCAAGCTCAGGCGCTTGCTGCGCAGTTAAAGGAGCAAGCGTGTCAGGTTGAGGCGGTGGACATTGATCTGGCCGACGCGACAGCCGTATCGAGGCTGGTGCACGGGTTGGAACGAGACTGGGGTCGTCTGGATATTCTGATCCACAACGCCGGTTACTTTCCGTTGACACCATTCGCCGAGATCACCCCCGCCATTCTTGAACGCACGCTGGCAGTCAATCTCTCGGCACTGTTTTGGTTGACCCAGGCGGCCTTGCCGATGTTTCAGCGTCAGGGTGGCGGTTGCGTATTGGTGACCTCGTCAGTGACCGGGCCACGGGTCGCCTATCCGGGGCTCAGCCACTATGCGGCGTCGAAGGCTGGGGTTAACGGGTTTATTCGAAATGCCGCTTTGGAGCTTGCCAGCGATAAGGTGCGCGTCAATGGGGTCGAGCCCGGCATGATCGCCACGCCTGCCATGGACAATCTTGGCGACGGCCAGGTCAACGACGACATCGCAAGCCGGGTTCCGTTGGGTCGTCTTGGCAAACCGGAAGATATTGCCGGGGCCATGCTCTTTCTGGCGTCTGATCTGGCGGCCTACATCACTGGGCAGACAATCGTTGTGGATGGTGGATCGACCTTGCCCGAGGTGTGATTACATCGATTCACCCAGCAGCAAAAACCTGACATTCATGTTCAGCCACGGCTTGCACCTTCGAGCATCGACAGTGAATCACTGAAGACTCGCAACAAGGCTGCGAGCCGTTTTGCGTATGCCTGCGGCGCTGCATAGATTAGTTCCACATGCAGGCTGTCGACGATGCCAAGGTACGCGTCGCAGAACACCTCAAGTTGCTCGGGATGAGCCGCCGGCCATTTGTACCGGTCCCGCGTTGCACGTTGAAAATACTGGCGAATCTGCGCCAGGTAAGCCTCGAATCCAAGCGTGATGACGGCACGGATATCGGCTGGAGGAAAGTAGGCGGTGCGCAATAGAAATCGCAGGTGCGCCGATGCTTCATAGCGTCCAATCAAACACTCGACGTGCAGTTGGCCGGGCACTCCTGCGCGTCCGCCCTCCTCTTCAAAGCAGGCCGCGACATACTGGTGCTCATGCCTCAGTGCAATCTTGAACACCGTCTCGAACAAGGCATCCTTGCTGCTGAAATGCGCATAGAGCGATGCCTTTCGCATGCCCGCCATGACCGCGATCTCGTTGAGGGATGAAGCGTCGTAACCATGATCGGCAAAATGTTCGACGGCGACGGCGCAAATGTTGGCGGCCGAAGGGGTGAGTGGCTTCATGTCACAGGACTCCCTGACACCGACCAACGCATGAGAGGCGGCAAACTGCATATTGAATGGACTACCACAGGCTGAAGAAATCATGACTTATCCTGGCGCTCGAGAACCTTATCCAGCACTCAAGCGAACGGCAATTCATTAATACATTAACTTTAACCACGAGTCGAAAGCCGTAATGGCTTCACAACCTACGCTGCACCCACAGCCTGCTGTAAATGAGTAGAGCGAAAATCCTTGGGCGACAGCTCAAACTGCTTCTTGAACGACCGGCTGAAATGCGCGGAATCGGTAAAACCCCACTTGTAGGCAATAGAGGTGATCGACTCACTTTTGAGAAACGGATTCGTCAAATCATCAGCGCTGCGTTTGAGCCGCGCACGCTGAATGTAACGGCAGACACTGTCGTCCTGCTCTTCAAACAAACGGTACAGATGGCGAACGGAAATGTTCAATCGACTGGCCAGACCCACGGGGCTCAGGCCAGGCTGAGTCAGGGACTCATCGATGACTTTCTGAACGTAGCTGCGCAGATTGTTACCCTGCAAGGACGCACTGCTGTCACCCGGCGCGCTGTCCGTTTCGAACGCGGAACCCAGCAACGAAACGAAAGCCGATTGCAGTGCCTCTCCTTCTCCAGAGGAATCCTGGCTGTCCAGCCCCTCCCGGCACAGTTGGTCCATCAACACATGGAGCATCCGCCCACAGGCCTTGCTGGAAGAAATCTTGCCGAAGGTTTTCGACCGGCTCCCCAGCTGCTTGCACACCTCATTGCGTGACAGCGAAAGGGAGGCATGTTCGATCAACCCGAACGGGGTTATCTCTATCGAGCCGGTCGAGTCCATGAGCAACATGTCGCCCGGCGCCAACTGGATGACCTGGCCATTCTGCGCGATCTGACAATAGCCACTGCGTTGGCTCACGAGAAAACAATGCTGATCATTATCGTGGTCGGCGTTGGGCCGTTCGCGCCTGATCAAACCTGCATTGGTGCGCAGGTTTGCCAGCGAGAGACGGTCCTGGGACCGCTTGGAAACCTCGCCGATGAACAGCGAACGGTTGAACGCCAATTCAGTATCGAAATGACCGCACGCCGCTCGCAGATCACGCGTCCAGGCTTCCAATCCATATTGCGTAGACTCATTGATGCTCATGGTATCTCCACAATGGCTTGTTGTTTTTGTTGTGCGATAGTTAACATGTTATCTATATGCGCGCAACAAGTACAGGGTGCCGATTGCAGAGGCATTAATGATGCCAAAACTTAAATCAGAGCGTGCCTAATGTGCGTTGCAGGCCCATCAGTACATTCAACAGCACATCGCGCTGCACGCCGCTCAAGGTGATGTAACGCCGGAATGACGGCATCCGGTTGACTACCTCGCTACCGCCCATATGCTCCAATCGAACGCGCCATTCATGCCCGTCCAGAGTGAGCTGAAGGCGCTTGAAATCCAGCGACATCAGCGATTGATGCAACATTGGGTCTTCTTGCAACCGAGCCTGGAGCCTGGTCAGCAACTCAGGTGCTCCCGTGCGTTGTTTACACACCAGCCCTGTCCGCCGGATTGACCCGCTGTGGTGCAGATCAAAGTGGGCACTGCCCTGCTCCGAGGCAGGCACCCTCACGGAAAACTCAGTCATCACCAGATGCATCAGTAGCTGGGATTGCGTGCGCTCGACAACATCGACCTGAAGGTGGCTCTCACCGAGAAAAAACACGGCCTCGGCCGGGCCCGTGGAAGCAAAACTCGCCACACCCAGATTGCGCCGCAGGTACTCAAGCGTTACCCCGGGCCTGTAGCCGTTCGGGGCACGTCGTGCGCTGAATGATTCAGACAGTTTTTGCAGCATGGTCGAGATAACTGTTGTGAGGGTTGCCAGGCTCATGGGAAAACTCCTTGGCCAGCACTTCTTCAACGATAGCCGGCTTGAATGGATTGACTTTCTGCACCACCAACGTCCAGAAAAGCGCATAGGCAGCCGCAATGCTGAGCATCACCCCGAAAGGCACATAGATATCGGCAGGGTTCATTCCAGGCGGCGTGATGAACCACATGCCCAGCAAGATGCCAGCACTGGAAAGAATCTGCGGCAATGGGAACAATGGCGAGCGATAGGCCCGTGGCAGATCAGGGCGGCGAATCCGCAGGCTCACCACCGACAGCGTCACCAGCAGATAGGCAAAACTCCACGCGCAGACCGCGGCCAATACCAGGTTCATGATGTTGTCGGTATTGCCACCCAACCAAAAGGCGTACAAGCACGGAATCAGCATCGCCACCAGAATGCACAGCAGCGGCGTCTTGAAGCGTGGGTGCAAATAGGTGAACACCTTGGGCAACGCACCGTCCACTGCCATGCCGTACAGAATTCTCGGCACACCCGCCATCAGCGTATTGATGGTCGCTGCGCCTGCAAACAGAAAACCGATGCCCAGCCACAACGGACCGACATGTCCCATGACTTGCTCAGCAAATTTCGGAATGGCCATGGGGGTGTCGAGCAGATGCACGCCCGAGGCGGCATCCAGTAGTACGTTCTCGACCTGACGCTTCATCGCGGCGCCATAGATGAACATGCAGGTAGCAACGCTCAACAATCCCAGAATCATGGCCTTGGGCATAACCTTGGCCGAATTGCGCAAGTCCGGCGCCAACGGGGTGACGAACTCGCAACCAACGAACATGAACATCGCCATGCCCACCAGCGACAGGATCGTGATCAGGTCAGTGCCTACCAGCGACACTCCGAACCAGCCATCCAGTTGCACCGCCGGTGCGGCGATCAAACCCAGTACCCCGAACACCATCAACGTGGTCCACATGCCGAAAGTCAGAATGATCTCGGCCTTGCCGAAGGCGCTGACGCCGAAGGCATTGAGAATCGCGAACACAACGACGAACCCGACGCCGAGCAACCACGAACCACCGGCGGACTCTGCCAGTGTATTGAGGTGCTCGAAGTTCACCAGCGCCATGACCCCCGAAAGTATGGTTTCAGCGGTGCCCGCAAACACATGCACGATCAGGTATGCCGATAACGTGCCGGTGATCGCGAAGAAGCGCCCGAGACCGCAGTTGATGTAGTCATAGACCGAGCCGGTGGTTGGCAGGATCGAGGCCGCTTCAGCGAAGGTGGTTGCCTGGGCCAGCATCATGACCACCGCGATCAGCATGGCCACCGCAAAAGCGCTGCCGCCGATACCAAAACCCATCGTGGCCGTGAGAATGACCGGGCTGGCCATGATCAGGCCAATGGTGCTGGCTAACGCGGTGGGAAAACCAACGCTACCTCGTTTCAGATGCTCTGTGAGCCTGTCATTGATCGACATGGTGCGGATCCTCAAAAGCGGATTTCTTAGTGGAATTATTTAGCCGTTCAAGGAGCCGGCGATAAAGCCTTCCCCAGCCGGTCCCTGATCGAAACGGCTTCGTGTGCGGAATCACTTTGCGCCCCTCTCACCCTCATCGTCTTGCCCATGTCTGCCGACGGTTTTGTTGCTGCCTGCCAAGGCGTATTGCCTGGCTGACAGGGTCAATTCTGTGGCACGCAGGTGAAAGACTTGGTCCTTTTACGGTTGCCCTAATGCGCCCTCGACCATTTGGCTGTCCAACAATACTGGGGAACGTAACAATGGAGCACATGCGTAAAACACGATCACTACCCGCCGCTGTCAGCCTGGGTGCTGCACTCCTGATCACACACTCATCAGCCAATGCCTACGAGTTCTACGCCGACAATGACACCAAGGTGACCGGTAATTTTCTGGCTGTTTACGGGATGTTCAATAGCCGCAAAAATTATGACGGCACCCCCGGTGGTTCCAGTTGGCGCGAAGGTTTCATCAAATATGGGCTGAGTGTCGATCAGACTCTGGGAGGCGCGGGCAGCGTGTATGGCACGGCAAATCTGGTCAGTTCCGGCACTTGGGGGGACGGCGATGCAGCGGGTATAACCGACGGTACAGAACGCACCACGAAATTCGATGAAGCGTTTGCGGGATGGCGCTCAGGCGAACTCTTTCCGGTCCTTGGAAAGGACGGCGTTGACCTGTCGTTTGGCCGCCAGGTCATTACGCTGGGCGACGGTTTCATCATCAACGACGACGGCCTGAATTTTGGCAAGGGGCCCGCCGACGGCAAGCTCAATCGCGGAGGCGCTTATTACCTGGCTGCTCGCCATGCATTCGATGAGACTGCCGTTGTTCGTCTGGGGGGCAAGGACGGAGTACACGGCAGCATGATGTGGATGAAGTCCGACAATCGCTCCCAGGCCAACACCGAAATGGCTGCTGGAACCCTGGAGTACACAGCGGAACCGGGTACTCTGGGCCTGACTTACATTCACGGCATCGACGTCGATGACCGCTTCGCCAGCGACTTCCAGAAGCAGCGTGACGGCATGAATATCTACAGCCTGCGCGGAGCGGGTAATGCCGGCATTGAACACGCGCATTTTTCCTTCGAATATGCTTGGCAGGATAAAGACGCCGGGCCGGAAAAAGCCTGGTACACCGAAGCAGGCTACACCTTCGCCGACCTGCCCTGGTCGCCCGACGTCACTTACCGCTACAGCCGCTATTCGAAAGACTGGGATTCGATGTTCAATGGGTTCAATCGCGGCTACGGCACCTGGTTCCAGGGTGAAGTCGCCGCCAACTATTCGGGCCCTTTCAACAGCAATACGTCAGTCCAGCATGTTGCTTTGAAGGTCAAACCCGTCGACACAGTGACTATCGGTGCGCTGTTCTTCGACTTCAAGACATTGCACAAGAGCGAAGCACTGAACCTCGATGGCCGTGAACTGGATCTGTACGCCGAATGGGCTGCGAACGAACACCTGATCATCACCCCACTGCTTGGCCTGTATAAGCCTGATAAAGATGCAAGCAATGGCGGTAACCAGGTGGGTGGCAATGGCACCAACGTCTACAGCCAACTCACGGTAGCTGTGCCGTTTTGATGCCATTCGGGAGCTGCTCCGCGCAGCTCCTGAACATCCCCCACACAATTGAGACCGGGTTAGACTCACACGAAAACGGCGCCCTGAGGCGCCGTATAGTGCATTTCGACAATGCTTAACACTGCCTGATCAGGGTCTTCAATACTGCCTTGAAGGTTTCGATCTGTTCCTTGCTGAAATCAGCGAAGACCTTGTCCTGCTGTTCCTGCGCAATAGACCAAAGATCCTCGGTCTGCTCGATACCCGCAGTGGTCAGCCGCACTCGACTGGCATCATCGTTAACCAATCCCTTGCGTTTCAGATTGGCCACCGCCTCATCGATCTCCCGAACCGGCATCGCCACTTCCCGCAGCAGTTCGTTTGCACTCAAGCCAGCATCACTTTCCAGCACCATCAGCATCCGCGCCTCGCTGGTGCGCAGGCCAGTAGACAACTGCCGGGGCTGATAGCTGGACTGGTAGGCCCGCACCGCCTGAGTCATCAGGTAATACAGGTTGTGGCTGAGGCGCCCCTGGAAATGACTGGTAGGGCGTGGACTGCCATCTTGTTTGGTCATACGGGTGTGCGGCAGCACCATCGAATAGGCGCCCTGGTGATACAGCAACGGCGAGCGACCGAAATCATCGAAGGCCACCACTTTGCCGATCATGATCCAGTGGTCACCACCGTCTACCTGCTGATACTTCTCGCAGTGAAAACGCGCCGAGCAATCGGCGAATACCGGCGAGCCGCCTTCCCCTGATTCGTACTCGATCTCGGCGAAGCGGTCTTCCTTGGGGCGGGCAAAATTATTGGACAGATCAATCTGGTCTGCCGCCAGTACGTTGACCGCAAAATGGCTGGCCTGCTCGAACACCTCGTGACTGTTGGAGCGTTTATCGATACTCCACAACACCAGCGGCGGATCGAGGGATACCGAGTTGAAGCTGTTGGCGGTCACCCCGACTTTGCGCCCGGACGCGGTGGCGGCCGTCACCACGGTCACGCCAGTGGCGAAGTTGCCCAATGCCCGGCGAAATGCCCGTGGGTCGAAAGTGGTTTCATTGGCTGCGCAAGCGCTGTTATCAGACATGCAAGTCTCCCGGACTGCTTGCGTGAGCAGTCCTGATTGTTGTTATGAGAGGTGGGCTCAGATCATGCTCGGATCAGGTTCCAGGCCCATCAGTTCACGGCCGAGGATTTGCGCACAGACGTCATAGTCGGTGTAGGCATGCGCGCCCGTCATGTGCGAATCACGGAACAGACGCTGCATCTCGTTGTGTTCGAACCAGGCGTTACCACCAGCAGCTTCGAACAAACGGTCCACGGCCTGGATACACATCTTGGTGGCGTAGGCCTGATTGGTGCGCCAGAACGCCAGGGTCTCGCGGCTTGGACAACGTTGCTGCTCGCTGTGCTCGGCGTGTTCCTGCCAGGTCTTCTCGAGAAAGGCCCGTGCAGCGGCCACTTGATGAGTCGACTCAGCCAGACGCATCAGCGCCGGCGTCGCCGCACCGACCGCCGCACCGGTGTACGCACGCACGCGGGTCTTGGTCTTTTCGCGGAACACTTCAAGCATCCGCTCGGCAACGCCCAGGCTCACGGTGGAAAAACCGCTGGCGAAGTAAGGACGGTACGGCGAATAGAAAATCTTGCTGTCCGGGTACAGACCGAAGCCTGCGGATTTGCCTTCCATCATGTCCTTGGCTTTCTGGATGCGGTGTTCCGGCACCCGCACATTGTCGATGATCAAGGTCTTGGTGCCGCTGCCTTTCATCCCGGCAGCGAACCAGTCATCACGGATCTGATAATCACTGCGCGGCAGTACCGCGAAGCAGTAATCCTGAGTGCCTTCAGCGTTCTTGCGGCGGAAACCGACGATCGCCCATTCGGCGTGATCGCAACCGCTGCTCCAGCCCATTTCGCCGCTGAACAGCACCCCTCCTTCAATTTCTTCGGTGCGCCCGAACGGCGCGATACTGCTGCTGGCCGTGGCATCCGGGTCATCGCCCCAGACTTCCTGCTGCAGTTCGGCCGAAAACAGCGCCAATTGATGGCTGTGGGTGCAGAGAAGGCTCATGGCCCAGGCGGTGCTGGCGCAAGAGCCTGCGAGCAAAGCAATGCAGTCGGCAAATTGCGGCAGCGATATTTCCATTCCCCCGAACTTCTTCGGCTGAAAGGCCCGATGCATGCCGATGCTTTTGAGCAGTGCAATGTTCTCGTCGGGGACCTTGCGATCCTGTTCAGCCTGGAAGGCGTTGGCAGCGATCGCCGGCAGAATGGACTTGAGGTCTTCAAGGAGCGGGTTTGGCTTTTTCATGGATGGCCCTGCTTATTATTGAATACCCGGCCAACTACCCGAACCGACGGGTAGCGCTGGATGCAGGGCCAGTATGGAGTGAGCCACGAGCCCAGAAAATGCACCTTCCAGAGTCAAGATTGTACTTTTCAAAGGCAATACACCAAGGCTTCGAATGGGTCTGGCAGTTACAGTCATAGGCGTGGGCAGGCACAGTCAAGCCAGCCTGAGACCCATGGATTAGTCTCGGGGCTTTCTTTGTTCGCCATCAGGAAAATCCCATGAGCGATATCCCGCTGCTGTCCCAAGTTGAAGCCTTCCTGAGTCGAAACCATGCGTTGTTCATCGACGGTGGCTACGTTCAGAGTCATTCCAGCCACACACTGGAAGTGGTCAATCCAGCCACCGGCCAAGTCATCGCCCGAGTTGCCGACGCAGACACGGCCGATGTCGATGCTGCCGTCGAGTCGGCCCGCCGCGGCTTCAGGCAATGGTCCCAAGTCGCCCCGGCAATCCGTGGCAATGTGCTGCTGAAACTGGCCGACCTGCTGGAGCAGAACCGCGAAGAACTGGCGCAGATCGAAACCTGCCAGTCAGGCAAGATCATCCAGATTTCCCGGGCCTTCGAAGTCGACCAGGCCGCACACTTTCTGCGCTACTACGCTGGTTGGGCGACCAAGATCAGCGGCCAGACCATCACCCCGTCACTGCCCTCCTTTTCCGGCGAACGCTATACCGCTTTCACCTTGCGTGAACCGGTCGGGGTAGTGGTCGGCATCGTACCGTGGAACTTCTCGACCATGATCGCCATCTGGAAACTGGCCTCGGCGCTGGTGACCGGCTGCAGCATCATCATTAAACCCAGTGAGTTCACGCCGTTGACCATCCTGCGGATTGCCGAATTGGCCATCGAAGCGGGCTTGCCTGCTGGCGCACTGAACGTTTTGACGGGCGGTGGTCTGGTGGGCAAAGGGCTGGTCGAGCACTCGGGAACCGACAAGGTTTCATTTACCGGCTCCGTGCCCACCGGCATTGCCGTCGGCCGCAGTGCCATGGGCGCCGGGTTGACCCGCGCAACACTGGAACTCGGTGGCAAAAACTCTGCTGGCTTCCTGCGCGATGTGGATCTGGACAAGGCCGTCGATGGCATCATCGAAGCCGGATTCCTGCACTCCGGGCAAATCTGTGCAGCCGCCGAACGCTTCTTCGTCCATCGTTCACAGATCGATCCGGTCATGGACAAACTGGCCCAACGCTTGAGCACGCTCAATATCGGATCACCACTGGATGAGCGCACCGAATTCGGCCCAGTCACCAATCGCCAACATCAGCTGAAACTCGGCGAGTACTTCACCAAGGCCCGCGCCGAAAACAACACCATCATTCACGGTGGCAACCTGATCGACGGCCCGGGCTGCTACGTTGAACCGACGGTGATTCTCGCCAACAGCGTCAACGACACGCTGCTCAACGAGGAAACGTTCGGCCCGATTGCGACCTTCTTCCCTTACGACACTGAAGAAGAACTGCTGGAGCTGATGAACAACACGCCTTACGGCTTGAGTGCCAGCCTATGGACCAACGACCTGGGCAAAGCCCTGCGCATGGTGCCTGCGATGAACGCCGGGACAGTGTGGGTGAACATGCACACGATGCTCGATCCGGCAGTGCCTTTCGGAGGTAACAAATCCTCAGGCGTAGGCCGGGAGTTTGGCAGTGCGTTCATTGATGACTACACCGAACTGAAGTCAGTGATGATTCGCTACTGAAGCGATCAAATCCGCAGTGGCCGGGCCCAGGAAGACCTGGGTCACTCCACACCAGACATGACCGTGTTTTTAAAAACCCATGACCGCCCCGTTTTCGTGGACTGAACGGTCATGGGGCTGCCTTTCGACAACTCGGACAATACAGGGTTGGAATTCCTGCTCTCCAGCAGAGAATCCCATTAACTTCAGATGCCTACCTGACTGATGAATTTGGTCGTCAGATAGGCATCCAGACCTTCAGTCCCGCCCTCACTGCCGTGACCGCTGGCCTTGATGCCGCCGAACGGCGTTTCCGGCAGGGCCAAACCAAAGTGGTTGATCGAAACCATCCCGGCTTGCAGGCGATTACCCAACTCAGTCGCGGTCTTCAATGACCGGGTGAATGCAAACGCCGCCAGCCCGTACTCCAGACTGTTGGCTTGCGCTATCACGCTGTCCAGATCATTGAAACGCAACAATGGCGCCACCGGACCGAAAGGCTCTTCATTGAGAAGACGCGCCTGCTCTGGCAGGTCGGTCAATAGCGTCGGTTGGAAAAAATGGCCGGTGTTGCCGATCCGGCTTCCGCCTGTCAGCACCGTGGCGCCGAGGTCGCGGGCATCGGCGATCAACTCTTGAACCATCATCAAGCGTCGAGCATTGGCCAGCGGCCCCATCTGGCTAGCCGGGTCGAAACCGTCGCCCACCTTGAGCTGTCCCGCCAGTTCGGTGAATCGCCGAGAGAAAAGATCAAATACTGCGTCATGCACATAGAAACGCGAGGGTGAAGCGCACACCTGCCCTGCATTGCGGAACTTGAGGGTGCAGGCCAATGCGGCCGCAGCTTCGACGTCGGCATCCTCGCAGACGATAAACGGCGCGTGACCGCCCAATTCCATGGTCGTCAGTTTCAAGTGTGTCGCGGCCAGTGCGCCGAGATGTCGACCTACGGAAGTCGAGCCGGTAAAGGACACTTTTCGAATAATCGGTGACTTGATCAGGTAATCGGAGATGTGCGCAGGGTTACCGAACACAAGGTTCAGCACGCCCCTGGGCACACCCGCATCGTGGAAACAGCGCACCAGTTCGATCACCGCTCCCGGCGCCTCCTCCGGCGCCTTGATGATGATGCTGCAGCCCGCGGCCAGAGCCCCGGCTATCTTGCGCACTGCTTGATTGATCGGAAAGTTCCACGGTGTGAAAGCGGCCACCGGACCGACCGGCTCGCGCACCACCAGTTGGCGTACCGCCGCATTGCGTGAAGGCACGATGCGACCATAGGCGCGCCGACCTTCCTCGGCATACCACTCAATATGGTCGGCCGCGCTTTTGGCTTCCATGGTCGACTCAGCCAGTGGCTTGCCCTGGTCCAACGTCATGCACTCGGCCATCAGCGCGTGGCGCTCGCGTACCAGCAAAGCCGCTCGCCGCAGGATGCCTGAACGGTCGTAGGCAGATGTCGTGGACCATCTCTCAAATCCGCTCGCGGCCGCTGCCAATGCGGCGTCCAGATCTTCATTCGAAGCGATCGGCAATTGCCCGATCGTCTCGCCCGTCGAAGGATTGATCACAGCCGCAGTGTTGCCGGCACTGCCGGCAGTCCATTGGCCGTCGATGTAAAACAACAGGTCGGTGTACATGGATCACTCCTCGCAAATGGGTATTGAACGCTAGCGATTGCAAAGGTATCGGCAACGCATGGGCGGTAACAAAATACACAGCAACAGGTTGACACTATCAACCATATACTCGTAAATTTAGTTCACCATGTCAACCATGTTCCGTTACCACCTCAGGGGTCCCAATGAGAGACGTCACTCTGTGTGAATGCTTCGCCCGCGACGGTCTGCAGCACGAACCGGACTTTCTGCCTACGCCCACAAAGCGCCGTTTGGTGGAGCGATTCACCGAAATCGGCTTTCAAAGGGTCGAGGCGACTTCCTACTCCAATCCTGCCGTAATTCCGCAATTTGCCGACGCCAGCGCTCTGTTGGCGACCCTGCAGCGGCGGGCCGACGTGTTCTACAAAGCGACCTGCGCCAACGTACGAGCCGTCGAGCGAGCTGTCGACGACCTTTCTGCCGGGCATGGCGCCAACGAAATCAGCTTGCTGGTGTCCGCATCCGAGTCGCATTCGCTGAGAAACCTCAAGCGCAGCCGAGAAGATCAATGGCTGAATATTCAGCAGATGGCCGATAAGGCCCTCAATCAATTCCGCTTGATCGGTACTGTTTCCGTGGCTTTTGGTTGTCCGTTCGAGGGTCGCGTCAGCGAGGCCAGTGTGCTGGCGGATGTGGAGCAGTTTGCCAGGCACGGTGTGAAGTTCGTCACCCTTGGCGATACCACCGGCGTCGCAACGCCGCAGAGCGTCAAGCGGCTGTTCAGTGCCGTGCTGGCGACATTTCCCGAGATCACTCCAATCGCTCATTTCCACGATACCCGCGCGACCGGGCTCGTGAATTACGTCGCTGCCCTCGAAGCCGGGGTTACCTGGTACGACTGCGCCTTCGGTGGTGTCGGCGGCCATCCGGCCAAGGTCAAGTATGGCGGCGGACACACCGGTAACGTCAGTACCGAAGACTGGGTCAACCTGCTGGAGTCGATGGGTGTACGCACCGGTATAGACCTGGACCGCCTGCTCGATGTCGCCGCTGAATGCGAAGCCGCGCTTGGCCGCGAGCTCCACAGCCGGGTCCTGCGCAGTGGGTTGAATCCACTGTTGTCCGCCACTGCTTCCCAAGCCACATCATCCAGCGAAGAGGTGTAAAAATGCTCAGTCTCAATGCCCTTGCACGACAGACCCGATTGATCTGTGGAGTACTGATGCTTTCAACGCAAGTCTTTGCCAGCGACAAATTGCTGCTGGTTGAACGGGATGATTTGATGAGAGGCCCGGCGAACGAAATCCTGATTGGCCAGCAGATTTGGGAGATGCACAAAACCGCTTCGTCACTCACCACTCTGGTCCAGCTCGATCAGCAAACGCCGGTCGTCAGACATGACATCGGCGAGCGCACGCTGATCGTTTTGCAGGGCACCGTGCTGTTCCATTTCGCCGACCGGGAAGTCACCGCGACAGCTGGCGATTACGTGGCGATTCCTCCCGGCCAGGCCTACCAGATGACCCCGCAAAACCAGGAGAAAGTCCTGCTACTGGGTTTTGATGTGCCTACCATCGACATGACAAAGGCCACCGCTGCAGATTTCTCGACAAACAGTTCCGGCCCCACTCCCGTCGTCAAGAAACAACAATCAGTGATGACCAGTCCTCCCGGCTGGAATGATCCAAGTGACCGAGGCTGGACGCTGATAAAAACGCCGGAGAAGCGCGTGAATCTTGTAGAAATGTTCTCCGAGTTGAAAAACCATAGCCATCCTGACGCCGATCATTCGCTGATCCTTCTCAGTGGCAGTGCACGGGTCGTGACCCCGACTGAGGACCGCATCCTGAAAACTGGCGATTACGTTTCCATCCCGCAGAATGTTCCACACAAGTATTACGTCGAGGGTCAGCAATCGGCACTGTTCATCAGCTTCGATGCACCGGCGTACGATTCGGCCAAAACCATCTACTTGGAATGACACTTCTGCATCCGTAAAGAACAACGAAAAAACGCATGGACCTCTGTCCATGCGTTTTTGTTTGGCAACTGAATTTGTGCCGTCTCGCCAAGAATGACTCAGACAGCGGAAAAGCAGTTGTCCACGAATAGCTGGGCACCACTGACAAATGACGCCTCGTCGCTGGCTAAAAACAGTGCGGCGCGGGCCACTTCTTCGGGCTCGCACAGACGGCCCTGTTGCTGACTGATCGCCTCCTCGCTGGCGTCCACGCCCATGGCCTGCAAGTCGCGCATTTCCCGCTCGCCATGAGGGGTGCGGATAAACCCCGGTGCTACCGCGTTGCAGCGAATACCCCTGTCACGAAACTCGACGGCAATGGCGCGTGCGAACATCTGGCAGGCGCCTTTGCTGGCGTTGTACACGACCTCCCCCGGGGTCGCGTACTGCGCAGAGATCGAAGAGGTGCAAACGATGCTACCCGAGCCCTTGGCAAGCATTTGTGGAAGCACCGCCTGAGTCACCAGGTACATGCTCTTGACGTTAACCGCCAAAAGCCAGTCCCACTCATGCTCCTGCACGTCCAGAAAGGGTTTCACGATCAACGTGCCGGCGTGATTGAACAGCACATCCGCCGGGCCGAATTCAGCCAGCCCACGCGCGACGGCCTCACGCACCTGGACGGCCTGCGAAACATCGGCCCCCACCCCAAGTGCTTGACCGCCATCGGCAATGATCTGTGTCGCGAGTTTGACGGCGGCATCGCCATTCAAATCGATAATGACCACCCTGGCCCCTTCGGCCGCGAACAGCCGGCTTGCGGCAGCGCCGCAACCACCCGCGCCTCCGGTAATGACGGCCACTTTCCCGGCCAGACGGCCCTTGCCTTCCAACTGCTTGACTTTGCTCATTGCGGGTTTCCTTCACGACCGCCACTCATGGCGAATGCTTCTTCAGGGGACGGCACCTGGCGATGACGGCGGTAGGAAGCAAAACAGGCAAGCTCGATAAGGCACCACCGAATTGATTCAATGTAGCTGACGACGCTCCAGGCGCTTGATGTATTGCATCGCCACCAGAAGCAGGATCGACAGGACAATCATCAAAGTCGATACCGCGGCCACGGTCGGATCGATCTGATCGCGGATATTGGCGAACATCCGCCGGGGCAGCGTGGAGCTCTCGCCGCCGACGATGAACAGCGCAATCACCACCTCATCAAATGACGCGATGAAGGCAAACAGCGCACCGGAACAGATCGATAGTCGCAGCTGCGGCAGCGTCACCGTCAGAAAGGCCCAGGGACGCGAAGCACCCAGGCTGCGTGCGGCCATTTCCTGATTCATGTCGAACCCCTGCAGGCCATTACCCACCGCGATCAGCACAAAAGGTATCGCCAGAACACTATGTGCCAGCACCAGGCCGGTGATGGAATTGTTCAGACCGGTACGCGAGTAGACAAAAAATACACCCACCGCTACCAGAATGATCGGCACCAGCATCGGCAGCATCATCAGGCTATTGACGAGCTTTGCCGCGCCACCACGCACCTGCGAAAGACCATAGGCTGCCAGCGTCCCCAACACAGTGGCGATACAGGTCGACATGACCGCCACTTTCACCGTGACCCAGGTCGCCATCATCCACTCCGGCGATCCCAGGTAAGCCTCGTACCAACGCAGGCTCCACTCCCGCGGAGGAAACTCCAGGTACTGCGAGGCAGAAAATGACATTGGGATCACAATCAGGCACGGAATGATCAGGAACAACAGGATCAATCCGACCAGGGCGTACAACCAGAGCCGATGCGCATGGGTAATCTGCGTCGGTGTCACCGCTTGATTGAGCTTGAACATCAGCTGTTCCTCCCTTGTTCGTTGAGACCGAACAGTTTGCGCATGCCCCAGAGGATCAACACCGTGGCGACCAGCAAGGCCACACCCAGTGCACTCGCGGCACCCCAGTTACCGTAGAGCGCGATCGTGTCGCTGATTTTCATCGACCACATCGACACCTTGCCGCCACCTAACAAGGCCGGCGTCAGGTAGAAGCCCAGGCAAATCACGAAGACCAGCGTGATACCCGAGGCCAGGCCAGGCAGCGACAATCGCAGGAAGACCTGACGAAACGCCTGGGCCGGTGTGGCGCCACAATTGGCCGCTGCCGACATCAACAACGGATCAATGTTTTTCATCTTGTCGTAGAGCGGCAGCACCATGAACGGCAACATGACGTGGACCATGCCGACAACGGTTCCGAAGAAGTTGTTCACCAGCGCCAGTGGTTCATGGATCAGGCCCAGGTCGAGCAACCAGTTATTGATGATCCCCTGGCGCTGTAACAACACCAGCCAGGCGTAGGTACGAACCAGAATCGAAGTCCAGAACGGCAGCAGTACAAAGGCCATGCAAATCTGGCTGGCGCGTTCGGGCAATTGCGACAGCAGGTACGCCAGTGGATACCCCAGCAGCACGCAAATCAGCGTGACGCAGAACGCCATCTGGAAGGTGATGATGAAGCTGCTCAGGTACACAGGTCTAAGCAAACGCAGGTAGTTGTCCAGGGTCAGCGCTCCGCTGCTGTCGAAGGCCGACAACCAGAACAGCCACCCCAAGGGCACCGCCAACACCACGAACACCAGAATGAAACCCGGTAACGTCAAGGAAAGCAGAGCCCAGCGTTCCTTGAGCTCGGCCATCGCCAGGCGATGAACCATCGGGTCTTCGCCACCGATGGCCGCATTGCCGGTGCGAGCGGAAAGACTGACTTGTTTCATGGGTGCAACCCTCTGGAGCTTTTGACGAGGGGGAAGATCGGCATTCATGCGCTCTCCGTCACCAGCAAAGTGTCCTCGGCATGCAGCCAAAGCTGAACCGCCGCACCGGGGGTCGGAACAGCGACATCACGAAAACCCTTTTGGTGACGAGCCGTGAGTTCGCTACCGTCAGACAACACCAGACCGACGTGATAGCTGTCGCCCTGATAGACCACATCACGGGCTACCGCATCAATCCGGTTCATCGCGCTGGCGTCCGTCGGAGCCTGCCATTGCAAGCGCTCAGGACGCACCATGAGCACGCGCCGCTGCGAGTGTTTAAGCGCCGTTCCCACTGGCAACTTCAGCGCCCGCCCCTGGAACAAAACGGCATCACCACCCTCCTCCACCGGGAAAAAACAGCTTTCGCCAATGAAGCCCGCCACAAAGCGATCCTGCGGTCGCTCGTAGAGTGCGTCCGGGGTATCCAGCTGCGCCAGTTTGCCCTTGTTCAACACCGCAATGCGGTGGGACAGCGTCAATGCTTCCTTCTGATCATGAGTGACATAAATCGTGGTCATCCCCAATCGGGCATGCAGGCGCTTGAGCTCAAGTTGCATGTGCTCGCGCAGGTTCTTGTCGAGCGCTGAAAGCGGCTCGTCCATCAGCATGATTTTCGGCTCGAACACCATGGCCCTGGCCAGTGCAACACGCTGGCGCTGGCCGCCCGAAAGCTGATGAATGCCGCGCTCACCGAGATGGTCCATCTGCACCATTTCCAGGGAGGCTTTGACACGACGGGTTCGCTCCGCACCGCTGACCTTGCGCAGGCGCAATGGGTAAGCGACGTTTTCTGCAACGGTCATGTGCGGGAACAGTGCATAGTTCTGAAACACCATGCCGATGTCGCGTTTGTGCGGCGGACAATTCAGAAACTCTACGCCATCGACCTTGATGCTTCCCGAGTCGGGGCGAATGAAACCCGCCAACACATTGAGCAAGGTCGTCTTCCCCGACCCCGAAGGGCCGAGAAGGGTAAGAAATTCACCGGGATTAACGTCCAGGGAAACATGGTCGATCGCGGTAAATGATCCGTAACCTTTATAGACATCCCGAATCGCAATATTGCCTTGCATAACTCCGACCTCCACAAAAACACCGATTACCGTGCGATCAACTCTTTGTAGTCTTCTTGAACATCAGTGACATGGTCGCCCCACCAGCGAGGGTCCATCAGCGCCTGCTTGGCTCTGTTGTCGGGCGACATGTTGGAGCTGTTCAGTGCGTCGGCCGGAACACCAGGTTGATCGAAAGCCAGGCTATTTGTCGGGCCGTAGTAACCCATCATGGTCGGGATCCGGGCCTGAATCGGCGCGGAGACGGAATTGGCGATCAACTTCTGTGCACCCGGCACATTCCCGGCGCCTTTGAGGATGGCCATGCAGCCATAACCGAGCAGGCCGTCTTCATAGGTATAGGCCACCGGTGCCTTGTCTTTCACCACAGAATCGACACGACTGCTCCAGATCGCGATCAGATCGACTTCGCCATCCTTGATCAGCTGCGCGGATTGAGCACCGGAGGTCCACCAGACAGCGACGTAAGGTTTTATCTTTTCCAGCGAGGCGAGGCCCCGCTTGATATCCAGCGGGTAGAGTTGGTCACGCGGCACGCCATCGGCCAGCAAGGCCACTTCAAGCATTTCATCCGGTGCGACGGAAAGCGCACGACGACCTGGAAACTTCTTCACGTCCCAAAACTCTTTCCAGTTCTTCGGGCCAACCTTGAATTTGTCGGTGCGCCAGCCCATGACCACTGAATAGCTGTTGGTGGCGATCCAGTTCTTGTCACGCGCCAGTTCAGGTATGCCTTTGGCATCGATCACGGAGTAGTCCAGGGGTTCGAGCATCCCCTGCTTGGACAAGGCCGCACAGTCATTGGCGCCGATATGAATGGCATCCCAGGCGGGTTTGCCAGATTGCACTTGCAGTCGTACAGCCGGTTGTCCGTCATGGGACTCAGTCAGCAACTTCAATCCAGCCTTCTCTGCCGCTGGCTTCCACAGCGTTGCAATCAATGCATCCTGCAAACCACCACCATAGCCTGCGACGGTCACAGTAGACGGATCGGCCGCCCACACCTGCGGAGCGATCAACGCCGCGCCCGCAACTGCCAACACATGCCGCCTTACTGCTGAAAACTTCAGGGTGTCGAACATTTTCCATCTCCTGTTTCTAGCGCCCGCTGAGCGCTGACTTGTTATTAGGCAGAGATAAAGATCAAACCTTAGCGCAGCTTTTCATCAGCTCGACCGTGTCTCCGGTCGTTGTTCACCTTCCGTTTGAAGCATCAGAAGATAGTTGACAACATGAACCACATGATTCACATTGTCAACCATATTGAAGCCACCCCATAGACAACAATTGCACCCACGACGCAAGTCGCATCACCCGAATGGAGTACCGCCATGTCACGCTCATTACACGCCAGCGACATCGCTTTTCACATCCACAGCCAGACCAACCTGGCCAACCACGAAAAGGTCGGTCCGACCGTTATGGTCCGTGGAGAGGGCATCTACACCTGGGATGACCAAGGCAAGCAGTATCTGGACGCCATGTCGGGCATGTGGAGTGCCGCGCTGGGTTATAGCGAGACGCGCCTGGAAGAAGCCGCGTTGCGGCAAATGAAGCAATTGCCCTATCACCAGAACTTTGCGCACCGCTCGACCGAACCGGCGATCCAGTTGGCAGAACGCTTGATCTCGCTGGCGCCGGTGCCAATGTCCAAAGTGTTGTTTGCTTGTTCAGGTTCCGAAGCCAACGACACGGCGATCAAACTGGTCTGGTACTACTGGAGCGCCATTGGCCAGCCACAACGCCGCAAGATCATCAGCCGCAATCGCGCTTATCACGGCACGACCATTGCCAGTGCCAGCCTCACCGGCCTTGCACACTTGCACCAGGATTTCGGCCTGCCGCTGCCCGGTTTCCTGCATGTCACCTGCCCGCATTATTACCGCGAGGGATTGCCGGGCGAGAGCGAAGAGGCCTTCTCCACTCGCCTCGCCGCTGAGCTTGAAACGCTGATCGAGCGCGAAGGTGCCGACACCATTGGCGCATTTTTCGCCGAACCGCTCATGGGCACCGGAGGCGTGATCACCCCGCCAGCCGGCTATTTCGAAAAAATCCAGCAGGTGCTCAAGCGCCACAACATCTTGCTGGTCGCCGACGAAGTCATCTGTGGCTTCGGTCGTACCGGCAATTGGTGGGGCTCGCAAACCTTCGGCCTGCAGCCAGACATGATTACCTGCGCCAAGGCACTCTCGGCGTCCTATCTGCCCATTTCCGCATTGCTGATTTCCGAGCCGGTGTATCAGGCGATGAAAAGCCAGAGCGAGAAGATCGGCGTCTTCGGTCACGGCTTTACCTATGGCGGCCATCCGGTCCCCGCGGCGGTTGCACTGGAATGTTTGAATATCTACGAAGAGCGCCAACTCCCGGCGCACGCCCAACAGGTCGGTGCGCGCCTGGGGGCCGGCCTGCGCAAACTGGCCGACCATCCACTGGTGGGCGAAGTACGCGGTGCCGGCTTGATGTGGGGTGTCGAGGTGGTGGCCGACAAAGCCAGCAAGGCCGCGTTCCCGAAAGAGTGGAAAGTTGGCTTGAGCGTGTCGCAGCAAACCGAAGCCAATGGGGTGACAGCCCGTTCGCTGAACGACAGCGTGGTTTTCGCACCACCGTTGATCATCAACGACGCGGAAGTCGACCTGGTGCTTGAAGCCTTCTCCAAAGGCCTGGATGCGAGCTTGGCGCTGCTGCGCCAGCAATCGCGTTTCAACGGTTGAGCTCAGGTCTGCACTCCCGAACAATGAGAGGCTAATTCCTTTCCCCAGATAGCCTTTGGTGCCTTATGAAAAAAACCACAGCAGTCGCCGCTCGAGAACCTGAAATCACTACGGATATGCGCGACCTGTTCTCTGTTCAGCTGCAGCGTCTGGCCGGCCTGTCGAGTCGTATCGCAGCGATGACCATTCCTCAGCATTTCGCCATTACGGTACTTGAGTGGCGGACTCTGGCGATTCTCGATTACCTCGGCCAGGCGCCGCTGGTTCAAGTCGCGAAGCATGCCAGCGTGTTGAAAAGCCAGATGAGCAGGATCGTCACCAACCTGACCAAACGAGAATTGATCGAGCGCCAACCCAACCCTGAGGACGGGCGTAGCGCGCTGCTCTGCCTGAGTGCGGAAGGCAAGGAGATGGTCCACCGGATCCTCGATGACTCTAACGAGCGGAACGAACGCATGCTGAGCGGTCTGTCGGCCAACGAGCTCAAGCAACTGCGTGAATTGATGCAGCGCGTCTACAACAACAGCCTCGAGTACTACGGCGAACTCAAGAAAAACAATCCGTACAACCTGAGTCCGGAGAATGATGATGAGGAATGAAGCATGTCGATCGACACCCGTCTGACCCGGTTACTCGGCATCCGCTACCCGATCATTCAGGCAGGCATGAGTTGGGCATCCAGTTGCGCCGCCCTGCCCGCCGCCGTGTCCAATGCCGGTGGCCTGGGCGTGATCGCTGCAGGACCGATGCGACTGGCCGACCTTGCCCAGACGCTCCGTCAGGTGCGTGAGCTGACCGACAAACCCTTCGCCGTGAACATCCCGCTGTACCGCAAGGGCGCCGACGAAGTACTGGACTTGCTGGTGACCGAACAAGTACCGGTCATCATTGCCAGTCAAGGTTCGCCAAAAGCTCACTTGCAACGGTTCAAGGACTACGGTGCGACCTGGCTTCACGTCGTCGCATTTGTCGAACATGCACGCAAGGCCGCTGCGGCCGGGGTCGATGGGCTGGTCGTCGTTGGCAGTGAAGCCGGGGGACATCCACCGGCCAATGAAGTGAGCACGCTGGTCAACGTGCGGCGCGTGTTGCAGGAAGTCGACTGCCCCCTCGTGGCAGGCGGCGGAGTCGCCGATGGTTATGGCATTGCCGCGCTGCTCGCCCTGGGCGCGGACGCCGTGCAGTTAGGCACACGCTTCATGCTGTCGGAGGAAGCATTCCTGCATCCCGCCTACAAGCAAAAAGTACTCGACGCCGACATCGACGACACCGTCCTGGTCGGTCGCGGCGCACTGCCGGTGCGCAGCGTGCGCAATGCCTTTACCGAACGCGTTGAACAGGCCGAGCGCGACGGCATGCCACAGGCTGCCCCCGACGCCTATGCCTCATTGCTGGCCTCGGCCAGTTTGAAACAAGCCTCATTCGACGGCGATGTCAGCAACGGCAAAGTCGAAGCCGGACAAAGTGCCGGGCTTATCCATCAACTGCTGCCCGCCGCAGCAATCATGCAATCACTCGTCGAAGAACTCGAACAGGCCCTCGCCCGCCTGCGCGCCATGCAGCCCTGACAGGAGCACTTTATATGACCGAACATCAGGTCGTTTTGCGTGAAACCCGGGATGGCGTACAGACGCTGACGCTAAACCGCCCGGACAAACTCAATGCCTTGAACTTCGCACTTACCGAGGGATTGGTCCAGGCCCTGAAGGATGCCGATGCCGACCCGTCTGTTCGAGTGGTGATCGTCACCGGTGCCGGCCGTGGTTTCTGTGCGGGGGCCGACACCCGAGAGTTCGAGGTGCTGACCCCGGACAATCAATCGCTGGTGGAACGTCGCGCTGCGCTGACCACCGAACTGCAAGGGCTGGTCAAGCAGATGAGTAAACCGGTGATTGCTGCCGTCAATGGTTACGCCATGGGTGGCGGTAGCGGACTCGTATTGTCTTGCGATCTGGCGCTGGCTGGCGAGAGTGCGCGGTTCGGTTATCCAGAGGTCAAGCATGGGATCGTCGCCGCCATTGTCATGGCCGGGCTGGTTGAACATGTCGGGCGCAAGGCCGCTTTCGATCTGGTCGCCACCGGTCGCACCCTGGATGCTCATGAAGCTCGACAACTGGGCATGATCAACCGGGTTGTGGCCGACGCCGACCTGCTTGGTGAGGCGCTAGCGTTGGCTCAGCAGATCGCCGGCCATCCGCTGCAGGCAATGCAGGCCACCAAAAGCATCTTCCACCGGGTCACCGAATTGCCCTTCAGCGAAGGCCTGAAGATCGGTCAGCAATTGAATGCCCAGATGCGTGCCTTTCGCCAAACGGAGTCGCCAGCATGAAGCCCCTGGAAGGTGTAACGGTTGTGGAGCTGGCGCGCGTCCTGGCCTGCCCCTTTGCCGGGATGATTCTCGCTGAACTTGGTGCCCGGGTGATCAAGGTCGAACAGCCGGTCGACGGCGACGAGACCCGAGGCTATGAGCCTTTTGTGCGTCCGGCCGACGACAACGTTGATTACCTCGACGAGGATGCCCAGGCCGAAGCCTTGGGACGTGAACGCAGCGCCTATTTTTATGCTTTCAATCGCAGTAAGGAATCGATCACGGTCAATCTGCGCACAGTCGAAGGCCAGGAAATAGTCCGCAAGCTGGCCGGCGAAGCCGACGTGGTCCTGGAGAATTTCCCGGTCGGGACACTCAAGCGATACGGCCTGGACTGGCCAGTGCTCAAGGCGCTCAACCCACGCCTGCTTTACGTCTCCTGCACCGGGTTTGGCCAGACTGGCCCTTATGCCAGCCGCAAAGGCTACGACACCGTATTCCAGGCCATGAGCGGAATCATGAGCCTCACCGGAGAGAAAGATGGCGGCCCGGTAAAACCAGGGATACCGGTTTCGGACCTTAGCTCCGGGCTATGGATCGCGCTGGGTATTGTCTCCATGCTCCAGGGCAGGAAAAAAGAAGGCACGGGCGCCTACCTCGACTTTTCCATGCTTGACGGACAAATCAGTCTGCTGGCCTTGGCTGCTGCCCGCTATTTTGCCCTGGACGAAGTGCCCGAGCGCCTGGGTACCGAGCACCCCGGCCGTGTTCCGTCTGCCAGTTTCCGATGTGCCGATGGCGGTTATGTGCACATCACCGGGGCCGATCAGCACTGGCATCCGCTTTGCGCCCTGCTTGGCCTGGAATCATTGGGATCTGATCCGCGCTTGCAGCACAACAGTGGCCGTGTACTGCACCGCGACGAAGTGATGGCGACCTTGACGGACGCCATCGCCTTGCTAACTCGCGATCAACTCTGCGCTGCCTGCGACGCAGCGGGTGTTCCCGCCGGCCCACTGAAAACGCTTGACGAGGTAGTGGTCGACCCGCACTTGCGCGCACGCGGCGTGTTTGCCGACTTCGAGCATCCAGAGAGCGGGCTCTTCCCGGCCATCCAGCTGCCGTTTCAGTTCAATGGTTACGACAACCCCACGGCGAACCGCCCGCCTCTGCTGGGCGAACACACTGACAAAGTGCTGTTGGACCTTGGCTACAACTCGCAAGACATCGACGCCTTGCACCGTTGCGGAGCAGTATAAAAATGACTCAGCCCGATCAAACCTCAGTTGCCAGCCTCACGGTGGCGCAAAACATCGCCACCCTGACCCTCAATCGTCCGCAGGCACGCAATGCCCTGAACACGCAACTGTGCCTTGAACTGCACCTGGCTATCCGGGAAGTCAGCAAGCGTAGCGATATTCATGTGCTGCTGGTGCGCGCCAATGGACCAGTGTTTTGTGCCGGTGCCGATCTCAAAGAGCGCAAGGACATGGATGAAGACCAGATCCGCGCTCGACGCATCAAGGCCTTCGCCCTGTATGCCGCCCTGGAGGACCTGACGATACCGGTGATTGCGCTAGTCCAGGGCCCGGCGGTGGGCTCCGGCTGCGAAATTGCCAGTGCCTGTGACTTCATCGTCGCCAGTGACCAGGCCAGCTTCCGCTACCCGGAGGCTCGCTGGGGCACCGTCGGCGCCACACAACGGCTGCCACGCATCGTTGGCAGGCGAATCGCAAAAGAACTGATGTTCACCGGGCGTGAAGTCAGTGCCGAGGAAGCCAGATCCATCGGTCTGGTCAATCAGGTGCTACCTCACGCTGAGTTCGACAACTATGTCGACAGCCTGGCACGGGAGATCGCCTCGGCCCCCACGCACGCCATCCGCAGCGCCAAACGCACCATCGACAAGGGCGCCGATGACAGTCGCTTTGGCGCCCTGGCCCACGAGATCCTCGCCATCGAGGACAACCTGACTGAAGGCACCTGGCGTGCCGGCATGACATCTTTCGTCTGAGGATTCCCCATGACTGTATCGACTTCCCCGCTGCCCGGTCCCCTTTGGACAGTATTGAGTGACATTGCCCGGCACCACCCGGACAACGACGCCTTGATTGCCGAAGACGGCCGTCTGAGTTATCGCCAGTTACTTGATCAGGTAGACAACGCGGCTCGCGCCATGCTCGGGCTGGGCCTGCAACGAGGCGAGCATGTGGGCCTGCTGATGGGTAACTCCGTGCAATGGGCGGTGCTCTGGTACGCAGCAGCTTCGCTCGGTCTGGTCTGCGTACCGTTCAACACGCGCTTTCGCAGTGAGGAGCTCAGCTACGGCCTGGGTCACGAAGATGTTCGGGTACTGTTCTGCGTCGATACTTTCCTCGACAAGATTGACTTCGTCGGCATGCTCGGGGATGTCGAACCGGCGATACACACCACGCTGCCGGGGAACAATCTACCGCTGCTAAGGCATTTGGTGGTTTTTGGCCAACGAGTACCACAAGCAGGACTGAGCGAGGCCGCCTTCCTTCAACTCGGTACCGATGTCCAGCCCATTGAATTGACCGCCGCACGCTCACGAGTCGAGCCCGACGATACGTTGTTGATCCAGTTCACCTCGGGAACCACCGCTTTTCCAAAAGGGGTCATGCTCAGCCATGCCTCGATGCTCGGGATTGCCAAGTGTGTGGCCGTTCGCATGGGCGTGCACTCGGAAGATCGCTATTTCAGTCCACGACCGTTCTATCATGTGGCCGGCAGCACCATGTCATTGCTGGTCGCACTGGTTCATGGCGCCACGCTGGTCACCGCCGCGACATTCGACCCGGCTCAGGCGCTGGCGATCATGGAACGCGAGCGGTGCACTTTGACCTCAGGCAATGACACCATGTTTCTGATGATGCTGGCCGAGCCCGGTTTCAACACCCATCGCTTGTACCTTCGCGGCGGCTGGGCGGCCGCCAGTCCGCAGATCCTCCATGACGTCGTCGAGAAGATGGGCGCGAAGGACATTTGCAATGCGTACGGACTCTCGGAAGCCTCACCGAACCTGGTCTTCTCCGATTACCGCGAATCGCTCGATTTGCGGCTCAATGGTTCCATGACCACCCATGCCGGACTGGATATTCAGGTTTGCGATCCCACCAGCGGTCAGCCTATGCCTGCGGGCCAACCGGGTGAAATCTGCGCGCGCGGCTGGAGCCTGATGAAGGGCTACTACAAGCTTCCCGAACAGACAGCGTCCACCTTGCGCGAAGGCTGGCTGCATACCGGAGACCTCGGAACACTGTCTGCGGACGGCCGCCTGCAGTTTATCGGTCGACTCAAGGATATGTTCCGCGTCGGTGGCGAGAATGTTTCGCCGCTGGAAGTCGAACAGGTGCTGCTCAAACACCCTGCTATCGAACTGGCCCAAGTGATTGGCGTTCCAGACCCGCGACTGGGAGAAGTCCCCGCGGCCTATGTCACCCTCAAGCAGGGAACCGTCGCCAGCAGCGAAGACTTGATCGCTTTCTGCAAGGCACGCTGCGCCAATTTCAAGGTGCCGCGCTATCTATCCATTGTTGAAGACTTCGAAAGCATCGGTATGACCGGATCGAGCAAGATCCAGAAAAACCGCTTACGCGACTTTGCCATTCACCAACTTGGGCTCGCGTGAATACTGCGGGCTGAGCGGTAACCTGAAAAGTGTTACCAATTGAACAGCTTCAATGTTAATGGCCTGGCCCGCCCGCTAAAGGGTAATCGGGGATCGTGCCAGGCAGTCCACAACCCAAACCGGTCAGGCGTGACAGGCAGAAAACGCCCCAGGTTGTGAAAAAAATCGCGGGCACTCTTGAGGACTGCATTGCTACGTAAAATTTGTCGCGTTCATTGATCAGCAGACCAACGCGATTTTCGTCTCGATCCTGACAGTCAAACCTGCTCCTAGACCACATTGTGTGTCCGGGGTCGAGCGGCCAATTGCGAGCGAGGCGTCAAGATGGCCAAGGCGGCCGCCACGATGAAGAGCGCCGGCACGTCACCTGCCAAGTGCCCCAATTGTTCCGGCTGGGTGTCCGCCTGGACGGCCATGATTCCTCCGTGTATGGCGCTAGACCATACGGTGAACCAGATCAGGCTCAGATTGGCTAATGGATCACGTGCGGCCAGGATCAAGAAGACGCCAAGTGTGGCGTAGATGCCAACAATCATCATCGGATAATCCGAGTGACCGACGTGCCAGGCCCAGCCGGACGGCCACAACAACATAAGTGGGTAGAGAGCAAGGCACACGAGGCCAGACAAAACCAGGACGACGCGCAAATACCTGAGGCGATCGACTACGGTCATGGCGGACTCCTCTTTGGCTAATTCTAAATAGACCCCAAGTGGGGTAATAACGCCTTCACTGGCTTGGTGAATAACGTTCCTTGTTCAGCCGTCCATCCCTAACCAGGTCGGGTATTGTGTCAGTCGGGTGACCGCTGTAGGGGCTTATACACCATGGACGGGAAGCTCAATCAACTCCGGCAGTAGACCAAGGAGACCTACTCACTGAAGATACATAACTTCATAACTAGCTGTTTTTAAGGATTTTTTACGTACCAAATAAAACATCAGTGGACGTCAATGAACATCAAAACAGAAGACATCGCCTCCGCCATCTTCATACGACAAAGCCCTGATTATTCAGGGCTTTGTCGTTTCTGGCATCTGTAAAAACCCCAGCCCTTGCACTCGATCCCGAGTGCGCCATCAGGCGGCAGCACACCACGCCACCTAGAAGACTTTGCCGATGTCGCCGCTACCTTTCACAGCCAGCGCCGGTCCCTGGTAAAGCCAATCGCCAGCCAACGGTTGGGGCCTTCACTACCGATCGCCGCCGCGATTTCCGCGCGTACCCCGTCCAGTTCACTGACCGGCCAGTGGTTCATCGACACCGGCAAGAGGATATGGATCTCGACAAACAGGCCCCGTCCGACTCTGCTGACGCAGTGGGAAAAGCTCTCGAAACCGTAGCGCTGGCTCATCCCGGCCATCAGCCCGGCGATTTCACTGTCCAGCGTCGTCGGGGTGATGCGCAGGATTTGCTTGGCCGCTTTCCACACCGTACGGCATGGCGCCGGAATCAGTACCAGGGTCAACAACGTCAGGATCAGCGGATCGATATAAGGCGTCAGTGCCTCATATTGACTGCCCTGCAACAAATAGCCCGTGCTGAACGCGAGCAGCAGAGCCAGGCTGATGGCGGTCGACATCAGCCAGCTGTGCAGATCAATCTGGATCAGCTCGGAACGCAGGCGCCGATTGCAACGACGCAAGTAGCCGTACATCAGCCCGGAGCCCGACGCCGTCACCCACGCATAGACAATCACCTCGTCAAAGGCCAGCACCTGCCCGCCACGCATCAACCCGTCTACCGAGTTGATGAGCGCATAGACACAAAGGCTGACCAGCACGCTGCCATAGAGCGCCAGCACCATCGGCTCGATATGCCAGTAACCGCGCTGGAATCTCCGCCCGGGCTGTTTGAGCAACAGGCGGGAAACCAGCAGGGAAAGCCCGGCCATACAAGAGTCGATGGCATTGAACAGACCGTCGAACACAATCGACTGCGAGCCCGCGAACAGGCCGAAGGCGATCCCCGTGCCTGCCAGCAGCACGGTGGCCACGATCGTTACCTGCAAAGCCCTCTGTTCAGTGGCCATTTCTACTCACTCCTATTACAGCTAACGGCGTGGCCGTTTACAGGTCGAGGGTCAAGGTGGGGGTCAGTGCACGCGAGACGCAAAGCATCATCACGTTGCCGCGCGCGCGTTCGCCCTCGGTCAGCAGCGAGTCGCGGTGATCCGGCGTACCGTCCAGCACCCGGGTCTCGCACATGCCGCAGATTCCCTGTTCACAGGAGGACGCGACCTGATGCCCGGCTGCACGCAGAGCGCCCATGATCGAGCAGTCGGATGGCACGTCGACCTCGGCGCCACTGCGCGCCAGGATCACCTTCAAGGTTTCCCCCGAGGCTGCTCCAGGTGCAGGAGCCACCGGCGCGAAACGTTCCAGGTGCAAGCGCTCGCTCAGACCGGCTTCGGCGAAGCGCGCGCTCAAGGCATCGAGCAACACCGCCGGGCCACAGCTATAAATGTCCTGCCCGGCAGCGGCAGCGGCGACAATCGCATCCAGGTCGAGCAGGCCGACCTCGTCGGCCGGCAGGATCTCCACCCTGCCCTGCCCCAGCGCCTGCAGCTCCTGGACAAAGGCCATCGAACGCCGCGAGCGACCGCCGTACAGCAGCTGCCACTGCGCGCCGGCACGTTGCGCCGCCCGAGCCATGGACAGGATCGGCGTGATACCGATCCCGCCAGCCACAAACAGGTACGACTGATCCGGTTGCAAGGCAAAGGCATTGCGCGGGCCACGAATGGCCAGCGTCTGGCCCACACGCAAGCGCCCATGGACTTCCTGCGAACCGCCGCGCCCCTTGCATTCCAGCAGCACGCCAATACGCAGGCGCTGGCGATCCAGAGGATCGCCGCACAGCGAGTACTGACGCACCAGGCCGGAGGGCAACAACAGATCGATATGCGCGCCCGGTGTCCATTCGGGAAATACCGAACCGTCAGTGGCCTGCAATTCGAGAGACATCACCCCTTCGGCCTCCAGCCGCATGCAGGTGATCTGTACCTCGAATTGCGCTCCCATGGCACTCACGACGACACCTTTTGCTCGCCAACCAGGCGTATCGGCAGTTCGTGAGCGCGCTCGATGAACTCGCGGAAAGCGCGACGATAATTGAGGGTGTACAAGTCCGAAGGCACCGAGTGCTCGACAACCGTCGCGTCCCAATCAATTTCCCGTGGACTGATAGTGGCGGCCACCGGCAGATCCTCCAAGTACAGCAGCTCTTCGACACGCAGGCACTCCTGCAAATCGCCGCCCTTGTAATCACGGTCGTTGGCCACGCCCCAGAAAATCTTCACGTGCTCATAGGTTTCCGGGCACGGGAAACCCGCGACCACACGCTTGCCCAGTCGCTCGTAGTCGTAGTTGATGGCGACCAGCCCCGGCGCCACGATGTGGTAGCCCATCATGCAGTCACCGTCATTGGCCCACTCGCCTTCGCAGGATTGCAGGGGCCGATCCATCCATACGTCCAGGCCTTCGCGGCGCACTTTGAGTGGCTCAACGACAGGGTTCACATGGCCCATCATGCCGCGATGGATATAGGCGAAATGCGCGACGTCGCCGAAGTTCTCGATGGCCACGGCCACGCCCGTTGGCGAGTCCAGCGGTTCGGCGGCCAGCCACTCCAGGTTCATCTCGCGCCATTCGGGCAGGTCATAGAGTTCGAACAGCGGCTCTTCCAGGGACGTCCAGACATGCCCGTAACGCTCTTCACACGCATAAGTGTGGACGGCGGCCCCATTAGGGATTTTGCACTGGTCTTCCAGCGAGGGAATATGGCTGCACTTGCCGGTGTGCCCGGAGTACTGCCAGCCGTGATACGGACAGGCAATGCTCTCGCCATGCACTTCACCCAGGGACAGGTCGGCGCCCCGATGCGGGCAGCGCGCCGCTTGCACCACAGCCTTGCCGGACTCGGTGCGATACACCACCAGCTTCTCGCCAAGCAGAGTCGCCGACTGTGGCTTTTCAAGATCCATCGAACGGGCGACCGGGAACCATTGGCGGCGCATGGCCTGTTCCGCGCGTTGACGTTGGGTAAGTTGCGTAGTCATGGGTGTGTCCTCACAGGATTTCTTGTTATTCAGATGCCAACCAGCAGCGCGCCGCCGTTCACCGGCAGCACCTGGCCGGCAATAAACGCCGCCTCGTCGCTGGCCAGGAACGCGACGGCAGCGGCGATTTCTTCCGGATGCACCAGGCGCCCCAGGGGAATGTTGGCTTTCTCGGGTTCGATGTATTCGTCCGGCACCATGCGGGTGAGGATGGCGCCAGGGGTGATGGCATTGACCAGGATGCCCTCGCCGACGAACTCCTTGGACAGGGTCTTCATCAGGCCGAGCTGGGCAGCCTTGCTGACCATGTAGGCGTAGGAGTGACCGTCCGGCACCTGGCCCCATTGCGAGTTGATGAAGATCACCCGCGGCGCGCGGCTCTGGCGCAGGTACGGCAGCGCTGCGCGGGTCAGATACAACGGCGCGTGCACATTGATGGCCAACAGGCGATCGAAGTTGGCGTCGTCGGTCTGCTCAAGGCCGGTCATCGAGTAAATCAGCCCGGCGTTATGCACCAGGATGTCGAGGCCGCCCAGTTGCTCGGCGACCTGTGCCACGCAACGCTCGGCCAGGGCACGGTCGGTGATGTCGACGCCCAGGGCGATGGCGCGACCACCCTCCTCGACGATATCCGCAGCGGTGGCGCGAGCAACGTCTTCGTCGATATCGACGATCGCCACCGCCGCACCACGGGCAGCCAGCAGGCGCGCATGGGCACGGCCGGCACCACGGCCGGCGCCAGTGATCAGGGCGACCCGACCACTGAGCTTGTGCGCCTCGGGCGACAGGTTCAGCACCGACTCGGGAGCCTCACCGGCCAGCCTCTTCTGAGAATGGGACATGGTTGTGCTCCTGAATCAGACGGTCTTGTGCGGCTGGGTGATGTAGAACATGTTGCCGTCCGGGTCGAACATTGGACGGTAGCGGTAGTGGGTGCCGTTGGGGTGCTGCCACTCGATGGGCTTGGCCGTCACCCACTGCACCTTGCCGTCGAGGCAGGCGATGGCTTCGTCAAGGTTCTCTACCTCAAAGGCGAAGGAGTCGAAACCCGGCTTGTCCTCCAGGTTCACCGCCGTGCGGCGCTCGACCGGCGTGGTATCGGTGGTGTGGAACAGGTACAGGGTGACGTTGCCCATTTCGATGGCGGCCCAACGCTCTTCGGCCACGTAGGGCAGGAAGAAGCCCAGGCCGAGGGTGCCGTGGTAGAAGTCCACCAGGCGCTGCACGTCGTTGGTGAGGATGTCCATGTTGTCGAGGCGTTTGAGCTTGAGCATGAGGTGTGTCCTTTTTGTTTTATGGAATGAATTCAGTCGTGGGCCAGCCACTGCGGGTGGCCGCAAGGGCCGCCTGGCAAAGCCGTCAGCGAGCCGCTGGCAACGTCGATCACCAGGCTGACCAACGTGGCGTACTGACCGGCGATTGGCTGGCCGGCAATCGGATGGCAACAGACGGCACTGGCGCCGCCCAGATGGCTGTTCATCGCCGCCAGCACGTGCTGTGCGGTCAGGCCCTGTCGGCCGACCAGGCGACGGGTCAGCAGGTCGTAGCGCACCAGGGTGTCCGGGAATGCGCGGGGCTCGGTGTCGTGTTCACGGGCCGGGCTTGAGAGAAAGTGGTTGGTGTGCACCAGCAGGCCGTCGGCATCCGGGAACACCAGCCCCGGGCCGCCAGGGTGCAGCTCGACCGATACCGCTGCGCTGGAATTGTCCACGGCAGCGATCAGGGTCAAGGAACTTGAAGCGGACACCTTGGCCGAGCCCAGCAGTTGCAGGGCCTGATTGATGTCGTTGCAGCTGTCCAGCATCCAGCGCGAGGTCACATGCACCGGCACGCCAATCGCTTTGCCGTCGTGTTCGTGGTGCAGGATGTTGAAGTGCACGCCCAGGCCACGGCTGTTCACGCCGGCCTTGCCGACAATGCCGAACTCGGTGACGGTGGTGGTCAGGCTGCCATCAGCATGGGGAATCTCCCAGGTGAGCCACAGGTCAGCGAATTCGGCGTACCAGTCCCAGGTCTGCACCGCCACCGGTTTGCCGCTGAAGGGTTCGATGCGCACCACGGTGGAGCACTCGCCGCGCAGTTGCGCGCCAAGGTAAGCGAGGATTTCGGTGCGCGCGTTGATGGCGCCAAGGTAGGCCAGTTCCACACCCGAGCCCTCGGCCATACCCAGCAGTTCCTGATACAGCGGTGGCGCGAACGCCTCGATCTGCGCCAGGGCTTGTGCACCCAGAGCACGCAGGTCGAATGGACGGGTGGCGACGCGGTCGAACAAGGCCTGATAGGTCTCTACGCTGGCGCGAATCTTTTGCGCATGTTGCTGGCCGAACTCAAGGCCGCGAGCGTTCGGCTCGGTCTGGGTAGAGCGAAAAACGCAGGTCATTTCAACAACTCCAGTTGCGGTGCTACCTGACGGGCAACGTCATCCAGACGGGCGAACCAGACGTCGCCGTCATCGACCATGCGCTCGACAAGGCGCTCCAATTGTTCGAAGCGCGCGGCACGGCCGATCACTTCCGGGTGCATGGTGAAGCTGGTGTGGCGACCATCGCGGCGGGCCGATTCGTATTCCGCCAGCCAGCTGTCGAACAGCGCGCGCGGCGCGGTGAAGTTGCCGCCGTTATCGATGCCCCAGCCGAACATCGGATAGTCATCCAGCGACCAGTGCACCGGCAGTTCGAGGATCGACGCGCCGTTCCAGGTTTCGAAGTAGGGACGGTCGTCACCCATGCAGCTGGAGTCGTAGGTGAACCCGTTGGCCAGCACCAGTTCGAACGTCTCCGGTGTCAGCTCCCAGGACGAGGAGCGATAGCCCACCGGCTTCGGCGCTCCGGCCCGGGCCAGCGCTTCCAGCCCCCGGTGCATTTCCTCGGTTTGCTGCTCGGCGCTGACCTTGTCGCTGCGCAAGTGCATATGGCCATGGTGACCAATCTCGTGCCCCTCCTTGAGCAGCATCTCCACCAGGTGCGGGTGCTGTTCGGCGGTGTAGCCGGGCACGAAAAAGGTCGCCGGGATCTTGTGCCGGCGCAGCAGTTCGAGAATCCGCGGCACGCCACGGGTAACCCCGAACCGTCCTTCGGACAGACTGGTCAGGCGACGTGCAAACGCCGGGCTTTCGCCGAGAAAACCGGCCTCCGCATCGACGTCGAAGGTCAGGGAAACCCCGGTCGATTTGGTGGCTGGCCACCGCAGCTTGTGTGGGCTTTGAGTGTTCATCGATTTGACTCGCAATCAGGTTGAAATCAGTGGTGGTGCTTATCGCAGGCGCACGGATGCCCGTGGGCCATGAACTGCGCGGGTAGCACAGCCAGAGCTCAACAACGGCGATAAGGTTTTTCTTGCGTGTTAGATGACGGTCAGTTCAGCGGAGATCCACACCACCGCGACCGCCGCAATGAGCGCCAGATAAGGCAGGATCCCGGCCCTGGCATGGGGCAGTTCGATATCGCGACGCATCGACTCGGGAAACTGGCCCTTGTCCTGGATGTAGTGGCGATAAATGAACACCGGAATGATCAGCAGCGTGGCCACCAGGCCATTGCGCAACGTGTTCTCGCCGAGGAAGTTGGCACCGGCACCAACGAACACCAGATCGACAAAGCCGCACAGCGCACCCAGCCCCAGCAACCAGCCCGAACACTTGTAGGCGCGCGGCCAGTCGGCGCGATCGAGCCGGTGAATCCAGCCGGACTGCAGGTTGAGAAAGACAAAGATCATGTAGCAGACATTGGAGATCGCCAGCACCGACATGTAGTTCGACATCAACAGCAGGACCATGTTGAACAACAGATCGGTCCACATCGCGCGGGTCGGCGCGCCGTGCTCGTTGACGTGGGACAGGTACTTGGGCAGCCAGCCGTCGACAGAGGCCTGATAAAGGGTGCGCGAGGAACCCATCATCGAGGTCATCACCAGCAAAAGGATCGACAGAATCATCATCACGATGATCACGTTGAACACCACCGCACCGCCACCGACAAACCTGGCCATCGCCGCGCCCACCCCGGAGCCGTCGACGATGCTTGGCGAGAGCATGCCGGAAAGGCCCAGCTCACCCTGGAAGGCCAATGGAACGGCGATGAACATGAACAGGCACAACAGGCCGGAGGCGAAAATGGCCTTGAACGTGTCCTTCTGCGGATCCTTGAATTCGCGGGTGTAGCAGACAGCGGTTTCGAAGGCGAAGGTCGACCAGCACGCGAGGAACATCGCGCCCATCGCCAGGCTGATGCCCGCCGCGTTCCAGCTGCCCATGGTGGCGGCACCGGACGCATCGTGGCTCAGCGGCAGCAATGGCAGGAAGTTGGTCGACGGCATATCGCCGGTGATCATCGGCACCAGTGACACCACCAGCAAGGGTGCGAGCGAGGCGATACCGAGGATGCGCTGCATTTTGGCGGCGGCCGCGGCGCCACTGTGCTGCATCTTGAAGGTGATCAGCAGGAACAGCATCGCCAGGATGAAGGTGGCGTTGATCCGCAGCGTCAGGCCCGAGGTGATAAAGCCAAGGTCCAACAAAGTGACCTGCCAGGTGTTGACCACCGAATCAGCCGGGAACAGGCAACTGAGCATGTAGCCCGCCGCCAGGCTGGTGCCCAGCGCCAACATCGGCGACCAGGCGAGCCAGTTGCACCACACCGAGACCGGTGCGACGAACTTGCTGTAGCGCACCCAGCCGAGTGCGCCGTAGACCGAGGCCCCGCCGGATTTGTGTGGGTAGAGACCGGAAATTTCCGCGTAGGTGAAGCACTGCGCGAAGCCGATCAGCATCGCGATGACCCAGATGAACCAGGCCGGCTGCCCGATAAAGGCAGCCACCCCACCGATGGTGAAAAGCACACTCACCGGAACCCCGCTGGTGACCCAGAACGCGTCCTTCCAGGTCAGGCTGCGCTTGAGCTCATGGTTCTGGTCAGACACAGGGGCCACCGTCGCGGTACTGCCGAGTACGGCGTCTAGCCTAGCGCCGGAATTGGATTGCTGCATGGCGTGTCACCTCTTGTTTTTTTATCGATGCACAGCACAGCGCCTACTGGGTACGAAGCCATTTCAGTGCGCATGTGAGACATAAATAATCATCAAATCGCGAAACGCGCAACTTAAATCTATTTTTTTCGCGCATTGCGTAAACCGCGAAAACAGCGGAGAACCGTTTCATTTCGCGAAAACGTTGGTTTAGAGCGGCAGCAGGCAGGGACCGAACAGACGAGCGGCAAGCGGCGACCGGGCGTCAGTGGATCGAATATCGATGCGCAAAGAAAACGCATGAAACTTGTACTTTGCGCAGTTTTCGAACTCACCGGTCTGGTCGATGAGTTCCAGGAGGGAAACGGAAGGGAAAAAAGGTGACGCAGACGTGAAGCGATCAGCTGTCTCTTTCAGCCTCTGGCAGGGTGAAGCGAATCTTGTGCACCTTCACCTCCTGCAGGGTACGTACGTCCCGGATACCCGGCAGGCTGCGCACGCGCTGTTGCAGCGCCCACAGGCTATCGTCGTCGCTGCAGAGCACCTGCACACAGATGTCCGCGGTGCCCATGGTTGTCGACAGGTAACTGACCTGCGGCCAGCGGCCCAGGGTATCGACCGCCCGCTCATGATCCTGTGGGTCCACGTTGACGAACAGCAACGCAAGCTTGGCATGCCCCATCTTGGAAGGATCGGTGAACGCCAGGATTTGCAGGATGCCCTGATCCTGCAGGCGCTTGACCCGCACCCGGATGGTGGCCTCGGGCACCGAGAGGTTACGCGCCACTTCGCGGTAAGCGCGACGGCCATCTTCCTGAAGCTCACGGACGATGCCGAAGTCCAGCGGATCGAGAGTCGATATAGACATGTTCAAGGATTCCATCGGTTGACTCAGGGGTGCGTAGCGCTGAACACAACGAACAACCCCGGGTTAAAAACGGCTCAAAGGCTAGCAGATTCAGGTGCGGGTTATCAGGGGCCGGCCGCGAATCCCGGGCAACGCCTGCGCAGGTCAGGCACGAACAAATTCGTCTTCGCGCAAAAACAACACCCAACAATAACCCTATGAGCAAAATATAGTTCAGCCAAGTGTTGATTGCGCAACTATTACCATATAGTTTTGCGCAAACAACAATCAGGCATTACCGCGCAGCACGCTTTGCGCGATAAAAGCCCCCACGAGGCTCACCATGCAATTCGCCCACGAAACCGAAGCCCAGGCATTTCTGGCCAACAACCCCGATATCGAGCTGTTCGAACTGTTCATCCTCGACGCCAACGGCGTACCCCGCGGCAAGCTGTTGCATCGCGAGGAGCTGCTGACGGTCTACCGCAGCGGTCGACCGCTACCCAGCACCATCCTGGGTTTGACCCTGAGCGGTGACGACGTGGAAAACAGCGGGTTGGTCTGGGATGTGGGCGATATCGATTGCCGCGCCTACCCGCTGGCCGGCAGCCTGGTGCGCCTGCCGTGGCGCAAGGTGCCGACCGCTGCCCTGCAGGTCAGCATGCACCCGCAAGAAGGCCTTCCGGCCACGGTGGCGGACCCGCGCCACCTGCTGGCCCGGGTTGTCGATGCCATGGAGGCAGACGGTCTGTACCCGGTGATGGCCTGCGAGCTGGAGTTCTACCTGCTCGATGCCCGCAACGACGCCAATGGTCGCCCGCAACCGGCTCTCGACGCTGATGGAGGCCGGCCACGGCAAACCCAGGTCTATGGCCTGCGCGAGCTGGAGCAAATCGAACCCTTCCTCGGCGACCTCTACGCCGCCTGCAAGGCCCAGAGCATTCCCGTGCGTACGGCGATTTCCGAATACGCGCCCGGCCAGGTGGAAATCACCCTTGAGCACGGTCCGGTGTTGCAAGCCATGGATCAGGCCGTGCGCTACAAACGCCTGGTCAAGGGCATCGCCCATGCCCATGGCATGCGCGCCTGCTTCATGGCCAAACCCTTCGCTGACCTGGCCGGAACCGGCATGCACATGCATGTCAGCCTGGCCGATGCCGCAGGCAACAACCTGTTCGCCAGTGAAGACAAGGCCGGCACGCCTTTGCTGCGGCAGGCGGTGGGAGGCATGCTCGAATCATTGCTCGATTCGCTGCTGCTGTTCTGCCCCAACGCCAACTCCTATCGGCGCTTCCAGGCCAACAGCTACGCACCCCTGGCGCCCACGTGGGGCGTCGACAACCGTACCGTCTCGCTGCGCGTGCCAGGTGGCCCGGCCTATACCCGGCACGTGGAACACCGCATCTGCGGCGCCGATGCCAACCCTTATCTGGCGGCGGCGGCCATCCTCGCCGGCTGTCATCGCGGCATTCGCGAAGACCTGGATCCGGGCGAACCGGTGCAAGGCAACGGCTACGCCCAAGCCAAGCAATTGCTGCCAACCGACTGGCTGACTTCGCTGACGGCACTGGAGAATTCGGCGTGGGCGCGGGATGCGTTGGGACAGGAATTTCTGGGGGTGTATCTGGCGGTCAAGCGTGCCGAGTATCGGCAGTTCATGGCTGAAGTGGGTGAGCAGGATTGGCGGTGGTATCTGACGCAGGCGTAAGCCCGTTGGATGAACGCAATTCCCTGTAGGAGCGAGGCTTGCCCGCGAAAGGGCCGTGTCAGCCGACATCAATGGTGAATGACACACCGCTTTCGCGGGCAAGCCTCGCTCCTACAGGATCCACCTACTTTTGCCTGGACATTGTCATGACCCAACGCCCCCACTCCTACTACACCGCCACCCTCAACCAGGACACCGACTACCCCACCCTGCAAGGCCAGCACCAGGTTGACGTGGTGATCATCGGCGGCGGTTTCACCGGCGTCGCCACGGCCGTGGAACTGACGGAAAAAGGCCTGAAAGTCGCCATCGTCGAAAGCCACAAGATCGGCTGGGGTGCCAGCGGCCGTAACGGCGGCCAGGTCACCAGCAGCCTGTCTGGCGACGAGGCGATGCGCAAGCAGATGCACAAGTCCCTCGGCACGGAAGTGAACAACTTTATCTGGCGCCTGCGCTGGCGCGGTCAGGAGATTATCCAGGCCCGAGTCGCCAAATACGGCATCGACTGCGACCTCAAGCACGGCCATCTGCACGCGGCCATGAAACCTGCCCATCTGGACGAATTGCGCAGTTTCCATGACGAGGCCCAGCGTCGTGGCCTTGGCGATAGCGTCACCCTGCTGGACCGCGCTGGCGTGCGCGCCCACCTGGCCAGCGACCAATACCTGGGTGCGTTGAAGAACACGCGCAACCTGCACCTGCACCCGCTCAACCTGTGCATCGGCGAGGCACGCGCGGCAGAAAGCCTCGGCGTGCTGATCTTCGAGCACTCCCAAGTGCTGGAGATCGTCCACGGTGATCGCCCCGCCGTCGTCACCGCGCAGGGCCGGCTCAACGCCAGGCAGGTGATGCTGGCCGGCGATGTCTACCACAAACTGGAACCCAAACAGCTCAAGGGCAAGATCTTCCCGGCCATGGGCGGTATCGTGACGACCGCGCCGTTGGGCGAGCTGGCCAGGCAGCTCAACCCGCAGGACCTGGCGGTCTACGACTGCCGTTTTGTCCTGGACTACTACCGGATGACCGCCGATGGCCGATTGCTGTTCGGTGGCGGCGCCAACTACTCCGGACGCGACTCGCGGGACATAGCCGGCGAACTGCGCCCTTGTATCGAACGAACGTTCCCACAGCTCAAGGGCGTGGACATCGAGTTCCAGTGGAGCTGTGCCATGGGCATCGTGGTCAATCGCATCCCCCAGCTCGGCAAGCTGTCGGACAACGTCTGGTACTGCCAGGGTTATTCGGGGCACGGTATCGCCACCAGCCACATCATGGGCGAGATCATGGCCGAAGCCATCACCGGCAGCCTTGGCCACTTCGACACCTTCGCCGCCTGCAAGCACATCAAGGTTCCCATGGGCGACCTCTTCGGCAACCCGATGCTGGCGGCCGGCATGTGGTACTACCAGATGCTGGAAAAACTGCGCTGAAAACACCTGTTCACTACAACCCGCCTGCCCCGTTCGGTCAGGCGCGGTCAACCAATAAAGAGATCAACGATGTCTCGAATCCCCTTGTCGCGGTCAGCGCCTGCACTAAACAGTTGGGCCTGCACCCGTTCCATATCGTCGGAGACAAGTACGTCCGCGCGGTCGTCGAAGGCGCTGGAGCACTGCCGCTGGTGGTGCCGGCACTGGCCGCTCTGACCGATACTCAAACCCTGCTTGCGAGCATCGACGGCCTGTTGCTGACCGGCTCGCCGAGCAATATCGAACCCCGTCACTACCACGGCGAGCCCAGTGCGCCAGGCACCCTGCACGACCCGGCCCGTGACGCCAGCAACCTGCCGCTGATCAACGCGGCGCTGCAAGCCAGCGTGCCGTTGCTGGCGATCTGCCGTGGTTTTCAGGAACTCAACGTGGCGCTGGGCGGCAGTTTGCATCAGTGCGTACACGAAGTCGGCCGCTACGCCGATCATCGCGAGCCCACCGACCAGCCGGTAGAGGTGCAATACGCCGCCCGTCAGGCGCTGCTGGTGCAGCCCGGCGGCCTGCTTGAGGCGATGGGCCTGCCGGCCCGGATGCAGGTCAACTCGATCCATGGCCAGGGCATCGACCGTCTGGCCGAGCGTCTGCGTGTCGAAGCCCTGGCCCCGGACGGACTGATCGAAGCGGTGTCGGCAATCGATGCCCGGGCCTTCGCCCTCGGCGTGCAGTTTCACCCCGAGTGGCAGGTGCGCAGCCATCCCCACTACCTGACGATCTTCCAGGCCTTCGGCGCCGCCTGCCGTCAGCGCGCCGCACAGCGCTGAACTCAATCCAGCCCAATTTCAGGAGTACCCGACATGAGTCTTTCCCTTGCTGCCTGGGAACAACGCGCCAAGACTTTGCACATCGAAACCCGCGCCTTCATCAACGGCCAGTACACCGCAGCCCAGTCCGGTGAAACCTTCGATTGCATCAGCCCGATCGATGGCCGCCTGCTGGGCAAGGTCTCCAGCTGCGACCTGGCCGACGCCGAGTTGGCCGTGAACAATGCCCGCGCCACGTTCGACTCCGGCGTGTGGTCACGCCTGGCGCCAATCGAGCGCAAGGCCGTGATGATCCGTTTCGCCGAGCTGATCGACACCCACGGCGAAGAGCTTGCCTTGCTGGAAACCCTGGACATGGGCAAGCCCATCAGCGACTCGCTGAGCGTTGATGTTCCGGGGGCTTCACGGGCAATCCGCTGGAACGGCGAAGCCATCGACAAGATCTACGACGAAGTGGCCGCCACCAGCCACGACCAATTGGGCTTGATTACCCGTGAACCGATTGGCGTGGTCGCGGCCATCGTGCCGTGGAACTTCCCGTTGCTGATGACCTGCTGGAAGCTGGGCCCGGCGCTGGCCACCGGCAACTCAGTGATCCTCAAGCCGTCTGAAAAGTCGCCACTGACCGCCCTGCGCCTGGCCCGATTGGCCATCGAGGCCGGCATTCCCGCTGGCGTGTTCAATGTGTTGCCGGGCTTCGGTCATACCGTCGGCAAGGCCCTGGCCCTGCACATGGACGTCGACACGTTGGTATTCACCGGCTCCACCCGGATCGCCAAGCAGCTGATGATCTACGCTGGCGAATCGAATATGAAGCGCGTCTGGCTGGAAGCCGGCGGCAAGAGCCCGAACATCGTCTTCGCCGACGCGCCCGACCTGCAGGCCGCCGCCGAGGCTGCCGCCAGCGCCATCGCCTTCAACCAGGGCGAGGTCTGCACCGCCGGTTCGCGCCTGCTCGTGGAGCGTTCGATCAAGGACAGGTTCCTACCGCTGGTGGTCGAGGCGATCAAGGCCTGGAAGCCGGGCCACCCGCTGGACCCGGCAACCCGGGTCGGCGCCCTGGTGGATGCCCAGCACCTGAACACCGTGTTGAGCCATATTCAGGCTGGGCATACCGACGGCGCCAAACTGGTGGCCGGCGGCAGGCGCACACTGGAAGAAACGGGAGGCCTTTACGTAGAGCCGACCATCTTCGACGGCGTCCACAATGCGATGAGGATTGCACGGGAAGAGATCTTCGGCCCGGTACTGTCGGTCATCGATTTCAATGATGTCGAAGAGGCCGTAAGCATCGCCAACGACACTGACTACGGCCTGGCCGCAGCGGTCTGGACCAGCAACCTGTCGAGGGCGCACCAGGTCGCCAAGGCGCTGCGCGCAGGCAGCGTCTGGATAAACCAGTACGACGGCGGCGACATGACCGCGCCATTCGGGGGCTTCAAACAGTCGGGCAACGGGCGTGACAAGTCGCTCCACGCCTTCGACAAATACACCGAGCTCAAAGCCACGTGGATCAAACTCTGAGGCCAGCAAGAAATGGCGCTCCCCATCAATAACGGGAGCGCCATGCCTGAACACACAGGATCAGAGAAGGCCGCGCAGATTCGTCGTGCTACCGGCCAGTGCAAGTCGACAAGCCAACCCTCCCTATTCCCGCAAACTCGACTTCCACCTGCATCCCGGCCGACGCCCAGTAGATGCCGGTCCAGCTCCCACAAGCCACCAGATCACCGGCCCGCAAGGGGCTGCCCAGTGCCGCGGCGTGACGTGCCAGCCACGGCAGCGAACTCAGCGGCTCACCGAATGGATGGCTGCCAACACCGACGAACTCAGGCTTCCCGTCCACCCGCAACGCCACCTGTTGTTTTGACCAATCCGGTATTTTTTCCAGTGTTTGCGGTGCACCGAGTACCAGCGCGCGGTTGAGTTGCTGGTCGGCCAGCCGAAGCAGTGGCGCGGCCTGATCGCCCTGCAGCCAGCGCGTGCCACACAGTTCGATGCCCGGCATCCACGCATCGACCGCCGCATAGGCCATGGCCAAATCAGTGTGCTCGTCGAGGTCACGCGACAGGCGCACGATCAGTTCTCCCTCGATCCCGAAACCGAAGGCATCGCCCGGCGGAACCTGCCAACCCGACGGGTGTACCGCCGATGCCGGTACCCCGGCGGTGCTGATCAATCCTCCCGGAGCGCCGCCCAGTTTCCAGGCCGCCGGCGGCCCGGAGGCGAACCAGCCGAGGGCATCCGCTACCTGCTGCTGCACCGCATAGGCTTCGTCTTCGCTCGCCAGTTCCACGGCTGGCAACGGTTGCTGGCGCCCCTCACGCCAACCACGAATCAGGCTGGCGGCCACCTGCGCGACCACGCTCACAATGGCAACTCAGTCTTGCGTCGGCGCACTTGCGCAGGCGCCGGGCGCTCGCACGGCAGAAACCGGCCGCGCCCCGCCTCACCGCGCGGCTCGCCGTCCCACACCACTTCACCGCGAGACATAGTCATGGCCGGCCAGGCGCTCAGCGTCATGCCGGCGTAAGGCGTGTAATCGACGTTGTGGTGCAGCATTTCGTTGTTCAGGTGCACCGGTTCACCCTCGTTCCAGATCACCAGATCGGCATCGGCACCCACAGCGATGCTGCCCTTGCGCGGGTACAGCCCATACATCCGGGCGGCATTGGTGGAGGTCAACGCAACGAAGCTTTGCGGGGTGATGCGTCCACGGCGCACGCCTTCGGACCAGAGCAGTGCCATGCGGGTTTCGACGCCGGGAATGCCGTTGGCGATCTGGTCGAACGACACCGCTTCGCCGTGGGCCTTCTTGCCATCGGGGCCATCGAAGCGAAAGGGGGCGTGGTCGGACGAGAAAATCTCGAACGCGCCATTCTCCAGGCCATCCCAGATCACCTGCTGGTTGGCCGCATCGCGCGGCGGCGGGCTGCAGATGCACTTGGCCCCTTCGAAGCTGTCGTCACACCCCAGCGAATCGGCGGTCAGGAACAGGTACTGCGGGCAGGTTTCGGCGTACACCTTCAACCCCTGGCTCTGCGCCCAGCGAATCTGCTCCACGGCCTCGCGCCCCGACACGTGCACGATCAGGATCGGCACGTCCACCAGCTCGGCAAGGGCGATGGCACGATGGGTCGCTTCGCGCTCCACCAGCATCGGTCGCGACGTGGCGTGGTAGCGCGGCGCCGTCAGCCCGGCCGCCAGCAGCCGCTCGGTCAGCCAGGCGATGCAATCGCTGTTCTCGGCGTGGAGCATGACCATGGCACCCTCACGGCGCGCAACCGACAACGTCTCGAGGATCTCCCGGTCACCCAGCTTCAGCGCATCGTAGGTCATGTAGATCTTGAACGATGTGTAGCCTTCGGCAATCAGGGCCGGCAGTTCTTCACGCAGCACCTGCGGGGTGGGGTCGGTGACGATCAGGTGGAAGGCATAGTCGATCACCGGCTTGTTGCCCGCCCGGCGATGGTAGTCGTCGACGGCAGCGCGCAGGCTTTCGCCCTTCTGCTGGCAGGCGAACGGGATGACGGTGGTGGTGCCGCCGCAGGCCGCCGACACCGTGCCGCTGAAAAAGTCATCGGCCATCACCGAGCCGTCTCCCGTCGGCTGGTCGAAGTGCACGTGGCTGTCGATACCACCGGGGGTGACATGCCGGCCTGCCGCGTCGATTTCCCGGACACCTTGCGGCAGGTCCAGGCCAAGGGAGACGATGCGCCCGTCACGAATACCGATGTCACTGGTGAACGTGTCCGCGGCGGTGACCACCCGGGCGTTGCGAATCACTGTATCGAAAGCTTGCATATCAGGTCTCTTCGAGAAGTCACCGGCTGCGGTTGCGCTCAAGTTCGCTCAAGCCAGGCACGGGCGATTTCCTCGCGCGTCGCAAACCAGACACCGCCATGCTGCTTGGCATATTCGATGAATTGCTTGATCGCCCTGACCCGCCCGGGACGACCCACCATGCGTGGGTGCAGCCCGATCGACATCATCCGAGGACCTTCAGCCGACTCCTCATAAAGAACCTCGAAGCTTTCTTTCATGTACTCGAAGAAGTCCGATGCCTGGGACAGCCCCGGAGAGTTCCAGTAGCGGAAATCGTTCACGTCGGCGGTGTAAGGCACCACGAGGTGACGCTTGCCCTCGACCTCGACGAAGTAGGGAACATCGTCGTTATAGGCATCGGAGTCGTAGAGGAAACCACCCTCCTCGGCAACCAGACGGCGGGTATTGACGCTGGCACCATAACGGCAATACCAGCCAACCGGACGCTTGCCACAGGTGCGCTCGAATGACTCGATGGCCAGGCGCATGTGTTCACGTTCCTGTTCTTCCGTCAGGCGAAACACTTCCTCCCAGCGATAACCGTGGCTGCAAATTTCATGACCACCGGCCACCGCAGCGCGCGCAACATCAGGGTTCTGCTCGAAGGCCACGGCGCACGCATGAAACGTCGCCCGTACCGATTGCTGGTCGAGAATATCCAGAATTCGCCAGATCCCCACGCGCGAGCCGTACTCGTACATGGACTCCATCGCCAGATTGCGCGTGCCGTCGGGGATGGAATAGCTACCCCATTCGGTCATGGACTCCTGGTCCGGGTCGCCCATGGCCAGTGAGCGTTCGGAGCCCTCTTCGTAGTTGATCACCAGGCTGATGGCCAATCGTGCGCCATTGGGCCAGGTACCTTGCGGGCGTTTTCTGCCGTAACCCACTAAATCGCGTGCAGGTGAAACCATCGGGATGTTCTCCTGAAGTGACTGGTTAAGAGTGACTGGTTAAAAGTGACGGGTTGAATAAGTACGTAGCGAAGGTGCGACCTAGCAGTCGATATCTTTCAGTCGGTCATGGCTGAAGGTGCTATCCGATTGCCACTCGCTGAAGGCCAACCCCATGGCCAGGGATTGCGCAATGCAGAACGAGGCGGTAAGCGAACGAAAGCCCAGCAGTTCGGCGTCGTTGACCTCAATCACCGTATCGGCCATTTGCCCGATAGGGCTCAGAACGCTGTCAGTGATCGCCACCAGCGTCACGCCCGCCTGGCGCGCCTGGCGGCAAGCCTCAACGGTGTCGTTGGCGTATGGCGGAAAACTGACCGCTATCAACAGATCATCCTCGGCTATGGCGCTGACCTGCTCCGGCAAGGTGCCGCCCGCACCGCTGATGTGCACGGTTCGACGGCCCACGCGACTCAACGCGTAGCTCAGATACGCCGCCACCGGAAAGGCGCGACGCATGCCAATGACGAAGGTGGTACGCGCCACTTGCAGATGGGCGATGGCCGCTTCGATATTGGCCTGCTCACCGCCTTCGGCCAGGTGTTCCAGGGAGACGATATTGGCCTGGCTGAACTCCCGCAGAATCGCGCCGACGTCGCTCGGGTCTTCCAGCAACGTCTCACCGCCGTAGTGCCGAATGCGTTCGCTGCGTTCGCTCTGAGAGTCGGCAGCCTGTTGCAGCGGTGCACGGAACAGCCGCTGCAAATCCTTGAAACCTGCAAAGCCCAGGGCCTGGGCCAGCCGTATATAAGCGGCAGGCGCGATACTCGAACGCTTGCCCAGTTCGGCGACCGTGTTGAGCGCAATCTCATGCGGGTTGTCGATCAAAAATCGGGCAGCATCACGCAAGCGACCGGTCAGGTTTTCGTGCTGGGCGGCGATACAGTCACGCAGCTCTGCAAGGGTTTCAGGTAAGGCCATGATCAAGGCTCGTCAAATGAGTAGGGTGTAGGCCTGTCAACGCAATGCATCGATTGCCTGGTCCAGCGCCGTGATGAGGCGGTCGACTTCTTCCAGCGTGTTGTAATGCGCCAGCGACACCCGCACTACCCCGCCAAACCGGTCGAGCCCAAGGGCTTCGATAAGTCGCCGCGCATAGAAGTCACCAAAGCGAATGCCGATCCGGTGCTCATCGACCCTGCGCACGATAGCCTCCGACTGAACGCCCTCCACCACGAAACTGATCGTTGGCACCCGGTTGCGGGTATGTGCCTTGCCAATGATCCGCACGCCCTCGCGCTGGCGCAAAAATGCCAGCAGACGCTCGGCGAGCAAATCTTCCTGCACCTCGAAGGCATCGAACGCCGCCTGCATGCACTCGCGCTCGCTGCCCTGGGCGCCAAGCCGGGTGCTGACGTCGAGCAGATAGTCGGTGATGCCGATGCAACCGAACGACAACTCGTAATTCACGTTGCCCGGCTGCAATTTATAAGGCACCACGTCCTTGCCGATGAAGAAGTGGTTCAGGCTCGGCATCTCCAGCAGCAGGTAGCGTCGTCCCCACAACACGGCGAAGTGCGGGCCGAAGGTCTTGTAGAAGCTGTAGACGTAGAAATCGGCACCGCTGGCCTGCACATCCACCAGGCGATGTGGCGCATAGGCGACGGCGTCCACGCACAGCTTGGCGCCCACCGCATGGACACGTCGCGCCACTTCGGCGACCGGGTTGACCGAGCCGAGAATATTCGAGGTATGGGTCATCGCCACATAGCGGGTGTTGTCATTGAGCAACACCTGCAGGTCATCCAGTTCGAGCTCACAGGTGTCGGGATTGACCTGCCACACCCGCAAGGTCGCGCCACGGCTTTCGCACAAGTTGACCCACGGACCGATGTTCGCCTCGTGGTCGCAGTTGGTGACGATGATCTCATCGCCCGGGACGATCGACGGGGCGATGGCGCGACAGAGGATCTGCAACAAGTGGGTGGTCGAGCCGCCCATGATCACTTCTTCGGGATGCTCCGCGTTGATCAACTGCATGACCGAGCGACGTGCCTGCATCACGCGCTCGCCAGCGACAACCGAAGGCTGGTAGGAAGCGCCCAGTTGCACACTGTTGTTGAGCATGTAATCACAGACCCGCTCAGCCACGGTGCTCAGCACCATCGAACCACCGGAGTTATCCATGTAGGCATAACCATCGGCCAGACCTGGAAATTGCTTGCGAACGTAATCGATATCGAGAGGATTCACTCTACTTTCTCCAGCCGGATTCAATGATGCAGGATGGCCTGCAGGAACGCTTTTGTGCGTGTCTCTTGAGGCGCGGTAAAAAACGGTTCGGGGATGTTCTGCTCAACAATGCGTCCGCTTTCCATGAAGATCACCCGGTCGGCGACCCGGCGGGCGAAGCCCATCTCATGGGTGACCACGACCATCGTGACACCGGAGCGCGCAAGGTTTTGCATGACGTCGAGCACTTCGCCCACCATTTCCGGGTCCAGCGCGGACGTCGGTTCATCGAACAGAATCGCCCGAGGCTCCATGGCCATGGTGCGAGCGATCGCGACACGCTGCTGCTGGCCGCCAGACAACTGGCTGGGGTATTTGTGCGCGTGATCGCCCATGCCGACCTTGACCAACAATTCCCTGGCCCGGGCATGGGCATCACGCCGACTCAAGCCCCGCACCCGGATCGGCGCCAGCGACACGTTGTCGAGGACAGTGAGGTGCGGATAGAGGTTGAAACTCTGGAACACCATGCCGACTTCGCTGCGGATGGCGGCCAGGCGCGGGCCGTTTTCAACCCGCTCGCCGGCCACGCGGATATGGCCTTGCTGGTAGTCTTCAAGCAGGTTGATGCAGCGGATCAAGGTCGATTTCCCCGAGCCCGACGGGCCAAGAATGACCACCACTTCACCTTCTTCAACCTGCAGATTGATATCGCTCAACGCCTTGAAGTTGCCGTAGTACTTGTCGAGCTTTTCGATGTCGATCAAGGTGCTCATGCGGTTTTTCCTCCCGAGGCGTTACGGCGTTCAATCCAGCTGACCATCTGTACCAACGGCAACAGCAGCAACAGATACAACAAGGCAGCCCCTACCAACGGTGTCGGGTTGGCAGCCAGTGCCTGCGCCTGGGTGGCCTGCTTGAGCAGGTCAGGCATCGCCACCACCGAGGCGAGCGCCGTGTCCTTCATGACGTTGATGCAATTGCTGGTCATGGGCGGCATGACGATGCGAACGGCCTGCGGCAGCACGACGTCGCGCATGGTGTTGAAAAAGCTCATGCCCTGGGAGGCCGAGGCTTCGAACTGGCCACGGGGAATGGCCTCGATGCCCGAGCGGAAAATCTCTGCGCTGTAGGCACAGGAGACCAGCGAGAGCGCACTGGCGGCGGCGGCAAAGGACGACAGCCGAATCCCCACAAAAGGCAGCGCGTAATAGATCAGTACCAGCAAAACCAGCAGCGGAATGGAACGCATGATATCGATGTAGATACGTGCGAACGCTCGAACGGGTGCGTAGGAGTACAACCTCAACAGCGCCAGCAACAGCCCGCCCACCAGGCCCAGGGCAATACTCACCACCCCGAGCAAAATGGTGACGCCCAGACCACGCATCATCAGCGGAAGCGACTCGACGAGCACATTCCAGTTAAAAAATGTCTGCAAAAGATCCATGGGATACCTCGGTCAAAACAAGTGGCGAACGGGCGTCGCCACTTATATGCAACAGCAGCAAGGCTTACTTGAGGACAGCGGTCACTTGCAGGGTGCTCGAGTCTTTGGCCGCTTCGGTACCGAACCAATCCTTGTGGATCTTTCCGAGTGTGCCGTCTTCTTTCATCTTGCTGATGATGTCGTTGACCTGATCGCTCATCGCCCAGCCTTTGGCGTGCATCAGCGAGTAGCGTTCACCGGTGGGAACACGCGCGACGATGGTGTATTGCGGCTTGTCCTTGATGTAGTAGAGCACCGCGGGAATGTCGCTGAGGTAGCCATCGATGCGCCCGGAGGCCAGGTCGAGCATGGCCGGCGACAGCCCTTCATAACGCGAGACGTCGGCGAATTTGTACTCGCCCTTGTGTTGGCCAACCCACATGTCGCCAGTGGAGCCTGTATCGACGCCAACGACCTTGTCGGCCATATCACCCAGGCTCTTGACCTTGGACGAGGTCAGCGCGGTCAGTGACTGGTCGCTGTCGAAGTAAGGCTGTGCGAAGGCAACCGATTCCAGTCGTTTAGGGGTGATGGTGATCGACGAAATAGCGATATCGACACGCTTGGATTGCACGGCACTGAACAGGCCGTTGAAAGGAATGTTGATGAACTCGACGCTTTTCCCGGCGCGTTTGGCCACTTCTTTAACAACATCGACTTCAAAGCCGACGAACTCCCCTTTGGCGTCCTGAAACTCCCAGGGCACGTTGCCAACGTTGGCCCCTACCGTCCAGTCGGCCGACCAGGCCGGCAGTGCAACGGCGGCGGTCATGAACAATCCCAACATCACTTTCGCTTTCATGTTTGCTCCCGATTGTTTGTTTTTTTAGGTGCCAACAGCGGTTGATCTCGTACAACGTGGGATCGAGAGTAAATCAGTGGATTATTTATTTCAATACCGTTTATCCATGAATTTTTTACTCCAAAACGAGCTTCAGTTTTCTTTAAATGACGGCGCAATCTCCACCGTCACGGCCGACACCGGCCGGCTGCAACAGAGCAGGATGTCGCCGTTGTCGGGCGCGTCCAGTGGCGCCTCGAAGTACTCGACCGAGCCACTACGCAAGCTCACCCGACAGGCATTGCAAAGCCCGGCCCGGCAGTTGAACGCCGGTTGCAGGCCAGCCTGTTCGGCCAGATCAAGCAGCGAATGACAGTCCGGGTTCCAGGCCATGCGGGTGCCGGAAGGTAGAAACTGCACCATCAATGCCTCATCTGCCGCCGCTTCCCGGACAGGCGATACCTCGGTTACCACAGGGCTGGTTTCATCTTCTTCGAGAACGGTCGCGGGGCCGAAGAACTCGTAATGGATACGCTCCTTGTCGACGCCCAGTTCGCGCAGCAGCCGCCAGTTCGCCTGCATGAACGGACGCGGACCGCACAGATAAACCTCGTAGTCATCAATTGGCAGCAGCGCCTGCAGGGTTGGCCGCTCGATCAGTCCCTGGCTGTGGAACGCCTTCGTACCGAGATCGTCAGGGCCGGGTTGGCGATAGCAAAAATGCACGTCAATCCCCGGACGACTCGCCGCCAGCGCCAGCACTTCATCGCGAAAGGCATGCACGGCCCCGTTCTCGCAGGCATGGACAAAGTACACCCGGCGTTGCGAATCGACGCTCAGGCTATGCAGCATGCTGACCATCGGCGTGATGCCCACTCCCCCGCTGAACAGCACCACCGGCCGACGGCTTTCCTCATCAAGTACGAAGTCCCCCACCGGTCCTGCGATCTCGAGCAGGTCACCGACCCGCACGTGCTCATGCAGATAGCCCGAGCCCTTGCCCGCGGGCAAGTCAGGCCGGCCTGCGGGCGCGGGCTCGCGTTTCACCGAGATGCGCAGATGCGTCGCATCGCGGGCTTTGCCCGACAGGCTGTAGTTACGCAGCAGCGTGCCGCCGTCGTCCCCTGGCAGGCGAACGACGACGAACTGACCCGGGCGAAACGCCGGAAGCGGATCGTTGGCGGCCAGCAGGAACGAGGTGACCAGCTCGCTTTCCCGACGTTTTTCGACAACCCGGTAGGTTAAAAAGCCTTTTTGAACGGCTGGCGGTTGCTGATGGATGCTCATCTCAAACCTCCCGCTCTACCGACTGGGTGTCGAGTTGCTTCACCGCCAGCAAGGGACTGGTGTTTTCCTGCGCGATCAATTTTTCCAGCGCGCGCCGAAACCGCAGCGGGCCCGAGTCCGTGACCAGGTCGATGTTCGGCGTGCGCCTGTTAGTCATGCCTCGCTGCACGGCACTCAGCACCACCCGATCCTCGCTGAAGGCGAAACGCACGCTTTCATCAAACTGACGGGACACCTCCTCGCTGTCCTGGTCGAAATTGCGCAACTGAAACCAGAAATAGCGGGTGTTGGATTCGTCGATGGGTGTCATGAAGTTATAGGAACTCATCAAAAACACCTGATCGTGCAGCGGTCCCTCATCGCTGCCCGTTCCCGCTGGCGAGAACAACGACTTGATAATGGCGCAGGAGGGAAAGTGAACCTCGTAGTGCTGCTTGCGATCGCAGCGACCGCTGAACTTGACGAACTGGGCATAGAAAGGCGCCACCTCCACATCACGCATCCACCGCGACACTGTCACGCCGGCGTCCGTCACGATGGTCTTCAGCGGTTCGTCTTCGCACGCGGCATTACCGAACGACGTCTGGTGCACCCACGCCACATGCGCGGGATCGAGCAGGTTATCGGTCATGTACAGGTAATTGCATTCGACCGTCATGCTGCCGCCGCGATTGATGCCCCAGCCGGGATCACCCCATTCCTGCACGTTGAAGATGCTCGCGGGGTCGGCCAGCTCGGCATCACCCATCCAGATCCAGATCAATCCGTAGCGCAGGGCCAATGGATAGCTGCGAACCCTGGCGCCTTGCGGAATGCGCTGGCTGCCTGGTGCACGGACACAGCTGCCAGAGCAATCGAAGGTCAGGCCGTGATAACCGCATTCGATCCGGTCACCGATTTTGCGCCCCATCGACAAGGGTAATTTGCGATGCGGGCAAGCATCCTCGAGTGCGACGGGCGTGCCGTCGAGCTTGCGGTACAGCACGATCTGTTCACCCAGGATGGTGATCGGGTACAGGCTTTCGGTGAGCGTGGTTTCCTCGGCAACCACATACCAGGCATTGCGTAAAAACATCGTCGAATCCTCTTGTTGTTGTTCTGGGCGCTTGCAGGCAAGCGGGGTGACGACTCCAGAATACGAGGATATTTTTCATTGAAAAGATGAGGAAAATCGCTATTTCATTTAGTTTTCCTAAACGATAATTCCGTCAGAACAGACCGGAGAACGCCTGATGACACCCCTGCCCTCCCTGCGCGCACTGGAAGTTTTTGAAGCGGTCGGCCGTTACGGCGGCATCACTGAAGCGGCCCGGCGCCTGGGTATTACGCCGGGTGCGGTCAGCCAGCAGATGAAGTTGCTCGAAGAAAGCCTGGGGCTGAGTTTGACGCTCAAGGTGGGCAAGCAAATCCACCTGACCGCCGCCGGGCAGCGCTATCACAAAAGCTGTACGTCGGCCTTCGAAAGCCTGCGCATTGCTCACACGGAAGTCGAGCGCTCGAAGAACCCCACCAATATGCGCATCAGCGCGTTGCCGTCGCTACTGTCGCAATGGCTGGCACCCCTGGTGTTCGCCTGGCAGGACAAGCATCCGGAACTGGACGTGTTCCTCGAAGGTACACACGAAGAGCCTTCACCCGAAGGTTACGAATTCGACTTTCGCTTTACCTACAGCGACCGTGAGTACGTGGGCAACGCCGTCGAGCTGTTCCATGACTACGTAGTCCCCGTCTGCAGCCCATCCTTGCTGCGTGCCGACGCGCCGTTGCGCACGCCGGCCGACCTGTTGGCCTATCCGCTGCTGTCCATCGACTGGCTGCCGAAATTCGTGTCACCGCCGTCGTGGCGAGACTGGTTCACTGCGCAACAGGTGGACTGCCCACAGCTGCGACAGGGTTATCGGGTGTTTTCCCTGTCGTACATGGCGATTCAGGCGGCGGTACAGGGTCAGGGCGTGGCCTTGGGACAAGCCTCGATGATTGTCGATGAACTGGCCACCAGCCGTTTGATCATGCCCTTCCCCAGTGCCCTGCCAATGCCGACGTCGTACTTCATGGTGAGTTCCAAAAGCGCCTATGAAAAAGCCCATTGCCGGGACTTCCAGCGCTGGCTCGTGGCACGCGGGCGAGAGCAGTCGGCCATCAATGCGCGACTGCTGGGGTTATCCGGTTGATTTCACGGCGATTTTCGGGCGCCTTGTCTGCGCATAGGCGTATCTGCCGTAGCTCGGTAAACTAGCCGGCATGCGTGTCGGGGTAACTTTTCAATTCAGGAATCAACGTGACCAAATCTAATGAGGACAATGCGTCTCTGGAGTCCTTTTCGCTCGAGAGTCCCTCCCCGCTGTATGCGCGGGTCAAGCAAATCATCATGCAAAAGATTCGCTCCGGTGCCTGGTTGCCCAACTCCAAGGTGCCGTCTGAAAGCGAACTGCTGAATTTGCTGGGGGTCAGTCGCATGACCATCAACCGCGCCTTGCGCGAGCTGACCATCGAAGGCTCGCTGGTGCGCATGCAAGGCGTGGGTACCTTTGTCGCGGAGCCCAAGGGACATGCCGCGCTGTTCGAGATCCACAACATCGCCGAAGAAATCGAGGCCCGGGGTCACGAGCATCGCTGCGAAGTCATCGTGCTCGAAGAAATGCCCGAACGAGCCCGTGCCTCAATGCCCTTCCCCCTCGAAGGGGTCAAGCGCCTGTTCCACTCGGTGGTGGTGCATCACGAGAACGGTGTGCCGGTGCAGATCGAAGAGCGCTTCGTCAATGCCGAGGTCGCTCCCGCTTACCTGCAGCAGGACTTCACCAAGGTCACGCCCTACGCCTACCTGATCCAGTTGGCGCCGCTGACCGAAGGCGAACACGTGGTCGAGTCGATCCACGCCAAGTCGGCGGAGTGCAAGTTGTTGCAGATCAAGCGCTATGAGCCATGCCTGTTGATTCGCCGCCGTACCTGGGCAGCCAAGGGCCAGGTCGGGTGCGCACGACTGGTTTATCCGGGTTCGCGCTATCGCCTGGAAGGCAAGTTCGGTAACTGATTCAAGGGTCGAGCGGCCCCCGCTTGCCGCTCGACCTACCTGTTGTTGCAGACAGTCTGCTGACATTGTTACTGCCGCTGCCCAAAGTGGCAAAAAGGTGACATTTCGTCGTTTCCCTTCGCACCAAAGTGTTACGTAAAGCCCATCCTCGCACCAATCCATTGCAAAGTTGCAACAGAATTTTTGCTTAGACTTCGTGTCGCTCATTTTTCTTTGAATTTTTATGTCATTGATTTTTAACATTTTATTTGATTTTTGAGTTTTTCTGAGGTTCGAAAAATTCAAATTTGGCCCTTCACTTGCATTCACTTGTACATACAGGTTGATATAAGCGCATACAGACATGCTGCACCGCGCCGTCGACCCGCCAACCCGTGAATGAGGAAATGACCATGACCGCCAAGACCACCCGCCTGCGTGACGTCGAAATCCGTGCCGCCCGTGGCAACAAGCTGACCGCCAAAAGCTGGCTGACCGAAGCGCCGCTGCGCATGCTGATGAACAACCTCGACCCGCAAGTGGCCGAGAACCCGAAGGAACTGGTGGTCTACGGCGGCATCGGTCGTGCGGCGCGTAACTGGGAGTGCTACGACAAGATTGTCGAGAGCCTGACCAACCTGAACGACGACGAGACCCTGCTGGTGCAATCCGGCAAGCCGGTCGGCGTGTTCAAGACCCACAGCAACGCCCCGCGCGTACTGATCGCCAACTCCAACCTGGTGCCGCACTGGGCCACTTGGGAACACTTCAACGAACTGGACGCCAAGGGCCTGGCCATGTACGGCCAGATGACCGCCGGCAGCTGGATCTACATCGGCAGCCAGGGCATCGTCCAGGGCACCTACGAAACCTTCGTCGAGGCCGGTCGCCAGCACTACAACGATGATCTGAAAGGTCGCTGGGTCCTGACCGCCGGTCTGGGCGGCATGGGTGGCGCGCAACCACTGGCTGCTACGTTGGCCGGCGCTTGCTCGCTGAACATCGAATGCCAACAAAGCCGTATCGACTTCCGCTTGAGCAGCCGCTACGTCGACGAGCAAGCCAAGGATCTCGACGACGCCCTGGCCCGCATCGCCAAATACACCGCCGAAGGCAAGGCCATTTCCATCGCCCTGCTGGGTAATGCCGCCGAGATCCTGCCGGAACTGGTGCGTCGCGGCGTGCGCCCGGACATGGTCACCGACCAGACCAGCGCCCACGACCCGTTGAACGGCTACCTGCCGGCCGGCTGGACCTGGGAGCAGTATCGCGACCGCGCCATCACGGATCCGGCAATGGTGGTCAAGGCCGCCAAGCAATCGATGGCGGTGCATGTCCAGGCCATGCTGGACTTTCAAAAACAAGGCATCCCGACCTTCGACTACGGCAACAACATCCGCCAGATGGCCCAGGAAGAAGGCGTGGAAAACGCCTTCGACTTCCCAGGCTTCGTACCGGCCTACATCCGCCCACTGTTCTGCCGTGGCATCGGCCCGTTCCGCTGGGCGGCACTGTCGGGCAACGCTGAAGACATCTACAAGACCGACGCGAAAGTAAAAGAGCTGATCCCGGACGACGCCCACCTGCACAACTGGCTGGACATGGCTCGCGAGCGCATCAGCTTCCAGGGTCTGCCGGCACGTATCTGCTGGGTTGGCCTGGGCCTGCGCGCCAAGCTGGGCCTGGCGTTCAACGAAATGGTCCGCAGCGGCGAGCTGTCGGCACCGATCGTGATCGGTCGCGACCACCTGGACTCCGGCTCGGTCTCCAGCCCGAACCGCGAAACCGAATCGATGCAGGACGGTTCCGACGCCGTGTCCGACTGGCCATTGCTCAACGCCCTGCTCAACACCGCGAGCGGCGCGACCTGGGTTTCCCTGCACCACGGCGGCGGCGTTGGCATGGGCTTCTCCCAGCACTCGGGCATGGTGATTGTCTGCGACGGTACCGATGAGGCGGCCGAGCGCATCGCTCGCGTGCTGCACAACGACCCGGCCACTGGCGTCATGCGTCATGCCGATGCCGGTTACCAGATCGCCATCGACTGCGCCAGAGAACAAGGGCTGAACCTACCGATGATTACCGGCAAGTAATGCTTGCCCTGTAGGAGCAAAGCTTGCTCGCGATAGCGATGTATCAGCCAGCGAAGATGTTGAATTTGCCGGCCTCATCGCGAGCAAGCTCAGCTCCTACACAGGGAAACCTAAAGCCCCCATACGAGGAAACTGCCATGAGCAGCAGCCCGTTTACCCAACAACTGCAAGGCGTTCGCGTGCTGGATTTGAGCCGCGTGCTGGCCGGCCCGCACTGCACCGCGATGCTGGCGGACCTTGGCGCCGACGTGATCAAGTTCGAAGTGCCGGGCCACGGAGATGACAGCCGTCACCTGGGTCCTTTCAAGGACGGTGAGAGCGTCTACTTCGGCCTGATCAATCGCGGCAAGCGCAGCGTCGAAATGGACTTCAAGTCCAAGCAAGACCTGGCCCGCCTGTATGAACTGGTGCGCGACGCCGACGTCGTCGTGGAGAACTTCCGTCCCGGCGTGACCCGTCGCCTGGGCATCGATTTCGACACCCTCAAGCAATACAACCCCGAGCTGATCTACGCGAGCATCTCAGGCTTTGGCCAGCACGGTCCGCTGTCGACCAACCCGGCCTATGACATCGTCGCCCAGGCCATGTCCGGATTGATGAGCGTCACCGGTTTTGCCGAGACCGGACCGACACGCAGCGGCGAGGCCATCGGCGACTTGTGCGCCGGGGTCTACGCCGCCTGGGCGATCAGCTCGGCGCTGTTCGCACGCGAGCGCCACGCACCGGGTGCGCAATACATCGACGTCGCCATGTTCGATGTGTTGTTCAGCCTGCAAATGACCGGCCTGTCCAATCTGTTTGCCAATGGCGTCGCGCCGGGCCTGGTGGGCAACCGTCACCCGGTGTCGACCCCCTTCGACACCTATCGCGCGGCAGACGGCCAAGTGGTCATCGCGGTCGCCAGCAACAAGCTGTTCCAGCGCTTGTGTGAATGCATGGGCAAGCCGGAACTGGCCAGCGACCCACGTTTTGCCGACGACCCGCAACGCACATCGAACGAGCCTGCATTGCGCGCAGAGATCGAACACTGGACGCGCCAGCTGAGCGTCGACCAGGCCTGCGACATTCTGCTCGATGCCGGCGTGCCCTCTTCCCCGGTGTGGAACCTCGCCCAGGCGGCCGACAGCGAACAGGCGCAAGTGCGTCAATTGCTGGTACGCCCGCAAGGTGCAGCGCAACCACTGGTGCCGCAACCGGTGTTCTTCAACGGCCACAAACCCCATGCCCTCACCCTCGCCCCGCGCCTGGGCGCCGACAACGAGGCATTCGGACTGAACAAACAGGAGCTTTCCCATGAACTTTGAATTGGACCAGGTCGAACTGGCCGTTATCGAATCCGCTGAAAAACTGGCCCGTGAAGTGATCCAGCCACGAGCCCAGCATTACGACGAAACCGAAACGTTCTGTGCCGAGAGCCTGCAAGCCCTGGCGGAACTCGGTGGAATGGGCATCAACCTGCCTGAAGAATATGGTGGCCTGGGGATCGGCAGCCTGGCCATGAGCCGCGTCGTCGAGGCCGTTGCCGGTGCCTGCGCATCCACGGCCTCAGCCTTGACCGCGCATTTTCTGGCGACGGATTCGATCCTGATCGGTGGCACCGAACAACAGAAACAGGAATGGCTGCCCCGCGCCGCCAGCGGTGAGTTGCTGGGGGCATTCGCCTTGACCGAACCGGCGGCGGGCTCCAACCCGGCCGACATGCGCTGCCGCGCGCAAGCGGAAAACGGCGGCTGGCGAATCCGCGGCAGCAAGCACTACATCACCAACGCCCGCGAAGCCGGTTTCATCGTGCTTTACGCCAAGACCGACGCCGACGCCGGACACAAGGGCATCAGCGCCTTCATGATCCCCCAGGGCACCGCCGGCATCAGCTTCTCCAGCCCGGAAAAAACCATGGGCCTGCGCGGCAGCACCATCTATGAGCTGTCCCTGGATTGCTGGGTGCCCGCGTCGGCATTGTTGGGCAGCGAAGGCGCCGGCTTCAACACCGCCATGGCGGTGCTCGATCGCGGCCGCGTCGAAGTGGCCGCCATGTCCCTGGGCGTGGCCAACGCAGCCTTGCAGGCCAGCCTTGGCTGGATTCGCGAACGGCAGATCGGGCCCAAGCCGCTGGCGGCCTATCAAGGCACCCAATGGCGCATCGCCGACATGTACACGCAACTGGAAGCGGCACGCATGCTCACCTGGAAAGCCGCCGCGCGCCGCGACAGCGGTGAACGTTTCAGCCTGGAGTCGGCCACCGCCAAACTGTTCGCCGCCGAATGCGCCGGTTTCATAACCGATGCCGCGCTGCAACTGCATGGCGGTTATGGCTACATCCGCGACCTGCCGCTGGAGCGCTATGTGCGTGACGCGCGAATCCTGCGGATTTTCGAGGGCACCTCGGAAGTGCAGAAAATCATCATTTCGCGCAGCGTCCTCGACGCCCAGCGTTAACCGAGCAAAAAAACCGGGGCCTGGATCACAGGCCCCATCCCTGGCTTCACCACCCGAGAAGGTTGTCGTATCCCACGACACCCGAGAGGAACCGCCATGTCCGCCTCCAAAGAAAGTGCGCAGCGCAAGACGTATATAGAACGGCGATCCATCGATTACATCCCCGAATCCGAGCGCCATGGACGACTGCTCAGTCAATTCACCCTGTGGTTCGGCGCCAACCTGCAAGTGACCGCCATCGTCACCGGCGCCCTGGCCGTGGTGCTCGGCGGCGACGTGTTCTGGTCGCTGATCGGCCTGCTGGTCGGTCAACTGCTGGGCGGCGCGATCATGGCCCTGCACGCGGCCCAGGGCCCGCAGTTGGGCTTGCCGCAAATGATCTCCAGCCGTGTGCAGTTCGGTGTATACGGCGCGGTGATCCCTATCGTTCTGGCCTGCCTGATGTACATCGGATTCTCGGCCAGCGGCTCGGTGCTCGCCGGCCAGGCGATCAGCCAGTTGATCAACGTCAGTGACGGCACCGGCATTCTCATTTTTGCCGCGATGATCGTCGTGCTGACCGTGCTGGGCTATCGCACCATCCACTTGATCGGGAGGCTCTCGAGCCTGATTGGCGTGGTGTCGTTCTTCTATCTGTTCTATCGCTTGCTGTCGGCCCACGACATCGGCGAACTGCTGGCCAACCGGCATTTTTCCCTGAGCAGCTTCCTGCTGGCGATCTCGCTGTCGGCCTCCTGGCAGATCGCGTTCGGCCCTTATGTCGCCGACTATTCGCGCTACCTGCCGAGAAGCACATCAGCCCTGAAAACCTTTCTCGCCGTCGGCCTGGGATCGGTCATCGGCACCCAGATTTCGATGATCTTCGGGGTGTTCGTCGCCGCGCTGGCGGGGGATCAGTTCGCCGGTCATGAGGTGTCCTACATCGTCGGCCTGGGTGCGAGTGGCTTTGTGGCGTCGCTGCTGTTTTTCAGCATCGTGTTCGGCAAGGTCACCATCACCACCCTCAACGCTTATGGCAGCTTCATGTCAATGGCAACGATCGTCAGCGGCTTCCGGGGCAATCAGGAAATCTCCAGGGTGTCGCGCCTGCTCTACGTGCTGGTCATGGTCGGCGCGGCGACGGCGCTGGCCTTGATGGGCCGGCACTCGTTCCTGCACGACTTCTCCGCCTTCATCCTGTTCCTGCTGGCGTTTTTCACCCCCTGGAGCGCGATCAACCTGGTGGATTTCTACCTGGTGACCAAGGAGCGCTATGACATTCCGGCCCTGTCGGATCCTGATGGCCGTTACGGCCGCTGGAATATGCCCGGCATTGCCGTCTACACCCTCGGCGTGCTGATCCAGATGCCGTTCATTGCCACCAGTTTCTACACAGGCCCACTGGTCGAAACCCTCGGCGGCACCGATATTTCGTGGCTGATCGGCCTGATCGTCCCCGCCTTCATTTACTACTGGGTGGCACGGGGTTCGCGACAACGCGTGCCTGCACGGCTGATTCTCCCGCAAGAGTCCAATCCGGTCTGATCCGGCTGCAGGGCGGCCCGCCGGGGCCGCCCTGCCTCGTCACCCGAACGATCACTTTTCCCCTGGTGAAAGCACCATGCTTGCAATCCACGCCTCCACCCATTCACCGCTCAGCGCTCGCGACCGGCTGGTTCATGCCGCCGTCGAGCTGTTCGCAACACGTGGCTTCCAGGCCATTGGCTTGCGTGATCTGGCAGGTCACGTAGGGCTGCAGGCCGGCTCGCTTTACCATCACATCGAAAACAAACAGTGCCTGTTGTTCGAACTCATCGAGTCGGCCTTGTCAGACCTGCTGATCATCACCAGGCGGCGCATGAAAGGCGCCAGGACGCCTGCCGAGCGGGTGCGTCGTTTTGTCCACGCCTTCGTCAGCTTTACCTTGAACGACAGGCACCGATTGATATTGGTGACCCGCGAGTTCGTGAACCTCGACGAGGTACACCAGCAACACGCCGACAAATTGAAGCGAGCGCACCACGCGCTATTGAACGAAATCATCGCCGAACAACGTGAACCGAAGAGCCAGCCAAATGCCGAGACCGGCCTGATCACCCATGCCGTGATGGGCATGCTCTACGGCCAGTTGCACTGGAACGAATTGGAGATGTCGGAGCAGCACCTGACGGAACTGCTCACCGGTTGCGTCATGCGCATGATCGCGAGCAGCAAGGAAGATGTTCGATAAGCAATCGGATGCTGCAGCGAGGCTCGTCTCATGCAAGCGGAGATTCAGTCATCCCCACGCCCCTTCGCCCGAGCTGCTTGACGCCATACATGGCCTGATCCGCCGCCTTGAGCAACGCATCGAGACTCTGGCCATGAACCGGGCACAGTGAAACCCCGACACTGCACGATACCGATAGCTCTCCTGCACTGGTCACGACTTTCCGGGCGATGGAGTCGAACACCCTCGCCGCCTGCACCTCGGCACTCCGGGGGTCGGAAAGGTTGGAAATCAGCATGACGAATTCGTCGCCACCGTACCGGGCAACGGTGTCACATGGGCGGCTGGATTGAAGCATGCGACCGGCGACCGCCCGAAGAACCTCGTCACCGACGTCATGGCCGTATTGATCGTTGATTTCCTTGAAGTGATCCAGGTCGATCAACAGCACGGCAAACGCAATACCCTTCGTTTCCCAATCCGAGTGCGCCTGGGCGAAACGCTCGGCGAGCAGGTATCGGTTGGGTAGTTGCGTGAGCACGTCATGGGTGGCGAGCCAGGCCGCGCGCTCGTGCTCGATTTCGGCTCTTTCCATCGACTTGAAATGCCTGATCAAGACCATCGGCATCAGCACCAGGGCCCCGGCCAGTACCAGAAGAATCATCAGCATTTCTTCGGTCAGGACGTCCCCGAAACGCAGTTGCCGCTCGAACAGCAGGGTCATGGGCTGCGATGAATTGAGAATTTCGACACGGTCATTCAATTGCGGCAACAGCAGGCGATCGAGGAAGCCGGCCTGTTGAACCTGCGTTGAAAAAACATCGCTCTCAGATCCGGCCGCCGTCTTCAGCACGGCGGTTATATGAACCAGCGGATCGACATTCGCGTGATTGACGGCCTCAGACAGTGCACCGGTCTTGACCAACAGCAACGCGACCATGGTGCTGCCGAAAAAATTCGGGCTGGCACGCCCGCGCTCCTGCTCGGGTCGAGTGACTGACTGCATCAGAATGTAGGCACTCCCGCCTTCGTACATGGAGAACACGGGAGAAACCGCGGGCTTCTGGCTGCTGTGGGTGCGTGCCAGTGCGTAGGAAAGATAGGGGACCGTTTCCAGCCTTACGCCGTAAATCGAGCTGGATTCAGGCAGCGACGGGTACATGAACAACACAGGCCAGGTCTCACTCAAAAAGGCCTGGGGTCCATTGGGTTGCTGAGTGAGACTGGGGAAATCCTTGAGCTCGAAGTCTGGCCGCCATGTGCGCCGCAACAGCTTTTCAAAAGCGACCTGCTCGGAGACCGGCACAGCGCGGGCGACTTCGAGCATGTAGATATGCGGGTAGGCTGATAACACGGCTGCCGCATAACGGGCCGTCGCTTCGGTATCACTCTGATCCACTGCTTGCAGGAATGCCGAGAAGCCCGAGAGAACGGCCTCATTGGTATCCAGCTGATTGCGCACAACCCCGGAAATATTCTGCACGTACTCAGAAAAATACGTTTCCCTTCGCTGAGTCTCGGACTTGAGCAATAGCAAGGCCGAAAAAAGTACCAGGCCTACGGCCAAAAAAATAAAGCCCAGCAAAGAGCTGCGCCGTTTCGTCCAAATCATCCTGATTTCCAAATACGCAAAGCGTCCTGATTAGCGTCGGCATTTTTAACAAGTGGATAAGCGTCTATACCGCTTCCATGGATTCCCGTCGTGCAAGACACGCCTGGAACAGCTCCTGATTAAGCCGCTGGCATTCGTCCCGAGCCACTTCCCGGTTCTGATAGGTCGTCTTCAAACGACATTTCTCTTCGTTGTCATAGATGTTGAAACCTATTGGCGCCGTCTCGCAATAGAAGCGCGCACCGTCACGCACTGAACCCGTTTCCGTCGGTATTGCAGGGACTACAACGAATCTCGAAATCATCTTCAGGCCCTCTCCCAGTACCCAATCACTATTAGCGGCTATACGCCATCATCACAAGTTTTCCCGCGCTTTTCCGATGACCAGCACGGGGCCTTGGGAACGGTTCGCAACGCTCGCCGAAAAAGCGCCCCCGAAAGCATAAAAAGTCCCTACGCCAACTGCATCAACGCCTCCTCCACCGCCTCCACCACACGGTTACCCTTGGCC